>NZ_PIGC01000030.1:0-33273 GCF_003050065.1 Vibrio sp. 10N.286.51.C3 | reverse complement strand
AATATAAAACGCTGATCACTATAATTTATTTTGACTAGTTAGGTTTAAGGTGCTGTTCGTTGGATTGGGTAGTTTGTATTGATAAAACCGAAGCTGAAACCTGCTTTATCTCGCGAACCTCTTCGCTCGTACCTCACTCCTCGGTGGCTCAACCAAGCCACTTCAATCACAAACAACGTGCTTTCCGTTGTCTTGGCCGTTCCGGTCACAATCAGGGCTAGGCAGGCTTTCACTTTCGCGGCCAAGTGCTTGCCTGAGTATGCTTTGTGTTTGTGCCCTACTCTGTCCTTGTGCTGGGTTTCAACGCTTCGTTTACGCCACTTCTATCCTCCGCCCGCAGAACTTCACTAGAAAAAGTGAAATGAACGCTGCGCGCTTTTGCCAGTGAAAACCATGCAGGCTACCGGGAAGTTAGGCGAAAACGACGATGAAACCCTAACAACCCAAGGAGCACACCATGTCACATTCCCTATCTTTGCAAACTCACAGCACTAAGCCCGCAAAAGCGAGCAACGTATCCCCGTTGCATCCGTCAGGCTCTACAACAATGAAGGTGGCGCCGCTGTCTGTTGTGATTCACTGGTCTGAATCTTCCAGATTACAAACGGGTGAGGAATTTGATTTCGAAATTTTTGAGGCGATCGCACTGAAAGCTGCTTTGGATAATCCATTGGGCGGTTACGACAAAACAGAAGTAACGGTCACGTTTGAAGGTGGCCATCAGCACCGTTGCCGCGTGGACCTGGGCTGCGGTGGTAATGAGTGCGGTTTTTCGGATCACTGTTTTCGTGTACTCGAGTACGCGCTATCGCTTGAGAAAAGTGATTCGTCGCATAGGTATTTTACTCACGCCCAAGGGCGCGAGCTGCTCGCACTGCTTAAAGCCTATCAGTTAAATCGACATTCGGTGGCGTTGGCTCGCTCTCAAGTGTTAGCGCGCACACGTTTAGCAAAAGCCCAACAAGAAGCCGAGGAACAGGCCAAGGCCGAACAAAGAAAAGCAGCGCATCAACAGCGAGTAGAACGAGAGAAGGCGTTTCAAGCTTCGCTTTCAATACCGGATTGGGCGCAAGGTGCCATTGTGGCAACGTACACAGTATTTGATGAGGACAATAGCGATACTTATGCCGATGATTATCGATTCAATACGGAAAAAACGATTGTTCTTGCCTGGTCTAAACATACGCGCCGGCTGTTCCCGAGCTGCGCAAGGCATGCTTAAACCATGAAGATACTGCGTTTTTAGCGGACACAGCGCAAAGTAGTGAACACCGAGAAAACTACTCAATGGGTGCCGGTACCTATCTCACGAATAAAGATTTTATTCGTTGTGGTTGGTCAGTGCGTAAAGTGCGCTTTTGGCGTGAAGACAGCAAAGCGGTTTATGTTCCACTGGGTGAACTAGCTCAAGCCGTTCAAGCATAACTGGAGGCGTGACAATGTCACAAGAAAGTCGCATTACTATCGATATTCGCTTAGTCCACTTGTTCGAAAAGTTAGCCGCATTAAACCCGCCCGTTGGCCAAATAGTGGCGCCTTTTATTCTGTAATAAAGGAAAAAGAACCTATAGACCCCAAATCAGATTAATTTACGTTTCACTGTGCTTGTGTTTTGGCCACATCGTATAGTAGAACTTGGAGCTACGTATGTAGCTTCTTCTCTTCGCATCCTTAAGAACGAGATAATTTTCACATCCCGTGTCTAAATGGGGCAAGGTATTGATGTATACATCACCGCTTGAGCTATCGCCAGCATAGCAGTAGCCGTAGTATCCAAAATAACAGTTGGTATTCGGTCCGCTTTCGAGCTGTTGCATGGGGTCAAACCCACGGGACTTAAGATTTGCTTGTAACGATTCATAGGCAGCTAAAGATTCTGCATTATCAGCCATACAAGCTTTAAACTCCTCAGTCGCATGATACGCAGCTTTACCTAAGCTTTTGAACTTATCACTTTGGCTCCAATCATTATGGTCAGGGTGCTCTTTCGTGTATGTCAATAAACTAGCAATCGCTCTAATAAATTTTAAATATTCTCGTTCTGTTTCCAGTACCGAAATCAAGTCGTGCTCTCGCAATCGATGAAGATGGACACTACACCACTCGACTGGCAGGACATAACCTTTGTTAAAACTGCCATTAATTCGTTTTTCGAATTCCTTGAACTCGCAATCCATAAGTCGCACCCATTGGGCTAAAGGGTCCAAATTTTCAAGTAAAGACGCGTGGTTTTGTTTGTAGCCATAGCTTGGGTGAATAAGCCATTGCAGGTTGTTAACCAATTTATTAACTTCAGGCCATTGTCGGCCTTTAGATACGATGTATTTGCCAAACAATGTGAACAATATGTAATGGTCAAGTGAAAACTGCCTATACTTCGCGATAGTTTCATCGTCATAGAGTTCGGTAAGGTAATACTTTCGCACCAACTCCGGCATCTGGTTTAATTTTTCTTCCAGATCATCCCAAAAGACTATGCGAACATTATATGGCAACGTCGTTTTCTGTAAGTATGTTTTCAGTTCTATCTGAAGGTTTATATCACGCTGCTGTGTCGTAACAATAAATAGGCGTTCGAACGGATTTTTATCGTAATACTTTTTAGCCTTTTCCGCCCACTCGATAATTTCCTTAATTTTTATTGGGTCTCTTTGGACGGCTCGTGCTTTAGCTTGAATGACAATTTTATTTTTAGCATCAAAAAAATCGATACCAAATTGAGATTGCCCTGGACGGCCAGCTTGCTCAGCATCAAGATCAAAGTAAAGGTCGAGAAGCATACGTTCAAAATCTTGCCAATTGGCTGGTGAGGGGAACTGAAAAGCAATTGTCATAATTTGATTAGACCTTGTTACGTTTATCGAGAGTCTATCGAAAGATAACACACATGAATGTGTGTGGTCCCAAAAGGTAAGACCATAATTCGTCTACGATATCATGCAACATTGCCCGACTAAAAGCTTGCTAGAGATTGAACACACTTGGACCTCCAATGTCTGTGAAACAAGTTTCAACTATTAAATAATATTGCGCCTTACACGGAGAAAATACAGTGTTTTTGTCCAGAACATTTCACGGCTAGCACATCAGTTGTGATGCTGTTCTACGTTTTGGGATATAAAAAATGTTCGATGACAGCTAAATTAGCAGAGTTATTGACACGCCTTTGTCCTAACATACTTAAATAAGTATGTTAGGACAAAGGCGCTATAGTGATCGCATCACAGGCTTGCGCTTATGAACATTTTTACCCATAATGATACTGTACATATAAACAGTATTATTTATGAACGTTATT
The DNA here is from genome assembly GCF_003050065.1 of Vibrio sp. 10N.286.51.C3. Classification (NCBI taxonomy): domain Bacteria; kingdom Pseudomonadati; phylum Pseudomonadota; class Gammaproteobacteria; order Vibrionales; family Vibrionaceae; genus Vibrio; species Vibrio sp. 10N.286.51.C3. The sequence continues at coordinate 29,975 of NZ_PIGC01000030.1, read as the reverse complement.
CCTATTTCTGCCTGTGCTGGCATCACTGGCTTTGAGTCACCTGCTGCGGAGTACCGCCAACTTTCGCTTGATTTAGATGAGTTATTGGTCGAGCACCCGAGCGCGACTTTTTTGGGTCGAGCGAGCGGAGACTCGATGCAAGGCGTCGGTATCTTCGATGGGGATATTCTGATTGTCGATCGCCATGTCGCCTTGAGTAACATGGATGTGATTGTGGCCAACCTGAACGGCGAATTCGTGTGTAAGTTGCTTGATATTAAGCATCGCCAGCTACTTTCTGCGAACCCGATCCACGCACCGGTTTTGGTTCAAGAGTGCGATACCTTTACCGTGGAGGGCGTTGTTATACGCTCTATACGCTGTCACCGAGCCAGTCATCTATTTGGGCAGGGGTAATGTTTGCCCTGGTTGATGCCAATGCGTTTTACTGCAGCGCCGAGCAAGTCTTTCGCCCTGAATGGCGTGGCAAGCCTGTTGTTGTCCTGTCCAATAATGATGGTTGTGTGGTCGCGGCAAACCGCCAAGCCAAAGAATGCGGGGTAGAGAAGTTTAAGCCTTACTTCCAAATGAAAGCATTGTGCGAGCAACGCGGCGTTATCGCGCTCTCTTCTAACTATGAGCTTTATGCCGACTTATCGAGCAAGATGATGGAAGTCATCGGCCGATTTGCTCCTGAGCAACACATCTACTCTATCGACGAGTCTTTTCTCTCTTTCGAGCGAACGGCGCTAGCGATACCGTGTCTTCGTGAGCATGGGCAAAACCTCAGAAAATCGGTGTGGCGAGAGTGCCGCTTACCTGTGTGTGTTGGTATAGGACCGACGTTAACCTTGGCCAAAATCGCTAATCAAGTAGCAAAGAAAATCGCTGAGTTTAATGGGGTGTGCGTACTCGATACTTTAACAGTGCGAGAACGCGTCCTAGCTCAGCTTTCTGTAAGCGATGTCTGGGGGGTAGGAAAACAGCTGACTACTCACCTAAAACACCTTGGCATCACCACCGCTTTGCAACTGGCCAAGTACCCTGCGTCACTGGCACGCAAGGTGTTTAATGTGGAGTTGGAACGCACAGTGCGTGAGCTTAATGGTCAAATTTGTAAACAGTGGGATGAAGCAAGAGCCGATAAGAAGCAGATCTTTTCTACGCGCAGCTTTGGCGAACGCATTGAAGACGAGACCTCATTACGCCAAGCGTTGTGTCACCACGCAGGCATTGCATCGTGTAAAGCGAGAAAGCAGCAATCCTTATGTAAGGTACTAATGTGCTTTGCCTCGAGTTCACCCTTTGATGATGTGCCCTATAATCGGCGCGTCGTACACCGGTTCCCCTACCCGACTGCAGATGTCACGCAGATCACCCAAGTGGTCTCTGAACTCACAGACCAGCTCTTTTCTGAAGGCGTACGCTTTTACAAAGTGGGGGTTGGGCTATTGGATTTAGTTGAAGGACGGCAAGAGCAAGTGGATCTATTTAACCCATCCCCAAACAATACGCCGTTGATGTCGGTGTTTGATGGCCTGAATCAACGTTATGGCCAGAACACGTTATTCCTCGGCGCTCAAGGCATTGAGCAAAAGTGGCAAATGAGGCGTCAGATTCTGACGCCTCAGTACACAACATGCTGGACAGATTTGCCTCAGGTTAAGTGCTGAAGTTAACCTGAGGCACAAATATCAATTCCGCAAAAGACATTTCCTTAGCAGCAAGGGCAACAATGTTGGGATTTTTTTGTTAAATCAGAAAATCTTAATATTTGTTGCTCCAGGCGCGGGGCCATGGTGCTTTGAGGTCTTTTGAAAGTAGACCTTCTGATTTAATTTTATCTTTGACCAGTGCTTTTCGTCCATCAAGTCATCCTTACGAAAATAAAACTCTTCTCCTTGGCACACGATAAATGCAAAACCTTTGCCTTTCTTAGGTGTCGCTTTCACCGTACCTATAGCGTTGGCAAGGCGCACGTAGCAACGGTCGTCTCGAACATCATGAATTTCCAGTTGGGTCGTTTTATTGATGATCAGTTTCTTTAAGCTTGCACTACCGTAAGTTCTAGGGTCAAACGCACTGTCTAATTGCTTCAATTTAGTACCAAGATCACCAAGATAGACACAGTTATTGTCTCCAACCAACTGCCAGTATGCGTCGAGCAACAACCTATCTAGTTCAGCATCATCCCCGACATCTCTAGCTTGGTTGTCTTCACAGCCGATGTTCTCAACATAAACAAAATTGTGACAAGCTTTTCGAAAGGCAGCCGGTGTATCCTTTTTACCGACCGCCATTACGTGCAACCCTTTTTCGCTAATTCGCTGCGCTAGACCAGCAAAGCCACCATCACTGCTCACAATACACATTGCATTGATTTTATCGCTTGTACAAATCAGCTCGATAGCATCCATGATTAGAGCGTGGTCTGCAGCATCTTTACAATAATGAAACTGCTGCTTAGGTGCTGAACTTGTCTCGAGCATGATGTCTTTCCAACTCTTGTGGGTCGGATTTGTCCAATCTGCATAGACCCACTTGCTGGCAATATTTCCTTTTTGACTCACCTCTCGCAGAATGTCTTGATACTTCGATGGCTGCGCATTTTCTCCGTCAACGAGAACGGCAAAGTTTAGTGTACTATCCATTGGTCACCTCAATATACTGTACGAGCGCTACGCAGCAGATAGCCCTGTTCTGCAAGCTGTGTTTTCCACTGAGTCATTTCATCGTCAGTCAGGTGTGGGGCAGCACTTTCCAACATATCTTCCGCATCATTGAATACCCTAAGCACCTTTACTTCTTCTGTGGTTTTGTAATCGCAGTACTGGTTAACAAGTGCCAGTCTCGAGCTCTGTAAGGTATAGCAGGTTAACTTCTCACGGAACTCGTGTTCATGACGTCGTTCCGGCAACTGCCATCTAGGTTGCGGGGACTGCTCGGCATTTTGAATAACAGCCAATTCTCTGCCGCTCAGCTGAACCTGCTCAAAAGTATAAGTGGGGGTGACTTTTGTCAGTAGGTAGTCATGCAGCAATGCACCAGGAGAAACGTTGATTGAAATCTCCCTGCCGGAGTCATAGCTATAATCATTTCGAACTACAATTTCAAACGAGAACTGATGATCTTCCGGGTACAGTTTTGATATAAGCTGGCCGAGGTTTTTATCAAGTTCATTCAGCGTCGATACTCTGATGATTTCTGCCGATAAAGCCTCATCATAATGACCGAATGGTGACTTATTTTTCAGAAGGCTCTGATGGTTGTCACGCATCTCTGCTAACTGTTGCTCCGCTGCAACTTTATGTAATTTCAACTTTTCAGTCAGCTTATCAGTCAGCTTGTCCTCGCTGAGTGAGTGCGCCAGCGCGATTGATGCTTTGAGCTCTGCGTAGGTCTGCTGTAATTGGTTGCTGAGACACGGCCTGTCAATTGTCTTGTCAATGAACTCAGTTCGGAGATCTGGTTCAAGGTTAGCAACATCAGAACGATCGCTGAGAAATGCATCCACGGCTTTATCGTATTCCACCTGCTTCTGATCATTGGTCAGTTTTTCGGTCTCTGCACGTTCTTTGGCTTTTGTCAGTTGTGTAATGCTCTGTAAGAACTGCTCAGTTTCTCGGTGAAGCTGCATATCTAATACACGGGATTCTTCTGCAAGCTCTTTTTCCAACTGCCCAATGATACTACGACGCAGTTTATCCGGCGTTGTCTCGACACGGTGCTCCACCTCTAAGTGCCAGCAAAGCATTTTCAGCTCCCAGTTTATCGGTAGAGCGAACTCAATGCTTTCAACGGCGGTCAATAGGTGGCTACTTTCGGTTGAAACCCGTGGTGAAAGTTGGCGGATAAGCGGAAGCAATTTGTGTGTTTCTGCTTTACCCTCCCCTTTACGCCAGCCAGATACGGTTGGTTGTGAACAGCCGATAAGCTCACTAATGGTTTTCTGCGTGTAACCTATCATTTCGGCATACACGATAACCTCTGTGGTAAAGGGATGGCGCAGTGAAGGCCCTAACGGCGGGTAAAGGACATTTTCCAACCCCATCCCGGCAATAAGCTGAGCTGCCTTCTCTTCCTGTGCCCTTCTTACAGCGGTGACTCTTTTTGTTCTTTTATCTGTTTTTTTTGCTTCCGTATTTGCGTCTAATACTGGCATTGGTGCGAATCTCTATGTCTTTGAATTTAAACACAATCTCCCATAAAGAGTCAGAGCAGTCAAATTTATAAATAGATATTACTAACTATAAATAACCTATTTTTCACCTATAAAAAGCCTTTAGAAAATAAATTTGAAAAACTTGCGTTTTACCACCAATAACCAGAAAAAATCTCTTACGGCCGCTGATATCTTTCCGACTCCGGAAAAAACTAGCCTTTAGCTAGGCATTCATACTTTGGGTCGTTTCGGCGTTATCACCAACCAAATTAAGTCTATTAATTACCAATCAATAACCTATTCTAGCTATTTCTCTCGAAAGTAGTTTATTTGGTCCTGGCTGTAATTCAGCTTTTCTTTATCGGAAATGATATCAACCGCATACATTTCAATCATCCATCACTTTTAACTACCAACATCAAAAATCGAGGTATATACTATTTCTCATTCCTACATGGAGGCAGAAATGGATAACCTACACACTACTACGACATTTCAAGCGCTTAAAACAGGTGCCGACGCGTACATTCAGCGCCGTAACCAACGTTTATTAGCCAATCACCGTAAAGAACTTCGTAACTTTACCCGAGCAGAGGCATCAACCTATCTTGGTATTGATGCAAAAACGCTTGACCGTTACGTCACTGCTGCCGAGATAGACCCACGTCGCCATGAAGACTCACAATGGTCGATTGATATTGCAGAAATGTACAAGGTACGCGACTTACTGCCAGAGAACCTGCGTAAAGACGCTAAGTTCATACGCAGCGAGCAGCAAAAGACGCAAGTGATGGTGATCCAGAACCAAAAAGGTGGTGTAGGAAAAACGGTTTCTGCCGCAACTATCGCTTCAGGCTTAGCTACTGAGTTCCATCAAGAGTACCGCGTTGGCTTAATCGACATGGATGGCCAAGCCACTCTGTCGATGTACTATGCACCCGAAGCGGATCAAGAAGGTAATTTGTCTGTTGGGGATCTGATGATGCAAACGTTCGACCTTGATGAAGGCGAAACTGTTGAGCAAGTCATCTCTGAAGCTTTTCTGGAAACGACCATTCCTAACCTACGTATTTTACCGGCAGCACAGAGTGACCGAGCGATGGAAGGTTGGTTTCATGAGCAAGTGTTCAGCCAAACTTTAGCGTCTCCATACTCTTTGCTTAAAGACATCATCGATAGCGTTAAAGATGAGTTCGATATCATCATTATCGACACCCCACCCTCTCTGGGCTACGCGACCTTTAACGCGTACTTTGCAGCAACGAATGTAGTGTTCCCATTGTCGATTACCGAAAATGACATTGATGCGACTTGTTCTTACTTCAGCTACATCCCGCAAGTGTGGGCATTGTTAGAAAACGCTAACCATGAAGGTTATGACTTCATGAAAATATTGCTAACTAACCATCGTGATAGCTCAACAACTACCGAGTTAATGAACAACCTGTACGACCACTTCTCCCCTTACTTGTACTCCAAAGAGTTTAAGCACAGTGAAGCCGTCCGTCAGTCATCTTCCCTACTCTCGACAGTGTTTGACATGTCGAAAAGTGAATACCCGAAAAGCAAAGCAACGTTCCAAAGCGCACAGCAAAATAGCTATGAAGTTACCAGTCAAATATTGCGCGATATTCTGAACGTTTGGCGTGAACAGGAGAACAAGTAATGGCAAAGAAACGTGGCGGTAGCCCTCTAGGTAATGCACCAGGTTCAGCGCAAGCACAACAATCAGCGGCCAAAGCAAACTTAGATACTCTAACATCGCAACTCAACACAGAATTAGAGAAGAGTGGCCAGAATGCCGCCGAGTATCTACAACAAAAATTCGGCCTCGAATCGGTAGGTCAAAAGATGGTGTGGCAACTTGCATCTGGTACAGCTGCGACTTTTAACGAAGTGACCTTGTCATACGAGCAGGTAAAACAAAACACTGTGGTTACTTTTGATGTGAACGGACGCGACCAGTCTTTGTTAACCAAAGAGTCCTTGGAAGATTTAGACTCGTTGGAGTTCCAACAGTTTTACCCGGCCGTTGGTCGCGAAATAGATGGCCACATTGATGTTCTTGATGGATCTCGTCGTCGTGCTTGGTTTTTGCTTCAAGAAGGTCGTGTTAAAACATTCCGAATTCTAGTCACCCAAGACGAAATTTCGACCGCTGATGCAAAAGCGCTGGCCAAGCAGTTACAAACAGCTAAAGAACACAACCAACGTGAGATTGGCTTGCAGTGCCAAATACTGATGAAGAGTGGTGATCTTACTCAAGAAGATACGGCAAAAATATTGAATATTAGCCGTCAAGCCGTGGGCCGTGCACTTAAAGCTGCCAGTATTGACAGTAAGTTAATCGCCCTATTCCCTGTTGCTAATGACTTGTCTCACACAGATTACTCTATCCTGGCTAAAGTGATGAAAGCGTTCACCGGCGACAAGAAAGCTTTGAGCAGTTTCATCAAAAAAATAACCAGTAAAGCTGTCAATGCTCAGCCTGAGCAGAGCCAAGAAGATATAAAAGATGATCTGATTTCTTGTATCAAAACCGAGTTAAAAATCGCCGAAGCCAAACAAGAATCAGACAAAGCAACCGTGATTCCTCTAGCCGAGTTCGATAGCAAAGGCATGTTCGCGCGTAAAAAGGTGAAAGGTCGTAATTTCTCGTATGAGTTTGGACGGTTGTCGAAGGAACTACAGGCGGAACTGGATACTGCAATTCAAGAAGTACTTAAAAGGAAATAATAAAACGCCAGCTCTAGTAGCTGGCGTTTTTAATTGGTGGAGCAAACAGGTAGTAAAACAGCGTAGCATTACTCGCCCAAATTCACTGGAACCAGCTTAGTGTCGCCTAGGTTTGTAGTCACCTGCTGCTCCGCTGGCGCTGTACCTACTACCTGTTCGCTAATCCACTTCACTGCTAATGTCGCTAGGAATGTTCCCATGTATCCTCCCATCAATGGTATGTAATAGACCTCAAGGAGCGAAACGACTGCAAGGGTTACCAGTTGCATCAGACTGATGCGTAATTCTTACTCAACAATCATACAGCATTTTTCGCGGTATGAATCCCAATATCATTTAATAGTTGAAACTCGTTTCGCTGTTCGTTCCCATATTAGGCCTACATCTTGATTACTCTTCTTCAAGTTGAGTTCGTACACTCCACGAAAACGGTAAAGCACGTCCCCTAGTGAGCCTTTCACACGAGCAAATACCACGCGCCTCGTTTCTTTACCAAATTTAGGGTTAATGTGTTTCTCAATATGTTCTCTAGCTATATCTTCATCGACACTACGTTCAGTGATAACCTCATGGTCATCTGATATAGCATTATTCCAGCCGCTATTTGGATAAGCTTTAGGAAACCATAAAATAGTATTTTCTTCCGGGAAGGCGGCGACCGCTTTTTGGTATCCTTTGTATTTATGCCCGAAGCAGTTACATGCATCTTTTATTGTTTTAAATGCGACATCCTCATCAGCATCGACATAGCCTAGTCCTAAATACTTTTCTGTAGACATCTCATATTCTAGATCCCATGGCTCTATATTTTTTCTAGTTAGCTGGCTTTTAATCTCATTGACTATTTCAACTATCTGCTTATCGATAGCTTCTAACGATAAAGCAGCATCAACTCTCAAGAACTTGTGACCTGTCGCCTCTACAATATCCGCCTCTCTCATAGAGTCTGCTTCTTTATTCGAAAGATGATGTGCTTCATCTACCTCTACGTGAAGACCTAATTGAGGGAAATACAGATCAGTTAACGCTCGTCCTGAAGGCCTTGTAACATATTGTTGAGTAATAAACTTAACATCATGGTTATCGATTAAATGAATAATCTTGGTCACAACGTACTGCTCATACTTTTTTCTTTTTGTTCGAGAGAGCTGTCTTAAAATGAATTCATCTTTTGTCATGGAAATAATCAACCTAAAAACGACATACCGTATATTACTATCCACTATGTAAAGTAACAATGATTTCCTATGTTTAGCTGCTTACGCATCTCCTGTAAAAAGCTCACATTCTAAGCATTCTCATATACGCTACCAACTCAAGAGCAATTATTTACAAACCATGAATTCACACCTATACATAACTCGATGTTAATCAAAAACGTCATGGCTAGTATAAAATAAGGAAAAAAACATGGTAGATACATTAGTTAATGTTGGAAAGTCTTCCCCTAAGGCTGAGGATATTGGAGAAAAGACGGTTACGGTTATAAAAGAAATAAACCGGTTCAATAACGCAATGAACATAGGAAAAAGTGGTGGCGATCTCAATAAGGTCATTAACGTTCTTACAGGGTCGAGTCTTTCTAAGTTTTCAGCGTCACTCGGTGCTCTAGGAGCAACTATCAGTCTCATATCTCTTTTTACATCCGGTAAATCTAGCGACCAAATCATCATTGATATGCTGGGAGATTTAGATAAGAAAATAGATAGCTTACAAAGCATCATGCTCAGCGAGTTCGATCATTTAGAGTCAGTTGTACAGGGCGCGGCGGCAAAAATGAACCTAACAGAAGCAATATCTGTTATAGACACTGCCATTAAATACATGAATATCTTCATGGAAGCACCCAATGACGGCCAACGTAAAGCCGCACTAAAAGACCTCAAAGAGCTAAAAATTTGGGATATTAGAAATGCAGTATCCAAAATAAACCTGACCGTAACGGAAAATGTGGTCAGCAATAATATTTACGATGCAGAGTTTGAAGCTAACTACGCAGATGCCGTCCACATGCAAGATATAGGACTAACTCTAAACTACTATGTGACCACAGCTAAAGTGATCGATGACTTCCTACATTGCATCGATCTATTTCCTCAAGAGTTGTTGCTATCCATTGACGTTCCAGACGGCGGTAATCCGCTAGACTATGTACCTGGCGAATACCTAGATCAGGTTGAAAACGTTATAAACAACAATATTTCTTACTATCAGGACCCTATTTCCAATAATGAAAGTAAGTGGCTCTCGAGTCTTAACAACTGTAAAAGCGACTGTGAGTACTATATAGATAAATACTTCACGGTGAAAATTGCACCTAATTTGGATGCAAAAAATCACAAGAGCGCTGTCAATTCTATAATAGAGAGTTTGGATGCAAAGTGGGGATGGTTAGACTTTTTTGCTGTAGTTTATGATGACGTGACAGGTTTCAGCAAACACGCAATGAGTGGTTTATCCAATCGTAATACTGGCTTTAAAACCTATTTTAGGAATCCAAGTAAAAACGGAAAAATCAATGCAGTAATTGCATGGGTAGACAATTCTATAGCTGCCGTTGGGGCAACAAAAAATACGAATGTCGATTACACATATCAAGTACCTAGACATGCGGGAATGCACACCAGTTGGATCAGCAAAACCTATAAGGGCAAAGCGGAAGAGTTTCGTAGTTGGGGAGACTTACGTAGCGTCCTTCACTCTTTAACTGATAACCCACCATCATCAAAACGACTGGTATGGGTTGCCAAGAAGAAAGAGGGGGTGTCAAGAGCTCAATCCAATGGCAAACGTTTATTATGGGTAAATGGGAAATATCTAGATATTGCAATTTTTGAGTAATACATTCCTCATAAAATTGTCAATGCTCAGCCTGAGCATTGACAACTTTCCCCCGCATTTAAATAAGTCTAAATCGATTCATTTTCCACTCTAGCGCATCAATCACACCTTCTTGGTACATGCCGCCCCAGTTGAAAAAGAAAGGGGCAAAGCCAGTACTACCAGTAAGGTGGGATAGGGCAATACACACCACCACAACTCCCGCAGAAATGGCATATTCGATAGGGTCACCGGTTCGAAATCGGCCACCAAATAGATGGAATCGCCTATCACTGTATGGCGAAAAAGGCACACCAGATACTGTCATTGCATCAGTCAAAATATGGCTAACGCCGCCCCAAGCAAATGCCATCCCAATCCCGTGGTAATCCCAAACTAAAGTAAAGGCTAGGGCAGCCAGTAACCAATGCGTAAAGACATGTGTGGGGCCTCGGTGTTTGATATGTCGATTACCAACCTTAAGCACATATTCAAACCAATCAGGAGCAGTTGCACCCGCGACACACACAGCAACATGAGGCGGTGACACCACAGCACAAATCGCACCAGCAATTAAGGTGTGATTGAGCCATTTCATTGTGATTTGATATCGGAAGTAGGGCGTGGAAGGAAAGCGAGTTTTTGAAGATAGCGGTTCATCTGATCGGTATACGTAGCTTCACACATCGCCACCAAAGCTAAACGATGCTCAACAATTTTGGCCTCATGCGCCAAAACATCTCGATGAGAAGAAGCCACTTTTTCAAGCAAAGCGACTTGTTCTGATACGTTCGCTACCCCTTTTTTCACTCTAAGTTGCGCTCTGGCCTCCAAAGAGAGATAAAGCCCCATTAAGCGATAGGCATAATTTCTATCAGCTAAGGATTGAGTAAAGCTTGCTACAGAGGTAGCTGTAGCGGTACGACGTTGATATTCCCATTGGCGCTCCCGCGATTGTTCGGTTGTGGAGTAGAGCGGCATTTTGCCGACAATCCCAATGTAATGCTCAGTTATCTCGGGCCAACCTTCAGGATCATACTCATCGATATTTGATTTCATTCCCGCTACCAAGTTTAAATCGAGCTTAAATTTGCTCTTTTCTGGGTAGCACTTAAGTACAGTGTTAAAAATCGCATCCGGATCCACTTTTGGTGCCGGCGTGAGGGCAGGGGTAGGGACATTATAGTGGGGAGATTGCCCTTTTAAAGTAGGGAGCTCGTAGGGCTTGATTTCTGGCGGTAGCACCTCAGCTTCTTCCCAAGGCACACTAATCCCCCAATCATTGGCATAGGCAGCACTGAACGCGCATAAACTAATCCATATAAGGAAAACATTAATCAGCACGCGTCGACCTTCTTCCAGTACCTAACATCTGCAGACCACCGATTACAGCACCGGCTTCCCATGCACCGGCCACAACACACATCGCCACCATGAACCAAATCAAGGCTTTGGTCGTGTCGTAACTTACATCACTCTCTAAGTTAATTCGCTGTGGAGAACGGCGCTCTACGATAGGCCGAAAAGAAGGAGGGAGCCGTCCTTCCTCGCTTGATGCCATTAACCAAACTTTGGAAGACAGTAAACATTTACGTGCTATTTGTGCTTTCCGGCCAGTCAGCTTATGCGCATCATCGATAAAAAGTAAGGCTTGGGTGTCAAGAAGATAATCAGCTAAGAGATCCGCCTTAAGCTGCAAGTTGAGCTTCCCCCAGGGCGTATAATCTTCTGATTGTACTTCTTTGTCTTGGTGCCATTTTGCAATGCCTTTCACCTCCACCCAACTTGATAAAGGCATCAGCCCCTCAAGTAAAATAGGTTGCGGCTTTTTCCCCCAGATTTCATGTCGGCTATCCTTTAGGCGCATAAGCCAGCGGCTTTTTCCTGAATCATGCGCACCAGTAATTAACTGACACTCCTTTCGGCGCAAGCTGGTTTCTTTACGATCACGACTTGGCGCAAAGCGTCTTGGTGCATCAACAATCAATGGTGTCACGTAGCGTGTTCCATCTCTTCGCACTCGTTTATGATCGGTTCTGAGTTTCAAAAATCGCATTCTATTCCGTCCTTACTTACCCAGAATAAGTCACCGTATTAGAAACTGAAAAAGCCAAATAGCTCGTTTCGAGCTTGTTCAAAACTCCATGTAATTGACATGTTTATAAGCAAATCAAAAATAAAGTATTGAGCGAAGAACTGCTGTAAAAACCGCGCAACGAAAAAAATTTTCATGTGAAACATAGGGGTAAACAACAAAGGCAAGAGAGACAACAACAACCCGACACCCAGATGTACGGATAATACGGTCATTTAATTCGTTCGCATTTATAACAGGCAATAGAATTCTTATGACGGGCTGGGTGATGCAACACAAAAACGTTAACATCAACCAAAGACCATCTTTCATTTTATTGTTGGCTTTTCAGTCTCATACTTCATCAAGCGCGTATTTATACGACAGATTAATTAGGGCTGGGCATAGTCGCTTGGCTCGCCACACCATTGCAGGTCAAGACGTCACTCTTTCCCCTTTCTAAATAAGTTTGTGTACTGCTTTATCAATCTTCTTATCTAGCGAATTCATCACTGAGAGCTTGTTTGTATCTAAATCCATGAACCTAGATTTAGCGTGTCCCCGTCTAGACACTATGACACTGTCACTTACTATTTCCTTTACTAAGCCTTAAAACTTAGCTCCACCCACTTATTTTATATCGCTGGCGAACACCCGCAACGATCAGGGTAGTAAGACCCTAAAATGCAGGTACACAATAAAAAGTTATTGGATCAAATAAGAAAAAAATGAGAAATCAAGCGATCAGAAATCCATAGATTAATGAAGATAAACATATCAATTACATGATATTAGTGACAAACATAAAGCAATTTTAAGGTTAGATATTAGAGCATTAACACCTACTTAACAGTTAACATCAAAGCTCTCTAGAGATTTGGGGTTAACTGTTAAGTCACCGGCTGAACCTCAGTGAAGTTGGTATTATTTAAAACTAGATCCTTAAGGTTCTAGTTTCTTAGATAGGTGTTAAAAGTATCAACATTAACCGAAATTATATAAATAGTTACCGATTCAATATGAACATCTACCGATAAAATATCGATAATGAACGATCAATGATGTAAACATTTACCGAACTTAATAAGTTAGATATGAATATTTACCGATCTTAAAGATAGAATGATCATGATTGGCATAGTTCGTAGATCAACTATAAATAAAAACCAACTATGTAACCTTAAATAGCGTTAATCAGCTTCCTTAGGCCTCATGGAAGATCTTTATCACATAACTAAACATTTACCGAAGAGAGTGATTATTTACCGAAGTTTATAGTTATTTTATGTGACCAAGTATAAATATTTACCGATCTAGTATAGATATCTACCGAACAGAGTGAGTTAATAGCGACTATCTGTTAAAATAATACTATCGCATTATTAGGTAATGATCATGGCTTCAACATCGAGCTCTAGTTTGACAGTTATTAATGAAGAGGACCGTAAGAACCGGTTCATCTCATCCATTCTATTTTCGAGAGCTACCATCTTTCATCCAGCTTCACGCTTAACATCCACAATGCAATCCAAACTCATCGAGATTGCACAAAGCGGCGGTACCGATCCTAACTATCCGTTAGAAAGCGTGAACATCAATAGCTATGGAAAAAACTTTAGAGTTGACCTGCATGTTGATTATTTACTGCAACCCCATCGCGATATTTTAGAAACCATGTTGGCGTATGCTCAAACGATTCAACTAGACGACACTTCCTATGATGCCGGCGCACGTTTAACCTGGTCGCAGGTATATCAAACTATCACTGATGGCGATATTTCAGATACTCAACAAGATGGTTTTGATTCATTTATCGATCGTGATGCGACCGTTCTATCAATGAGCATGTATGAATTAGCAACCCGAATGGGCATGGCGACCACTCGCGCGAACTACGATCAAATAGAGCGTCGTATTACTCAATTAGCAACGGCCCACTTGGTGATCAATGAGCTTGATGAAGAACAGAATGTAGTAGGAAAAAAGCCATTAGAGTTTGTTCAAGATTACCGTTTTTATTGTGACCGAAGTAAATTTAAAACAGGCCGTAAAAACAGTAAGAACCTCACTAACCATGTGTTCTTAGTTCCAGACATGCGTCTGCTGCAGGCGATACGCGACCATGGCTATTATTACCGATTAGAACAGCACAAAATGACTAACTATAGTAAACCGTCAGTTCGTTCATTCTTAAAATACATTACCACGCATAAAGCTGAGTTCTTACACAACAAGAAGTTTGAATGGGCACTCGATAGTTACATTCAATCAATTGCTTCGAAAGTTAGTCATAGCTTCCGTAGTGATCTCAGAAAAGATTTGTTGGCCAATGCCTTGCAAATTGAAAAAGACTTCAGTCTTCAATTTCGCGATGTCGGTAATGGCATACAAATATTTTATATAGGGGAGGGTGAATCATGATCACTCAATCTCTTGATAGCTTGATGTCTTCACCTGAAAGTCAGAGCCTAAGCTTCAGTTTGAAAGGTTTACTTAAAGGACATGTAGGCATGCTGATTGCCGCTCCTAACGTTGGTAAATCTCACCTGGCTCTTTGCATAGCAATGGAACATGCTTCTTCAATGTATTTACTCGGGATGAGCGCAGCCGACAAACCTGCAAAAACCCTGGTACTAAGTTCAGAAGACGGAGCCGGCGTGATTCAATCTCGCATGAAAGAAAAGCTGGTTAATTGCACTGCCACTATAAAGTCAGAGCTAAAAAACAATCTCCACTTTCTAACTGATCTTGAACCGATAGTGATTCCACCCGATAGCTCGTTCCAAGAACAGACAGAACATAAACAGTATTTAGAACAACTCAAACAAACCTTCTCTGAATTCGACTTAGTGATCGTTGACACTGTAACGGAATCAATAGGCCGTTGTGAGGAAGTAAAACACGATCGCTTAATCAAAAATGTTTTTCAGAACCTTGCCAGTGAATCAGGTGCCAGTTTGTTGCTTGTTCATCATGTGAATAAAGATGAAATCCGCGGTAACCAAGAAATTACCATGGCTTCAGGTGCCGGTTTAACGTCGATAATGCGACTAACAAAGTGCTTGTTTACGTTAAAAAGAAACAAAGAATCGTTGTCGATTAAATATCTTAAGAGCAATTACTTACCTGAAAATGAAAATCAAGAGTTCGTGGTTGAAGTGAGACAAAATCTCACTATTAATCCACAGGTCTTCAGTTTGAAATCCAAGGCGTCTAAGCCTGCTCGTTCAGCGCAAAGCATTAAGCAGAGCCCAAAAAAAATCACGCTGCCCGGGACGATTCCAGAACAAGAAGATATTGAAGAGCGTAAAAACCTCAGAGACGTTTTGTAAGCGACCGCTCATACCTTCATACAGCACCGACATTCGGTGCTGTTTTTTTATCTGACACTGTTCGCATTCTCTGTTACCCGTTCATATTTTTTCGCTCAGCTTGTCCAGTTTGGATCGCCTTTAACTAAGGAGGAACCATGGCGAACTACGCGTATTTAAGAGTCTCATCAGACAGCCAAGATGTGGCAAACCAAAAACACGGGATCTATGACTACACCAATAAGGTTGGGATAGGCAATCTGGTGTTTATTGAAGATGTGGTGACTGGCAAGAAGAAATGGCGGCAACGTAAACTAGGTGCGTTAGTGGATGGAATGACTAACGGAGATTGCATCGTGTTTGCTGAAGTCAGTCGAATTGCGCGTTCGACATTACAAGTGCTTGAGGTACTCGAAGTGTGTATGGAAAAGAAGATCAATGTCTATATCGCCAAACAGAACTTACAGCTGGATGGTTCAATGCAATCTCGCATAACCGCTACGGTACTAGGGCTGGCGGCAGAAATAGAGCGTGAGTTTATCTCGATGAGAACGAAGGAAGCGCTTGCCGCTAGAAAGAAAAACGGCATGATTCTCGGAAGACCAAAGGGCCAAGCTGAGAAGCTGAAGCTCGATGCGAAACGTGACCAAATAGAGAAGTATCTAAAAATGGGCCTAGGTATTCGACCGACGGCTAAATTGATTGATGAAGCGCCAAGTACGTTACGTGATTACATGAAGCGTAGAGAACTAGTTGTGCAAGGGAGCAAAGAAGTTAGCTGTATATAGTTGTATATTAAGTAACTTTTATTAAACAGACATAGGTAACTATCGTGGATAGTAAAGTCACAAGGATTTGTTGGAACTCTAATAATTGGAAGTACCCTTCAGGCCCTGAGGGTAAAAGTAAGGATACTGCTTCTTTTGAAGTTGAACCTGGATATGGTCATGAAGAATGGATTTTTGATTTATCTAAATTGATTTCTGGGTTCAAATATTCATTCTTACAAGGAATCAACACACCGAAAAAAAACCATCAGGGGCGAAAATTTAAAATAAGCTTGTTCTGCGTTTACGAAGGTAAAAAGCTCTGTGTTGGCCATATAGATCGCGTTGAATGTTTGACTAGAGAGCAAGCCGCCTTAGCTGTTAAAGAATACAATTCCAATGATTGGTTTAAAGAAATGCATCAACAGCTCGTTGATATAGATATTCCTTCTCCTCGTATCATTGAAGATGACCCTTTGTTTAACTTCAACATTCGCTTTAGTCCTCATAATCTTGTTATATATGATAATTTTATTGATATCAGTGGCGATTATAATAGTACGAGATACAAGCTTTTTGATGACGTTCGTGCTGCCAATTCACAGACTACTTTATCGAGCGATATACTAGATTTAACATCAAGTGACCTATCTGATACTGAAAAACAGCAACTTATTTCTTCACGAGTTGGCCAAGGCGTGTTTAGAGACAATGTTACTTCTGTCTGGGGGGGAGAGCATTGTGCTGTGACATTGGTTAATGTTCGTGAAATGCTCATAGCATCCCACATAAAACCATGGAGTCAGTGTGAAACTAAAGATCAGCGACTGGATGGGGCTAATGGTTTGCTGTTGTGTGCTCACATAGATAAATTGTTCGACAGGCACTTACTTTCTTTTGAATGTAGAAAAGATCGGTTTCTACTTCGAGTCTCTCGTACCTTGGATAAAAAGCTCCTATCTTCTCTGGAGATCCATGAGGGGACAGAGTTAAACACAGAACCTTTAGACCTTGATGAATTGGCTCGGTTTAAAAATTACATGAAAGAACACTTTGAGGTTTTTAGCATTAAAAACTCTAGTGAAGTAAAGTAAACTATATTAGTAGTGTTCATAAAGGTGTAACTTTATGGACATTGCATGCTTCCCCTCTCAATACTGTCCAGTTAGTCTTTTAAATGCAAAGTGAACATGTACACTAAATTTAACCGATCTTAATGTTCACTTTAAGGCTCCTCTCATGAAAATTGGCTATGCCCGTGTCAGTACCCAAGACCAAACACTTGATGTTCAACTTGAACAGCTTAAAGCCATAGGTTGTGAAAAAATTTACCAAGAACAAGCGAGTGGTAAATCTTCCGATAGGGAACAGCTTAACCTGTTGCTCGATTTTGCGAGGGAAGGGGATGTGATTCACGTTACTAAAGTCGACCGCATTGCCCGTAATACTATCGATGCTCTTCAAATTGCCGATCAGCTAGCGCAAAAGAACGCCGGTTTGGTTTTTCATGATCTAGGAGACTTGGATATCAATAGTGATGTAGGCAGAGTAATTTATACCACCATTTCCGCGTTCGCAGAGATGGAAAGAAAACGAATTTTACAGCGCTGTAATGAGGGTAGGGAGCGCGCACGAGCTGAAGGGAGGCACCTCGGCCGATTTCCTGATAAGACGCTTCACCAACGCATTCAAGAGCTTGCAGAGCAGGGAAAAAATAAGCATGCGATCAGCAAAGAGTTAGGATGCAGCCGAACGACGGTTTATAAAGTTTTGAATTAGGTATTGACAAAAAAATGATATAAAATCAGAACTGTCCCGGGTCCCGGGACCCGGGACAGTTTGTTGGAGGTTGTTTTGAAAAGTCAAGATTTTGGGGTTTTGCTTAAACTAATATGCCTTAAGTCTAGGCGTGATGGTGTTTATAGTCATTATAATGACGATTGGGAAGATTGGAATTTGGATGAGCTAGATGAAATAGTAGATCCAGAAGCAGATTACTTTTCTATTGATCAAGTTGTAGATACTGAGTATTCCGCCCGATCCCTAGAAAAAAGTTTGGGAATTAGTAAGACGCAAGTAAACATCTCCTTTAAGCGGTGTGAGTCTTTAGGCCTAATTCGTAGAGAAAGAAGTACAGGGCATCCAATTGTAAATACAAAAGTTCTTTTTAATATTATTGAACATGCAATTAGGTATATTTTTCCTATAACACCAGGGCAACTAACTCGAGGAATTGCAACATCTTTTGGTGCTCCAGTTTTATCTTCTAGTTTAATGACTGGAGGTGAGCTTATCCCTGTATGGAGCGACTCTAAAGGTAGCACTAAAGGGTTTATGGTGGAGCCTCTCTTTAAAGGGGTAACAATAGCTGTAAGAAAAGATCCTCAAATGTATGCGATGCTCGCTCTTATTGATGCTATTCGGCTAGGCCAACCACGAGAAAGAAAGTTAGCTTTAGAAAAATTAAAGGTATTATTTAATATATGACAGATAAAAGTGTTCACATAAAAATGCTTACTGAAGTTGCTACAGCTTTGGGAGATGATTTGCTTAAAGATATTGTGTTTATTGGAGGGTGTACAACGTCTTTACTCTTGACTGATGAATTCTCGATGGAGCAAGTTCGTCATACTGATGATGTAGATTTAGTATGTAACATAGCCAACTATGCAAAATATGATGCTTTTAAACAAATACTTAAAGAAAGAGGATTTGTTGAGCGGAATATTGAAGATGACCCTATATGTGCCATGTACCTCGGGGATCTAAGGGTGGATATCATGTCAGATACTGATGCTTTAGGCTTCACTAATATCTGGTATGGCGAGGCTTTATCTACAGCACAAAAGCATGTCATCAGTGACGGGATAACTATAAATGTTGTAGATCCTGTTTGTTTTGTGGCAACAAAGCTAGAAGCTTTTAAAGGGCGAGGCGAAGGGGACGCGTTAGAGAGTCGTGATATCGAAGATATTTTACATGTTCTCGATGGAAGGGAAGAGATTATTGACGACATATCTAAAGCAAAACCTGAACTGATTAAATATATCTCTACAGAACTAATTAAGCTCAAAGAAATTGACTCGTTCTCTTGGGCTGTACAGTCTTCTGCTAATGATGATGGTAGAGAAGATACTCTTTGGGATCGGCTTGATTCGATAATTGAGTTGGATATATGAATATAGAGTGGTTTAGCAGAAAAGGAGCTGAAAGAGATCAGAATAGCGATTTTACTCATATATTCGAAAGTGCTAATTATTTGTACTTAATAATGGTCGATCCATCTAACAAGGGTAACAATGGTAATGATTTTGCACATTGGTGGGGAGCGCTTGTAGTTGAGGAAATCAAAAAAGAAGAGTTTGATAATTTCTACGAGTCATTGGTTAACGTGATGAAAAAAATCCAACCAAAGATAAGACTCGATTATTTAAAAGAAACAGCATCCTATGCTATTTTAAGAATAACTAAAACTACTCTATGTGTAGAGGTTATCCATGCAGGTGATTGCAGAGTAGCTTTGAGGAAGGAAGTCGAATTAACTTACAAGACTAACGTACATACATTAGCAAATAGGAGTCAATGGTTTGGTGAAGAACACTATCTTTGTGAAAGTCGGCATCTAGTCACTAAAACTTTAAATGCCAGACGATTTTCTATGCCGGATTATACGAAGTTTCAGATGAATAGGTCTGAGATATTAGATGTAATGTCCGATGGGTACTGGATTGAATATTTGGTTATTCATAAACAAGTTGAAGGTTTGTGTGATGATGCAAGTCGATTATCAATAGACTTCAGTAAGTTAAATTGTCATTCAATAGATAGTGATGTCGTTAATTATGTATTCCATTAACTATGAGTAATGAAAGCCTTGCTTACCACTTCAGCCAAAACTTGCCACTTCTAAGTGGTGAACACGAAAAAACATGTCATGGGCTAAACACGTGACGCTGCACGACACAGCCCATCACATAAACGTCATCACCACTCAGGCGGCAGCGCTTTGTCTTCCGTAGCAAGGCTGCTTTAAAGATCCATTACCAGCCCCAAACCCCAAGCTTGGGGCCTTTAGTTCAAATTGAACATAATGTGGAATAATACGAAATAGCACGTGCCAGTTCGCCAGCAAGCTGTCGGGCACTGAGCTACTTCAAGTATTATTGGACATTATGTGTAAATTTTCACAACCGCATAAAAAGCATGCTTTAAGGCGGCCAGCCAAGCTGGCAGTTATTTGTCTGCCTTGCCCAAAAACACGGGCAAAGCAGGGCAATTGGCTAACGCATCAAAACACAAACGGCGTGTTTTCAAGCGGTAACGTTCAACGGTGAGTTTAAGTCTTTAAATGTGGCAGGTTTTTATGTTGCCCGTGCCGGCCAATCCATAAAAGGCGCAAGCTGTTTTATGGCGTCCCACCACATCCCCCGCCCACCCTATGCTGCGCCCCGTTCTTTAGTTTAATTGCGCCCATCTTTAGCTATAACATTGTCTATATCTTAACTACAATAGTTGGCTGTTTATTAGCGCAGCGGTGGTCGTGTCGTGGTGGAGCATTAAATTTCATCAAATTATTTGCATTTATTTAGGTAATGGTCGGTCTGGTAACTTTCCTTGCTGGATAAGTTGCTTCATCATCCTTAACACATCTTTATTTATTGGCATTGTAGACTCAGGAGATTCTAGTTCTCCTTTAAATATACTAATGAGCTCTTTTAATGGAATTAGCTGCCACATTTCGATATTTATACAACTAGTCCAGAATTTTGTACCGTTTCTCCAGTCAATATCACCTTCGAGAAACTTAATCCCATATTGATCTAGCTCTTCATAGCTAATCCCTCCAACTATGTATGCCGTATGGTATTTTCGGACATCATTGTCTTTTCTCATTGAGGGTCTTTCTAAAGAAATGAATAAAAAGTAGTCGGGTTTTTGATGGTTATGATTGTAGAGAGGTGCTGAGTTATCATAGTCGTTTTTCGGTTTGACGGTTCTGTCTTTGGTTTTCACATCTACAGTAATCGTTTTTTTTATGAGATAGTCGTGAGTTGTTTCTTTTAGCTCCTCTATAAACTCTATCCCATGCTTTCTCATCCACTGCTCAGCAATGACTTCACCTAAACAGCCAACTATATTAGCAGCTTCCCCCCGGTGAGACATTGTAAAAACTTTTTGTCGTTTAGCTCGGGCTTCTGCCTCTTGGTAGACTTGCTCTGAAATGGTAAATCTAGTGTATGTAGAGTTACGAATATTCATTATTTATCACCTTGGAGCGTGTAAGTGGTAGGTGCAGGAAACAGCAGTTCTAAATCGCTTTTGTTCATTTTGAACAGAGGGCCTTTCTCACTGACACGGCCTTTGGCATTTCTCTTAATTAAATGATCCATTGTTATCACACCCGACTGAATGAGTGGCATCAATTGGCTGGCAATAGGGGAGCTAGTATGGGTGACATTAATCAGCTGAAAGTGCTCAATGCCGCCAATAACTTCACTTGTTGCTTGAACCCAGAAGGTTTCAGCATGCTTTTCTTTCAAGCGTTTACGCAGTAATGAGCCTGGCCAAACAGCAACAAGCTCAGTTTTATGGTGCCACTCTTGTAATTCATCTTTGGTTTGGTCATAAATGAAACTAAGGCCTTGAGGGTTCTCTTTTTGTGTTGAAAGGGTGCAATACAATTTAAAATCTTCACCGCGCTCATACCCATATTTGTTAAGAATTTCAGCACTATTTTTACAAGGGCTCATATCCCAATCTGCAACTTGAGCAAATAAGGAGGTTCGTGTTTTAACACTTCGCCCAGCTTTTAGTTCTATACCCTTATAATCAGGTTGTTTACTTGAGTTTGCTTCTATCCCTAACATGCTTTCTAACGTGTAGCCAATAGCTGTATCACCAGAACGTAATGAGGCGAAAGGAGTTTTCGCTAGTACTTTAAGTTTTTCAAGCAACTCATTAGCTACGCTGTTACGCTGCGTCTGTAAATTAGAGAAGAAGCTTTTTATATCAGAGCTTTCTCTTTCGAGATCTATACAACTCAGGTTGAGAAGGTAGGGGCTTCGGTTGTAAATAATGACTGCGATTTGGTCATCTGGCGCGGCAAATTTATGTAACCCCTTAAACCACATACGTGGATCGCCTGTTTTAGTATGTGGGCGATATAAGCTAGCTCTTGTTTTTATTACGCCATCATTACTTAAGAAAAACGCATCAGTTGTGATTTTATATTCAGGCCCTTGTTCTTGGCTCTCATAATCATGAAATGCTTCTATCTCGAAGAGTGTTCGAACTGAGTTAGTTGCGTCTAGTATGGACTTTTGTAATCCTACTTTTGTAGGCGCGAAAAGTGCAAATTCGATACCAAATTGGGTAAGTGATTTTATATTTTCAAGTGAACATATAGGTCGCTGGCCACTCTGTTTTTTCCTGTCGTTGTTCGTTGTATCAAGCCCATAGGTTATTGATGCTAATCTTAAGGCTTCATCGTTAGGATACTGCATTGTGCGAGATAAGCGTTGGGCTCTTTTCGCTATAAGCTGCTCAAGATCATCCATATTTTTCTACTCCTATAGCTGGTATGTTTTAGGCTCTGGGAATAGAAGTTCTAAATCGCTTTTGTTCATTTTGAACAAAGGGCCTTTCTCACTGACACGGCCCTTGGCATTTCTCTTAATCAAGTGATCCATTGTTATCACACCCGATTGAATGAGTGGCATCAATTGGGTGGCGATAGGGGAGCGAGTATGAGTGACACTGATCAGCTGAAAGTACTCAATGCTGTCAATAACTTCACTTGTTGCTTGAACCCAGAAGGTTTCTGCATGCTTTTCTTTCAAGCGTTTACGCAGTAATGAGCCAGGCCAAACAGCAACAAGTTCTGTCTTATTGTGCCACTCTTGCAACTCATCTTTGGTTTGGTCATAAATGAAACTCAGGCCTTGGGAGTTCTCTTTTTGTGTTGAAAGGGTGCAATACAATTTAAAGTCTTCACCGCGCTCATACCCATATTTGTTAAGAATTTCAGCACTTTTTTTGCAGGGGCTAATCGACCAATCTGCAACTTGAGCAAAGAGGGTTGTTCGTGTTTTGACTCCTCGCCCAGCCTTTAGCTCTATACCTTTATAATCAGGTTGTTTACTTGAGTTCGCTTCTATCCCCAACATACTCTCCAACGTGTAGCCGATGGCTGTATCACCTGAACGTAGTGCTTTAAATGGTTTCTGGGCTAAGTGTTTTAACTTGGTTAATAACTCTTCAGAAACCGAGCTCTTTTGAAGCACGAGCTGTGAAAAGAACTTAGCAATAGGTGAAGCTTTCTCATCAATAAGTACACTAATTTTGCTTGTACTGAGGTTTATAAGGTGTGGGATACCTGATTGAAGAATAATGGCTACTTGGTCGCCAGGCTCTGCAAAACTTGGCAAACCACGGAACCACATACGTGGGTCTCCCTTTTTAGTTTTAGGCCGGTATAGGCTTACTGTTGTTTTCTTCGATTCTATATTCGTCAGGAAGACAGCTTCTGCTTTTACCTTGTGCTCCGGTCCTTGGCCTTGTTCCCAATAAAAGTGGTAGTTTTCTAATTCAAAGTGTGTTCGAACTGGCTGTGTCGCATCTAGTATGGATTTTTTGAGTCCCGTAATTGTTGGCTCAAAAATGGAGAACTCGACACCTAACTTAGTTAGTTGTTTCTTATTTTCTGAAACAAGTGCTTTTGCATCGGATGGAAGATCTTCAGAGCGTTCTTTATCGAGGTCTTCATAATCTTTATCACTCATATCTACATCACCATCGGCAATAAACTCAATTGTTGATGAAGGAGTGGGCAGACTAGAATGTTCGTTTTTTTTTAGTTCTTTTTGAAAACTTGCCCAATCTTGAAACCCATAAGTCAAACTGATTTGTTTCAGTGCCTCTGAGTGAGTAATTCCAAGCTCTTTTCTTAGTTTTTTAGCGCGTTGCTTAATACGCTCTGCCGTAGGTGCAGTCATATGTAACCCCAAACTTCTGTGCCGAAAATAGAAACATTGGGTTCGCTGGCGCGTTCGGTGTAGGTTCCCCATATCAACCTAAAATTGACATACAAAATAAGTGGGGCACATGAACCACCTAAACGGATGTCTAGGTAGATAAATAGCGGGAAGTTGTTTAATAGAGTTGTCCACAACTGCAAATAAACACCAACATAAATGCTGATTTATCTACAGAGAGGACCTGAAGGGGTCTTTACGGTGTGATGGTTGGCTTCTCTCATAAGCCTGAATAAACAATACATTACATCACTAATGTGAGTCAAATTGCTTAGGGGGGGAGGGTGAAATAAATTAATTTAGGCCTGGACTTTTTCTTCAGGTTTGAATAAAATCCCTGATTCTATTCTTAAAGAGCGTAATCTTCGTGAATCATATTGAATTATTTGCAGGCTGTGGTGGTCTTTCTCTTGGTCTTAAACACTGCGGCTATGAACTTACTATGGCAAATGAATTGTCACCAATGGCTGCAGAATCTTTTGCTTATAATTTTTTAAATGAAAATCTAGAAGAGTTAGCTAGGTTAGAAAGTAGGCCAAATAAAACCTTCTGGATCAACAGTAGCTTTGATAGTTTGAAGAAGCGATTACGTGAAAATCCATTTGAATACCCTGAGTATGGCGACCAAAGTGGTTACTCAGATTTACCAAAAAATTGGTCGGAGTTAAAAGGCAAGCTAGTCGTTGGTAGTATTGTTGAACTCAACAAGCTACTAGACTCAAACCCTAAATTAGCTCAACAGCTAAAGACAAACTTTGGCCATGATCGAGGCTTAGATCTAGTCTCAGGAGGGCCACCATGCCAAAGCTTTAGCATGGCCGGTTTGCGTGACAAAAATAGTGACAAAAATACTCTTCCTTGGGAGTTCGCTAAGTTTGTTAAGCACACTCAACCAAAAATTGCCCTACTGGAAAATGTTACTGGTATTTTAAGGCCTTTTAAGGATGAGGATGGTACTTCGTATCATGCTTGGTACGAAGTCGCTAAAGCATTTGCTGGTATCGGTTATGTTCCATTATGTATTCATATAAATGCCCGTTTTGCTGGTATTGCGCAAAACAGACCTCGCTTTATTATGATTGCTGTACGGTTTGACCACTATGAAAAACTGGTTAGTAGTTTTGATGAAGGTTCTGCTAATGATCGAATTTTTTCACAACCATTTGAATTTTATAACTTAGTTCAAGAAAAGGGCGGTTCTTTGCCTTTTGGTCACCTAGATTATTTGGACGTAAAAAATACACGAGATAAGGAACTAATTGCTGACTCATTCTTGTCAGAGTTAGTTAACCATAAACTTGTTTCGGTTGCTGAAGCTCTGGATGACCTGAAGCATAACTATCCTTCTGCCCCTTCCAGTTTTGTTCGCAACTTGAACGACATGTTTGACCTGTTGCCTCAACGAAATGAAATTTCAAACCACGACTTTCGCAATAATGGTGAAGTAGTACAGCGTCGGTTCAGGTTATATCAAGTTTTGTCAGCGATCGATGATCGTTCAGTAACAAAGGCTATATTTGCAATTCTTCGTGGGGAGTCTGAAAGCTTATCAGCTGCAGCATGGGAGCAATGTTGTCAATATCGTTTTCTACAATTAGATGGGACTTTAAAGAGCTTCAATACTGAAAATGACTTTGTTGATTACTTAAAAGCACATCCAACGAAGAAACAAACTCAAAAGGCTCTAATCGCTAGCTCACCAGCTCCTGCAGCATTATCTATCCCTGACGATGCTTGTCATTACGATGAACATGAACTCCGGGTACTCACAGTACGAGAAATGGCCAGAATCCAATCTTTCCCGGACAATTTTGTTTTTCGTTCTAAGGTTACGACTGGCGGCCAGATGCGCAAATTTGAAGTTCCGCAATATACACAGGTTGGTAATGCAGTCCCTCCTCTACTTGGTTTGAGGCTTGGTCATTGTGTTGCCCAGCTACTAGGATAAAAAAGAGCCAGCATTATGAACTGACCCCCAATAGTTGGACACCAATTATTGGGGGTCTTTTTATGTCCAAATATAGCCGAGAGCTAAAATGTATCATTGCTAAGCAATACTTAGATGGCTCGTCATCTCTCTACTTAGCAAAACAATATTCAATTTCTTCAAGACAGATACGGTATTGGGCTCAAGTCTTTGCCATCCATGGTACTGATTCATTTTTACCAACTAAGCATGCTGCTTCTGCTCAGACAAAACGAAAAGCATTGAATTTAATGTGGACGAATGAATGGTCTCTCACGCACACTAGCGCAGTAATAAACCTCTCATCCCCTGGGATACTCTCTGTCTGGCTCAAACGATTTAATGAGCTCGGTATCAAAGGGCTCAAAATGCGCCAGAAAGGAAGCCCCTCAATGAAACAGCAACCTCAACGTACCACTAAGCCTGATAATGAAATGACACTTGAGGAGCTAAAAGAGGAGTTGGTCTACTTACGAACCGAGAATGCCGTTCTAAAAAAGTTGGAAGAGTTGGAGCAAGAAAAAAACCGTCGAACAAAGAAAAAGCGGTCATAGCTCTAACTCTTAAAGGCAAGTACCCGCTGAAGCACTTACTGCAGAGTCTGCAGCTGGCAAAAAGTGTCTTTTATTATCAAGCTCAAACAAACAAGCGCCCAAATAGCTACGAACGTGAGCTGCGGTTGATAAAGTCAATTTATCATGAACATAAGGGTCGATACGGCTACCGCCGTATTCACTTGGAACTAAAAAATCAGGGGTTCGTGCTTAATCACAAAACGGTTCAAAGGCTTATGGCTCAGCTGAACCTTAAATCGACGGTCAGGATTAAAAAGTATCGTTCATACCGAGGAGAGTCTGGAACAGCAGCTCCCAACGTGCTTGAAAGAGATTTTAGTGCGACTCAACCCGACGAAAAGTGGGTAACTGATGTCACGGAGTTCAAAGTCAAAGAGCAGAAAGTATACTTATCTCCTGTTGTCGACTTGTTTACTCAGGAAGTGGTTGCTTATAGAGTGGCCAAAAATGCCTGCTTGCCGCTTGTCACGGATATGCTGACGGAAGCCATATCAAAGCTTAACCCCAACTCAAAGCCAATTATACATAGCGATCAAGGTTGGCAATATCGCCATCGACAGTATCAAAAAAAGGTAGCGGAGAGTGGGTTAACACAAAGCATGTCGAGAAAAGGTAACTGCTTGGATAATGCGGTTGCTGAAAACTTTTTTGCTTTACTCAAAACAGAGATGTATCACAACCAAAGCTTTGAAGATGCAGATGCTCTGATAGAGCAAATTAAAGAATACATCGAGTACTACAATACCAAACGTATAAAAGTGAAACTAAAAGGCCTGACTCCGATAGAATATCGAACTCAGGCCTTGAAAGCCGCTTAACAGAAATGTCCAACTTTACGGGGTCACTTCATTAAGCTGGCTCTTTTTAGTTAGTTTATTGTAGGTTTTTCCATAGCGTAGACACCTTTTCGGACAACGTTTCCATCCTCAATAATCTCTTGTCTTTTGAGGTTTAGTTCCTGTTGAATCTTTTGTGTATACGTTACGTTTACATCACCTTTCTTGAAAAGAATAACAACAGTATTATTCGGTTCAATCCCATAAGCTTCACAGAATGGCTTCATAAGCTCTAGTGTTAGCTGTGAATCAGACTGCTGCCCTTTATCTCTAGCAACGTTGTAAGTTGAGATAACATAAGCAACATAATCAACTTGGTCTATTTTCTTCTTGCCAGCACCTTGAGTTCTAAGGTTATTAAATGAAATATCCTGTTGGCTGTGGAGCTCTGTCAGTGCTGTTTCAATTTTTCGTCTTTGGCCATGCTTGGCATTTATAAATGTCTTTTTGTTTATAAACTGCCCAGAGATATATTTTATACCTGTAAAGCGTCTTCCTGGTTTAACGGGTATATCACCTTTTTTGTCTGGTCGATATTGAGCATGTATAGCGCTTATAATTTCAGCTACATCATTATTGCCATCGCTTTGTGCTTGACCTAAATCAGCACAGATACGCTGCAGCTCCGTCTCATCAGCTTTGAGCTTTGTATTGGGATCAAAAGAATATGAAGCCCAGCCGCTGACACTGTATTGTGTCTCGGCAATTTTATTCTTAAGACGGTTAACTGCCTTAGTTCTATCTGTGCCCGTGAGACCAGGATCCCAGTTAGGTATGTTATACTTATCGGTGATACTTTGAATAGCTAATGCTATATCGTTAAGTTGAATTTGTGGTGGTTCTGCTAGTTTAGATAAGCGTTCATTCAGCTCACTATGCGCTTTCAACATATTTTTGTGCGAGAAATGGATGGCTCTTGTATTGTTGTGGTAACCGCATGCTCGACCAATAAGTGCTTGTACAACAGATGATACGGCACTAGATGTTCCATCCCATGTAGCTATTAAATCTTCTTTCATTTCTGGCGGCATAGCGATACCTACCCTCAAGAAGCCTCTAACAATAATAACCAGCTTTTTGTTTCTTTTTTTGTATGCTTGATAAGATCTTAAGACGTCATTCCAAGAGTCTAAATCGTCTTTTTCCACATCATTCAAACTGCTAGCGACGATTTTTATATTCTCATCGGCAAGGATTTTTTGTCCGTTTATGTCTGTAAGCTCAAGCAATTTGTCTTTAGTTAACTGTGTGTTTCCTGCACTAGATCTAATGATATAAAGCCCACCTTTACAGGTTAATAATGTATCCACAAATTTGCTGAATACTTCGGGCGTTCTATGTTCAGCTTGGTAGAAGCACGACTCATCACTATTATCAATTATTTGATTGTCTTCTAAGAACTGACTAATTCCTCGGTAAGCTTTCGGTGGTTGAACGACACGAATTGCAGCGTTATATCCCATGATACTTTTTTCTTTAGAAGCTTCATAAATGGAAGAAAATCCTGTTGCTGACACAAGTAAAATTCGGTCTTCTTTTACATCACGGTCTTCGATTTTGGCTAATATCTCATTCAAGCGCTTAGCAAGATGATCACATCCCATGTGTGATTCATCGATAATGAACAGTATGCCGTGAGTATCAGGCAATGTGTCTAATAAAGCACTCGCACGTGTAACGGACTCTACTGCAACATTTTCACTTAAATGCGCAAAGTTATCATCAGCTTGAGCTGCCAAATCATTGTTAGCAACGTTTTCGATGTAAACCACTACTTTATGATCCAACTTATCTAAGTCTTCGTCACTCAGGTCGTTTATTGTTCGCTTTGCAATTAAACGACAAATTGTGGTTTTTCCCATCTGAGTTTCAGCACAGGCACAAACTACTCGGTGTTCTTTGAGAAGCTCTAAGATATCAATTGCGGCTAATTTTGCTTCAGGTTTCCCGTCTTCAAGGTTGTGTAGCTTGTTTTCGATTTCTTGTCTGATGAGGCTGTTTATCACAATTCGTCCTTATTAAAAACAGATGAGTATTAATTTGGTGGTTTATTATTTTCTAGTGCAAGATTTTAACGCACCAACATTTTAACTAATGCGTGAGTGATTCTATTTTTGAGAAATATTTTTGTCAACACTGTAAGTGATTAATTTAATTAGAGCTTATTCCTGCTTTATCTCGCGAACCTCTTCGGTCGTCCCTCACTCCTCGGTGGCTCAACCAAGCCACTTCAATCACAAACAACGTGCTTTCCGTTGTCTTGGCCGTTCCGGTCACAATCAGGGCTAGGCAGGCTTTCACTTTCGCGGCCAAGTGCTGCCTGAGTATGCTTTGTGTTTGTGCCCTACTCTGTCCTTGTGCTGGGTTTCAACGCTTCGTTTACGCCACTTCTATCCTCCGCCCGCAGAACTTCACTAGAAAAAGTGAAATGAACGCTGCGCGCTTTTGCCAGTGAAAACCATGCAGGCTACCGGGAAGTTAGGCGAAAACGACGATGAAACCCTAACAACCCAAGGAGCACACCATGTCACATTCCCTTTCTTTGCATACTCACAGCACTAAGCCCGCAAAAGCGAGCAACGTATCCCCGTTGCATCCGTCAGGCTCTACAACAATGAAGGTGGCGCCGCTGTCTGTTGTGATTCACTGGTCTGAATCTTCCAGATTACAAACGGGTGAGGAATTTGATTTCGAAATTTTTGAGGCGATCGCACTG
>NZ_PIGC01000003.1:0-355221 GCF_003050065.1 Vibrio sp. 10N.286.51.C3 | reverse complement strand
GTAAAGGCCTAATGCCAGATGGCACAAGCCGTTTCTCTATCAACGGTGAGACAATCTTCCACTACATGGGTTGTTCTACTTTCTCTGAGTACACAGTACTTCCAGAAATCTCACTAGCAAAAGTAAGCAAAGAAGCACCACTTGAAGAAGTTTGTCTTCTAGGTTGTGGCGTTACAACAGGTATGGGCGCGGTACTGAACACAGCTAAAGTTGAAAAAGGCGACAACGTTGCTGTATTTGGCCTTGGTGGTATCGGTCTTTCTGCAATCATTGGTGCTCGTATGGCTGGTGCTGACCGCATCATCGGTGTTGACATCAACGAGAGCAAATTCGAGCTAGCGAAACAACTTGGCGCGACTGACTGCATCAACCCAATGAACTACGACAAGCCAATCCAAGACGTTATCGTTGAGATGACAGACGGTGGTGTTGAGTACTCTTTCGAATGTATTGGTAACGTAAACGTGATGCGTCAAGCGCTTGAATGTTGTCACAAAGGTTGGGGCGAATCTGTAATCATCGGTGTTGCAGGCGCAGGTCAAGAGATCTCAACTCGTCCATTCCAACTAGTAACCGGTCGTGTATGGCGTGGTTCTGCTTTCGGTGGTGTTAAAGGCCGCTCTGAGCTTCCAGAAATCGTAAACCGTTACATGGCAGGTGAGTTTGGTCTTCAAGAGTTCATTACTCACACAATGAGCCTTGACGAAGTAAACGACGCATTCGACCTAATGCACAAAGGTGAATCTATCCGTACTGTTTTACACATGGACAGATAATTCTCCTTGGTCTCGGCACTTAGGTGTCGAGACCACAGTTCTGACTTAAGCATCAGAGCGAAACTGTCTTCACCACCTCCTGCCCGGTGGGTGGTGAAACTTTTACTCATATAGACAAATTTACTCCCAAACCATCAACCTAACGGAGCACAATAGATGACAATTGAAAACATTAGCCAAGCAAAGGTTGCTGGTGGTTGGCATAAACAATACACCCACTTTTCTGCAACGCTTGACTGCAACATGCGTTTCGCGATTTTCTTGCCACCGAATGCAAGCAAAGAAAACCCAGTACCTGTTTTATATTGGTTATCAGGCCTAACCTGTACCGATGAAAACTTCATGCAAAAAGCCGGCGTATTCAAAGCCGCGGCTGAGCAAGGCATTGCCATTGTTGCCCCAGACACAAGCCCGCGTGGCGAAGGTGTTGCCGACGATGAAAACTACGACTTAGGCCAAGGCGCAGGCTTCTACGTGAATGCTACTCAAGCGCCATGGGACAGCCATTACCACATGTACGATTACGTGGTAACAGAGCTACCAGCGCTGATTGAGTCTTTCTTCCCAGTGACATCAGTGAAATCAATTTCTGGTCACAGCATGGGCGGACATGGTGCACTAACGATTGGCATTAAAAACGAAGATAGCTACCGCTCTATCTCGGCATTCAGCCCAATCACGAACCCAATGCAATGCCCTTGGGGACAGAAAGCATTCAACCAATACTTGGGCTTAGATATTGAAGAGTGGAAGCACTACGATGCCTCTGAGCTTCTAAAAACCAAAGGCACTAAGCTGCCAATGTTGGTAGACCAAGGCGAAGCGGATAACTTCCTGATTGAGCAGCTTAAACCTGAGCAATTAGTCGAAGCGGCTAAGGTAACCAATGCCGATTTAGAGCTACGTATGCAGCCAGGTTACGACCACAGCTACTTCTTCATCTCTAGCTTTATTGATGAGCACATTGAGTTCCACGCGGCTTACCTAAACAAGTAGCGACACCTATTTAGCCCACACCTTGCAAAAGCGTGAGGTGTGGGCTTTTTTGTGCCTGCAATATGAGTTAATCCGCGATTGGCATCGATTAACACTTTCAAACACTCTTGCTATACCAACACAAACAATACAACGACAAAGGTACGAATATGAGCTGGTTTTTCTTGATGATGGGCGTAATGGCTGAAGCACTTTCTCACGTTGCACTTAAAGCCACTGACGGGTTTAGTTTGTCTAAACCAGTACCAGCTTTACTGGTTATCTCAGGGCACTTGGCAGCGTTTCTATTTTTGAGCCAAGCGATGAAGGGAATGCCAGTTGGTGTGGTGCACTCTTTATGGGCAGGTTTAGCTATCGTGACCGTGAGTCTGATTTCTACATTCGTTTACCGCCAGCACCTCGATACCATGGTTTGGATTGGCATGTTACTAGTGGCAGCCGGTGTTGTGATGATCAACCTGTCGCAAGGTCACTCACACTAGTGTAGATAGTGAGTTATTAACAGTGTGTCAATTCGTTCAAACTTCCTAACAGACAGGTGATGCCTTCACTTATTCATACTCTTACAATCAGCAAATCAAACCTGTTACCATAGCGTCTTCAACATCACCTATTTTGAAGGTTGCTATGAAAGCAATTAAGACTCTTTTCTTCCTGATGGTTTTATTGAGCGGTCTGTTTACCGCTTGGCTGTTTATCCCGATTCCAGCAACAATGGACAAGCAAACGCTCGACGTTCCATTGACGGAACCATTCAAGCTTGTGGCGTATCGCAGCAACCCGAATGATGCGAGCAAGCCGCTAACCTACCACTACTATGTGATTTCAGATGTGGTTGGTGTGGACGACATGGACCCGTTTCTAATTACGACAGACCAGTTTGTGAAGCTTGGCGAATTCGACGAGAACACATTCAACCTTACAGTTAACGGCAAGATTGAGAGCTACACCAACGATTTGTGGATCAAGAAAGCCGATGGCAAACTGCAGCACTGGTACGTAAGTATTAATGCCAACTACATTCGTTAAAGTCGGTATACAATAGAATCTATTATTAGACAGCGCTTGACTTCCAAGCGCTGTTTTTGTTTCTCGCCTCTCGCTTAAAACCTTCTCTCACTTTCCACCGACTACTGCCCTTTCCGCTGGAGATACGATAAGCTCAGCCAATGCTCAACGCCCAATAAATCAAAAATAATAAAGGATCACCCGTGGAATTTACGCTCGACAAATTTAACGGCATCATCATTGCTCCGGCAACCGCCCCTCAAGATGCTGATACATTTCATGCCGAACTTAGTGAAATCACCGAATTTTCAAAACAAAATAACAAAGGCATTATTTGGATTAGCTTACCTATTTCGCTCTCGCACCTCATTCCGGTAGCGACCGAACTTGGCTTTGTGTTCCACAACTGTCTAGAAGACGAGATTACGCTGATCCACAAATCCGAAATCGTCGAGTTTGTGCCTTTCATCCCGACCCATACTTTGGGAGCTGGAGCTCTGATCACCAACGGACACAATCAAGTGCTGATGATAAAAGAGCATGGCATGACAGGCTATAAACTACCTGGCGGCCACATTGAACTTGGCGAGGGTATTGAAGAGTCTGTGGTTCGAGAAACCTTGGAAGAGACGGGTATCAAAGCGGAGTTTGTATCGGTGGTTGGCATGGCAACGCGCCACCCATACCAGTTTGGCAAATCGAACCTCTACTTTGTTTGTCACCTTATCGCTCAAACTCGGGAGATTGCGATTCAAGACACCGATGAAATTGCAGAAGCAAAATGGGTCGATATTGAAGAGTACATTAACAACCCTGACAGTTACCCGTTTAATCGCCAGTTGGTCGGTTCTTTAATAGGGAAACAAGGATTAGAGCTTACTCAGCTAGAAGGTAATTCGGGCCCGAACCACAAGCCAGAAATCTTCTTTTCGAAAAGCTAGAATACTTCAAACATAAAAACGCCCAACTCACATGAATTGGGCGTTTTGCTTTTAATTTCTGTTTTTATTCAAGCCGACTGCGTTGTTAATTTTATCTAATTCAGAACGCTATCTTTAGAACATATCTATGTTAGAAAAAGCCTAGCGGATTAGTATCGTAGCTGATCAGCAGGTTCTTGGTGTTTTGATAATGGTCGAGCATCATCTTATGTGTCTCACGCCCAATGCCAGACTTCTTGTAACCACCAAACGCCGCATGTGCAGGGTAAGCATGGTAACAGTTAACCCAAATACGACCCGCTTCGATATTACGACCCATGCGGTAAGCAAGGTTGGCATCACGCGTCCATACACCTGCGCCCAAGCCATACTCGGTATCGTTGGCAATCTCTAACGCTTCTGCTTCATCTTTAAAAGTGGTGACAGCGATAACAGGGCCGAAGATCTCTTCTTGGAAAACACGCATTTTGTTGTGCCCTTCGAGCATGGTTGGCTGGATGTAGTAACCATTACCTAAATCATCTGGTTGCTGCGCGACTTCGCCACCTGTCAGCACTTTCGCGCCTTCTTGGCGGCCAATCTCAAGATAGCTCAGAATCTTATCGAACTGCTCTTTAGAAGCTTGTGCGCCAACCTGAGTATCGGTATCTAGCGGGTTACCTTGTTTGATGGTTTGAGCACGCTCGACTACTTTCGCAATGAACTTGTCGTATACCGATTCATGGATGAGCACACGAGAAGGACAGGTACACACTTCACCTTGGTTGAAGAACGCCAACAACATGCCTTCAACACACTTGTCTAGGTACTCGTCCTCATGGTCAAAGATGTCTGGGAAGTAGATGTTTGGAGACTTACCGCCAAGCTCAACGGTTGATGGAATCAAGCTTTCAGCCGCACATTTTAGAATATGGTGACCGACTTCTGTTGAACCCGTAAACGCCAACTTAGCCAAGCGGTCACTGGTTGCTAACGCTTGGCCTGCTTCGCTACCAAAACCATTCACGATGTTGACCACACCTGCAGGCAGGAGATCCGCTATCTTCTCCATCATCACCAAAATCGATGTCGGTGTTTGCTCGGCAGGCTTCATCACCACACAACAGCCCGCAGCCAGTGCAGGTGCTAGTTTCCAAGCCGCCATTAGAATCGGGAAGTTCCAAGGAATGATCTGACCGACTACGCCAATTGGCTCTGGGAAGTGGTAGCTTGCAGTGTTTGAATCGAGCTCGGCAGCACTGCCTTCTTGCGCTCGAATACAACCCGCAAAGTAACGGAAGTGATCGACAACTAACGGGATGTCTGCCGCCAGGGTTTCACGCACTGGTTTGCCGTTTTCCCATGTCTCGGCGACTGCGATCTCTTCTAGGTTTGCTTCAATACGGTCAGCAATTTTAAGTAGAATGTTCGAACGCTCTGTCACACTGGTCGCGGCCCAACTTGCACGAGCTGCATGTGCCGCATCGAGCGCTAAGCTAATGTCAGCCTCAGTTGAACGTGCCACTTGGCAATACACCTGACCATTCACTGGAGACGTGTTATCAAAATACTCGCCGCTGACAGGCTTCACCCACTCACCACCGATAAAATTATCGTACTGAGCTTTAAAGTTCACCACTGCGTTGTCACTACCCGGCTGTGCGTAAATCATAGTTAGATCCTTCTTAGATGTGTTGTTCGTTATTGAGCGAGAGCTGTCTTATTTTTGTTGCGACTTCTCTGAGAAAAGGACTCATGACAAGACGCCCATGTTTATTCTTTCTGTTTAAAACACTGATACTTCGTGTTTTCTTCACAGCAAGAACAACGCAAATCACACGCCACAACCTCAAAACTTGTTGTTAATAAATTGTAAAACTATGATTACCAAACATTTACAACCTAAAGTGAGTTGGCATTGAACGGCCGTATGGAAAGCACTCCAGTGTTCAACTGTTCCAATTTGGTACACCCTCACTGTTACGACATGGAACAGTCATGCACCTTCAACACGCAAACACCTCAGATTGGCTTTCGTCCTCTTGGCACCGCAGCACAGAAGCGGGGCTGAAACAGAGACGTCTTCCCGAAGATATTCGCCTGCCACAGTCGATTCTTAAGCAGCGACGCCATCAATCATCGAGCTTGATTCAAATCGTCGAGCGCAATGCTCTACCTCTGTTTAACCAGATGTTTGCGCGCACCGACAGTCGTTTGATCTTGACCGACATTGAAGGGGTGATTCTGGCTAGTTGGGGACAAGAGCGGTTTAGGGAAAAACTGACTTCGATTGCACTCAGCTCTGGTGCGTGTTGGCAGGAGCAACTCAAAGGCACCAACGCCATTGGCACGGCGATCGTGGAAGCTAAACCTGTAACCATCATTGGTGAGCAGCACTTCATCCACCAGCATCGATTTATCAGTTGCTCAGCAAGCCCAGTGTTTGATCATCAAGGGCAAATGGTTGGCGTATTGGACATTACCAGTGAGCAGCAGCAACACGACAGTTCGGTGCAGCTACTCGTTCAAAATATGGTTCAGCTTATTGAGAATCAGCTATTGAGCTATATCCCACAAGGCACGACTCGCATTGATCTCGCTTGTGAAAAATCGCTACTGCACAGTGGTTGGCAAGGGATCGTAATAGCGAATGAGGCTGGTGAGGTGGTGGCACATAATCAGGTCGCCTCTCAACTATTGGATCAAACCTCGATCGTCGGTGAGAGTATCGATACCCTCTTCAACCGAGCTTCAATAGATGCACCCTTTGTGTTTGAAAAACAGCACCTCAAACGACCAACAACCAAGCGCACACGCTCTATATCAGCATCATGTGATTTACACCATGGTGAACAACAGATAGAACACGCTTGGCAGCAGGCCAATAAGGTTATCGACAAAGGCATTAGCCTATTAATTCTAGGTGAAACAGGTGTCGGTAAGGGCGAGTTTGTTAAAGCGTTACACAAGCAAAGCCTGCGTAAATCATCGCCTCTAGTGGCGGTGAATTGCGGTGCGCTGCCTAAAGATCTTATCGAATCTGAACTGTTTGGTTACGCGCCGGGCGCCTTTACGGGAGCAAGCCACAAGGGCTTCCAAGGCAAGATCCGCCAAGCAGATAAAGGGATTCTATTTCTCGATGAGATCGCCGACATGCCTTTAGAAGCTCAGTGCCGACTGCTGCATGTTCTACAAGACAAATCCGTAGTACCTGTAGGTTCAAACCAGAGCTACCAAGTCGATTGCCAGATCATCGCTGCCACTCACAAAAACCTCGAGCAGTTAGTCGCAACCGGAGAGTTTAGGCAAGACCTGTATTACAGACTCAATGGCTTAGCCTTTACCTTGCCAAGCTTGCAACACCGACAAGATAAGCATGCTTTAATCGAGCACATTCACAGTAAATACGCCGAAGGTGAGCAGATAATCTGCCCACATTTGATGGGGTTGCTATGCGCCTATTCATGGCCAGGTAATATCCGCGAGTTAGACAACCTAATCAAAGTCGCCACTTTACTGGCGAGTGACGAACCACAACTCACACTCGAGCATGTGCCCAGCCACCTTGCTCAACATCTCACATCGCTAGCGCAAGGTAATCAGCATCAACTGACGCCTCCTAATACCATCAAAGGTACAGTGAGTAACGATTTAAGAAGTACCGTTGAAGAAACCTTGTTGCAAACGTATCAAGCGAACCAAGGCAACATCAGCAAGACATCGCGAATACTCGGCATCAGCCGCAATACGATTTATCGAAAACTAAAAAGCTTAGGTATTCTCTGATAATGAACACAGGCGCTCATAGCCTACCCTTTCATCATCGAAAATAAAATTCACTTCCAGTGAGACATTTTGACCTCTGATTCGTAATGATCCAAAACGAAAGAGGGCTCAGATGCAAACAATCAACATAGTGTGGCTAAAGCGCGATTTAAGACTCACCGACCATGCACCTTTACAACATGCTTTATCAAATCAACACCCCACGATATTGCTCTACATTTTCGAACCCATGCTGCTAAACAATGCCCACTATTCTGAGCGACATTGGCGGTTTGTTTGGCAGTCGCTGCAATGCATGAACCAGTCGCTGAAAGAGTATGGACATCAGGTCTCAATACTTCATGGCAGTGCAGTGGACTGCTTCGAAGTGATCCAATCTCGTTACAGCATCAAAAACGTCTTCTCTCATCAAGAGGTAGGATTAAATTGCACTTTTGAGCGTGACAGAGAACTCTCTACTTGGTTTAAAGAGCACAACATCCATTGGCAAGAGTTCGCACAGGGCGCTGTCGTGAGAGGGTCGAAAGACAGAATCGGTTGGGACAAGCATTGGAACAGTGTGATGCGTGCTCCCATAGAAGAAAGTCAGTTAACTACAGAATCACTGCATACCCTTGATGCTGAAGAGCTTGAACTCGCTATGGAACCTCCACAAGCATGGTTAGCCAAAGTTAACGGCATACAAACGGGCGGAAGTGCACTGGCATGGGCAACATTACACGACTTCTTTGAGCGCCGTGGTCGCGATTACTATCGCAGTATCTCAAGCCCAGAAGCTTCACGACATGCCTGTACACGTCTATCCCCATATTTAGCTTGGGGCAATATATCGCTGCGCGAAGTTTATCAACACCTATTGGGACACTGGCAAGTCGCTGGATTTCGTCGCAGCTTGATTGCTCTCTCTTCAAGGCTTCACTGGCACTGTCATTTCATGCAGAAGTTTGAATCGGAATGCGGGATGGAGTTTCGCTGCATCAACCACGCCTATGAGACGCTATTGCAGAATGAAACGGTAAAAGATCCGACACATCTTCAGGCATGGAAGATGGGGATGACAGGCG
This sequence comes from Vibrio sp. 10N.286.51.C3, assembly GCF_003050065.1. NCBI lineage: Bacteria > Pseudomonadati > Pseudomonadota > Gammaproteobacteria > Vibrionales > Vibrionaceae > Vibrio > Vibrio sp. 10N.286.51.C3. The sequence goes on along the minus strand of NZ_PIGC01000003.1, from coordinate 346,671 downwards.
TGCCGTTGGTCGATGCCTGTATGCGCTGCCTGCATCATACGGGGTACATTAATTTCCGCATGCGCTCTATGCTGGTGAGCTTTCTCACTCACCATATGAACATGGACTGGCGTGATGGTGTCACACACTTAGCGCAGCTGTTCCTCGATTTTGAACCTGGCATTCATTACCCACAGTTTCAAATGCAAGCTGGGGTAACCGGCATCAACACCATCCGAATTTACAACCCAACCAAGCAAGCCCTAGAACACGATTCCGATGGGGACTTCATCCGAAAATGGGTACCCGAACTTTCAGACATACCCACTCCACTCCTGTTTGAGCCTTGGAAGATGACGCCTATGGAAATCATGATGCATGAGCTTGAACCAGAATCCCCTTACCTTAATCCAGTAGTCGATCTCGACGCTAGCGCTAAAGAGGCACGAGTGCGTTTATGGTCATGGAGAAAGCTAACGGAAGTGAAACAAGAGCGAAGTCGTATTTTGTCACGCCACGTTAGGCCACCGAAGAAACAGAGCAAAACAAAACGGGCAAGCTAATACAACGCGTTTCCTCTTTAAATCACTTATAAAAAGAGTGGTAATTCATTGGGTTAAATAAAATAAATTGTGACCGCCGTCATATAATGAGTAATAGACTCGCGGTCACAAACTAGAAAAGAAAAATAGCCGCCTTACTAAAACATCAAACTCTCCTAATTATCATTAAAACGAATAAATACAGAAAGTTAGCGATTGCTAAATGATGATTTTCATCTTCCTCTAAACGTTACGACCAAAGCCAAAACTGCGCACTATGCAATCTTGTTTATATTTTTGATCTCCCTATTCTTTTTGTGTTCATTATTTTGAATTTTCCGTTCACTTATCTTGTTTAAAATCTCTGCAAAACTACCACTATTTAGCTAGAGAGATCATATGTTTAACAGTATACGAACGCGAATTGCGGTGAGTGCAGGCGGGGCGATGGCTTTCACCCTGTTGATCGCAATGGGCATGACCACTAGCGCTTTTACTGATGTGAATAAACAAGTCACAGAGAAAGTAAAACTACAGTTAACCGACGCTACGACAACCGATTTACAAAATACGGCACTTCAGCAAGGGTTGAACATTTCCAACCAACTTAATCCGGTATTAGCCAACTTAAAACAAGCACGTTCAATCATTGAGTTGAGTTCAGAAACGGACGCTAGCTCAGACCTTATCGTTCAACAGTTTACTGCCGCTTTAGAAGCACAAAACAAAGCCGTCTTTGCTGGCTACATGGTGTGGGAAAACAAAACTTGGCCACAACAAACCGATCTCAATGGCGAGATCAGCTTAGACAACAAATTAGGCTTTAACAGTCAGGGCTATCTTGCCCCTTTCTTCTCTCCCAATGACCAAAACAGCTTTGATGCGGTCGCAATGGAGAGCTTCAGCAATACTGAACTGAACAGCAATGGCGAACGCAAAGACGACTGGCACTTAATGCCTTACCAAACAGGTAAAACATTCGTAATGGAACCGTACTTCTATCCGGTTCGTGGTAAGCAAGAACTCATTACTACCATCAGCCAGCCGATCAAACAGAACGGTAAGATCATCGGCTCACTTGGTTTCGATCTGTCACTTCATGAACTGCAAAGCCAGAGTGAAGGTCTTGCTCGTCACCTGTTCGACGGACAAGGTAAAATTCTCATCACGTCATGGAAAGGCATTACCCTAGCCAACAGCAGCGCGAGAAACACGGTCGGTAAAAAGGTCTCGCCAGAGCTAGAAAAAGAATGGTCGCGAGTTCAGTCTATCGCTAAACAGTCTGGGGCTGGGTTGGTTACATTTGGCGGAGAGGAGTACGCCATAACTGCTATCGAGACTAGCGACGCACCGTGGGTAGTCATGGTGTCGGTTCCCAGTAGTCACCTTGCAAAAAGTGTCGACGAATACACCCAGTGGAGTGATGAACAGAATTCGAAAGCGCTTGAAAAAGGTGTGTGGGCGGGGATCGTCGCTGTTCTTCTAGGCATCATCTCTATGGCATTGATTGCCAACTCTCTGGGCAAAGTTCTCAATAACTTGGTCGAGCGCTTTAAAGATGCCGCACAAGGTGAAGGTGATTTAACCTATCGCATCGAAGTAAAAGGGAAAGATGAGACCGCGCAACTTGCTCACTGGTTCAATACCTTCCTATCTCGTATACAAGAGATGCTACTTACTGTAATGGCGACAGCAGACCAAGTCGATAAAAACGCGACTGAAGGCCAAGCGCGTGCAGAGGTATCCCGTGACCAGTTGAACGCTCAAGTAAACGAAGTGAACTCACTCGCCACTGCAATCAATGAGATGAGTGCAACTGCACAAGAAGTAGCGAACTCAGCCGTTCAAGCCGCTGCGGCCGCTAGCCAGGTACAAAGTAATAGCCTTAACGGCATGACACGCATGGACAATGCCGCCAGCGCAGTTGATAGCTTGGCCACTCAAGTGAATGATGCTCAGCAACAAACGCAAAACTTAGTTGATTCAAGCACCGCCATTCAAGGTATTTTGAGTGAAATTGGCGGTATTGCAGAACAAACCAACCTACTTGCGCTTAACGCCGCGATTGAAGCAGCTCGTGCGGGTGAAGCCGGACGTGGCTTTGCGGTGGTGGCCGATGAAGTGCGTAACCTAGCAAACCGTACTCAAGGCTCGACCGAAGAGATTCGCTCAATGCTGGCGCGCCTAGAGCAAGAGACCCAATCTATCGTGGTATTGATGGAACAAAGCCAACAGCAAGCGAACAATACCAAAGGCGAAACTCAAGCGGCCCACTTAGCCCTATCAGAGATTAACCAAGCCATTGAAGTCATCAACGACATGAACAACCAAATCGCTTCCGCGGCTGAAGAGCAAAGCTCAGTATCCGAGGAGATTAACCGCAACGTGGTCATCATTAACGACACCGCCGTGGAAGTGATGGACACCATGACATCATCGGTAGAAATCAGTAATGAGCTGACAGTAAAAGCCGGAGATTTACACGGCGAGTTGAGTAAATTTAAGCTCTCTTAATTCACTCTATCTTCCATAAAAACAAGGCCGAGAAACGTAATGTTCTCGGCCTTTCTATTTCTTGAACACTCTTAGCAGTGCCTCTCACCAAACAACACACCCTAATTGGAATCCAACTCAATCAGCTGATTGATCACCTCTTTATCCAACACAGGATGATGCTTACTCGCAAGCAACAGTACGATGTCCACCGCAGGTAACGGCGGCATATCGTCGAGAACCTTCAAATCAGGCGTGACACTGAGCTTGCCCATCGCACCAATTGCCAACCCAGCTTTGACGATTGCGCGCTGCGCTGAAGCCGTATTGCTACACGCCAAAAGCTGATAAGGGGTGTCTTGTTTGGTTAAGCCATTCACCGCCGCTGCATGGTATTTACAATCAGTCTGGAACAGAGCAAGCGGGACAGGTTTAGAATCATCAAACACAAAATCAGGGCTGCTTATCCAAACGCCCACATCATTGGTTAGCCAATATCCCTCTTCACTATCGGGAGCGCGGGTCACAATCGCAGCATCAAGCCGACTATCATCAAGCCACTCTCTAAGCGTAATGCTCGGCAAGCTAAATATTTGAATGGAGCACGTGGGTTCTGCGTTCTGCAACAAACGAATCACTTTCGGCAGAATACTGTCGTTATAGTCTTCAGGGCAGCCGAGTCGCAGAGGTTGTTTGTCTTCGTAACGCTTTACTTGCTTAAGCGCGGTATTGTGTAGCGAGACCAACTGTTCAGCATGAGAACGCAGCGCTAAGCCTGCTTCAGTCAATACAAGGTTACGTCCTTCTTTTTGGAAAAGGGTGACGTTTAGCTCCTCTTCCAACTTACGCATCTGCGCACTGAATGCCGATTGGGTGCGATTTATCTGTTTCGCTGCACGTGTGAAGCTGCTGGTTTCCACAAACGCGAGAAAGCCTCGCAACGCATCAATATCCATATTGAAATCACCACCCATCGTTTTAATTAATGTATTGCATCAAAATTATCCGTTAGTGCGCCGCAATACAATCCCCTAAGCTCAAATGCATACTCACCAAACGCAAGGAAGTACCTATGCAGCTTTATATTGGAAACCAGAACTACTCTACTTGGTCATTGCGCGCATGGCTCATATTCGATAACTACAACCTGAATGCAGACATCATCAAACTTAAGCTTTTCACCTCAGGTTTTTACGACACTCTGGCGAAAGTGACGCCAACGGCCAAGGTTCCAACCTTAGTAGATGGCGACATTGCGGTGTGGGATTCACTTGCCATTCTCGAATACGTTAACGACGCCCACTTGAACGGCGCAGCATGGCCAAAATCCACCAAAGAGCGTGCTCGTGCAAGAGCTATTTCCGCAGAGATGCACTCAGGATTCTTTGCTGTCAGGAATGAAATGCCAATGAATTGCCGAGCTAAAAGAAAGCTTACGCTGAGTGAAGGCGCGCTGAAAGACATCGAACGTATTGATGCGATATGGTCGACGCAGATGGATCAATACCCAGAAGGTTGGTTGTTTGGTGAATGGTCGATTGCTGATGCGATGTTTGCACCTGTAGCACTGCGAGTCGAAACCTACGGCATCAAACTTTCGGATAAAGCCCAACAGTATCAACAACGTGTGTTGAATAGCCCGTCGATAAAGAAATGGTTGGCGGAGGCGAGTTTAGAAAAAGATATCGTTGAAGAAGACGAGGCAGGAGAACCTGTTTAATTTGTAACGAATGAGTCTCGAATAACTTCGAGACTCATTGTTTTCATAAGGGAATACGATTTACGAACTCGCTATTCAGCAGTTGCACTCTCTTGATGAACGTTCGCTTCAAACTCCAATATGTCACCCGGTTGGCAGTCTAACACTTCACACAACTTGTCTAGTGTCGATAACCTTACCGCTTTGGCCTTGCCATTCTTTAACACCGACAAGTTGGCTTCAGTAATCCCAACCTCTTTTGCCAATGTCTTTAATCGCATTTTTCGCTTGGCCATCATAATGTCTAAATTAATGCGGATAGTCATGACAAGTCCTTTAAATCGTTTGGCTGTGCTCATCAGCCAGAATATAACCTTCTTTCATCACCCATGAGATGATCAAAATAATTATACCTAATATAAGTGTCAAAAAGTCCATTCCCTCAAAACTAATCGCAAAGATACGCTCACCTGGTGGATTATTGAACGACAAAATCACTGACATCAATGAGCCATAGATAACGGAGCCGAATACCCAATAGAACAAGCTATACCCGAGCTTCTGGTAAGACAGTGCATTTTCTAGTGAGAAGATCTCGCCTCGCTCATAGTTGCGGAATAAACGTATCAGAACTACTAGTGCGTATATCAGGATGCTAGACATCGCTAAGCTTGTGAACGCAGCAATCATTCTTGTTGTCATATTAAGCGGCAACATCGTGTAACTCCCGATGTCATAAGTGAGATAAAAAATGCCTGTCGCACTTATAAAGTCATAGGGAGTCTCAACGGTTAACCAAAAGTAGCACACCATGATAGGAGTAAGTACAAGAAAGGACTGCAATAGCATACGCACACGTCGGCTTTGTTTTTGGATTTTAGACATAGTTAATGTTCCTGTTGAGTTGACAGGAGGATACTAAGATCAAAACAAACGATGATCAATAAAAAATTATCGATAAGCGATAATTTATTGCTTATTTACAACATTTGACGAGTGAACCCGCATAGTCCTTCATCTACACCACAATAATTTGGTCGATTGTGATCGCCGAATCACAATGTGCAGATATGATTGTTTATATTCAACTAAATTCAAATAGTTAAGATAAAAATCATGCTACGAGCAACGATCGCATTACTCAGTGTTACTAGCTTCGCCGTATCTGCCAACGCACCTCTTCCTTCTGGTGAAGACTGGATCAATCATGCTACTGAAGGGTTAGCACCGTACTGGTTGATGCCTAGCGCTCAAGGGCAACCGATAGGCAACTTCCCTACTTTCCGCTGTGATGACGGTACCTTGCTCGATGTTTCCGATGTGTGCCCTGAGCTGAACAAAGGCTGGATCACGCCACATTTTGGCAAAGAATTTACGCGCATGAAGTCACGTCAAACCTATGCCTATGGCGTGCTCTACCATCTTACCGGAGACAAGCAGGCGTTAGAGTTAGCTAAGCAAGGTGCCTACTACATCATTGACCATCTTGAAGATACGCAAAATGGCGGCTTTATTGGCTACACAAAAGAGGGAAAAGCAGGCCAGGATTGGCAGCAACGTACCTCTCAAGATCAAGCGTATGCGTTGGTCGGCCTTGCCATGTACTACTACCTGACCCAAGACAAAAAGGTAGAACAGGCACTCATCGCCCAACAATCTTTTATCTTTGATAAATATCGGCTTAGCGACAACAGCGGTCTTGCATGGGTACTTGCTGACGGTGAGGATGGCAGTGCAGAACGACGCGAGCTTGTCGCACAACTTGATCAAATTAACGGTTACATGTTGTTAGTCGCCCCTCTGCTCAAAGAGCCCGTCAAATCCAAATGGCTTGATGACTTAAACTGGCTCACGCAAGCCATGATTGACCAATACCATTCTGAAGATGAACAACGCTTCTACGGCGCAATTCATGATAAAGCTGCGATGATGCCGAATGCCAATCACAACGATTTTGGGCACACCATTAAAGCCTATTGGATGACTTACCTTACAGGACAAACATTGAATAGCTCTGAATGGAAAGAGTTTGGCATCAAAGGGATGAAACACACTCTCGCTCAGGCGCAATATCAGAAAGAGTTCGTGAGTGTATCCCAATATTATGGCGAGGAACTTCAGAAAGCGTGGAAAGGACAAGAGATAACTGGCTGGCAAAGCAGACCAAACACAAATTGGGCTTCATCATGGGAGTGGGCGGAGCTTGATCAAGCAGCCATGACAGTTTCGCTAGTCGATGGTTCAATGAAAGACGTATTGCAATACACCCTACCGACCTTTCATGATGTATGGGTCGACCACAAATACGGCGGTGTGGGGCTTGATCCTAAGCGCACCAAAGCTTTCCATTGGGGCAACGGTTATCACCAGTTTGAACATGCGCTGATTGGCTATTTGTTCGCTCAGCAAGTTGACGCGAAGCCAGCAGTATTGCATTACGCAAGGCCGACCAACAGCGAGATGCCAATGGAACCTTATTACTATCAAGGAGATGTAGTTAAGCTGGAGAATCAAGGCGATGGAACGCAGAAGGTCAGCTTCAATAACATTCGACCTTAGCGTGGGGCGCTCTGAATAAGCGGACTAACAGCAAAGCCTGAAAAGCAATTTTCAGGCTTTTGAATGACTACTTTCTTTTACCCTGCTCAACCAGCTTTTCATTCCATGCCGTGTTACCGTCACGCTTGGTCACATCATATTCAGAACAGAACTGAGAGATGGTCATGTTGCTGTCGCCAGTAGCAAGTTTGAGAGCCAACTGAACTTGTTGAAGCTTGCTTTGCAAACGCAGGATCTGACCTGCATTTGGGCTTTTCTCTTTGGCATATTTTAAAGCCGCATGTTTGCGTTCTGCCGCGCCAGCTCTACGATCCGCTTCTGATAACAGATACTTTAACTGCGCAACACTCTTGCCCTTCTTGAAGGCAGGATCAAGCAACTCAACGCATTCATCAAACGATGGTTCGATAACGTATGGGTCAACTTTATGAGCTTGTTGGCGCATCCATTCGAGTGCGAGTTTTTCATCTGACATAATTACATCTTTACCAAAGAAACAGCCCTATATGGTATCGCTCAATAGCGAATGGCTGCAATAGCAAATTAACTTATCTCAAGTCTTTAAATACATTGCTAAAGAAAGTATTGGTGCCACGCATCAAGAAGCACCCTCTCTTCAAATATTGGCGTTAGAAACTAAATAAGAGCTAATCACACCGTTAAAATTCGCCAAACCAAACGCAAGAAAAACGAAATTAAAAACATTTAAATCAATATCTTATTGATATTAACCCGTGTAATTCACCCGTCAAATTACACGACTTCTTTGCACTCTTTCATAGTTTTGTACATTACTCATTCTAGCCAATAAAACTCACCTACTTTGTTTATATGCATGGGTAAACATATAAGTCAGAGCAATGAAAAGACGTACATTTTTGAAAAGCGTAGCAGGGGCTGCCTTTGTGCCAACCCAACTTTTGGCTTCGCAAGACAACACCCCTTCCTTATTTCCGGTCTCAATTATGCAAGCTGGGCGCAGCGCAACCTCGGGAGATTTGCACCTTATTAGTGGAGAGTTGCCAGCTGATATCCATGGCCATGTGTTTTTTTCTGAAGGAATACCATTAGAGCCAGACCACCTGAGTCCGAACGGTCGCGGCGCTCTAACCCGTCTCGACTTTTCGCCAAGCAAAGTTTCTTTCTTGCGTAAGATGATTGATACCCCGTCAGCCATCATGCAACAGCATATCTCGTATGGCTATGACAGCTTTAAACTACTTGGTGGTATGGCTTATTACAGCCCGACGATGGGATTCGTCAACTATTGTAATACCGCGCCCAACTACCTAGGTGACAACCGATTCGCGCTCAGCTACGAAGGTGGGGTTCCCTACGAATTTGATGCGCTCAGCTTAGACCTGATCACACCGATTGGTCACTATGATGAGTGGCAGAGCAGTCTTCCACCTTGGATGAGCCCTTTTATTCCTGACAAATGGCTGTTTCCACAAGTACGTACCACAGGCCATCCATATTTTGATCTCGAGTCGGATGAATGTTTCACGATTAACTACGGTGGAAACATTTCCAACACGGGTACTAAAAATGGATTTATACGGCTTTTGAAATGGGATAAGCAAAGCCCTTTACAAGGCTGGAACATTATTGGTCGTAACGGTAAGCCCGCCTTTATCGTCGCAACCGCTCACTCGCTGGGTGTAACGCGCCACCACATCCTCGTATTTGAAACTGCAGCGCAAGTCGAACCATTACGTATGCTCGGTATATCGTCGGTTTATGCTCAGCAACATCGAACTCCAACTTGGATAATTCGCAAGAAAGATCTCAATCCCGAGTTCAATTATGTGGTTGCCGACTACCTAGAACTGGATTTCGATACCTCAGACATCATGTGTAACTACGATGACCATGAAAACGAAATCACCCTATATGGCCAATACCTAGGAGCGATGGACAAATCGGAGCCCCAATACACACGCGATAAGCGATTATTTGGTGGAAGAACTCCGAGTCAATTGGCAGGTTATCCGGCAGCACCTATTGATGTCGGCGGCTTAGTACGCGCAAGGATCCAAGTTCAGTCACAATCCGTTCGACAGATAAATGAAGACTTCAGGCTGATACGAGACGACCAACTTTTTTGGGATATGAATGATCCCGCGTACCGTGGACACTTCCAGTTCCCAGAGCAATTTGAACATATTTATTGGGCTGCCGTTGGCTATCGCAAAGACCATGTCATTAAGCGTGTCGCAGAGGCGTATGAGCACTACCCCAATAGAAGGTTCACCAACGATTCATTACCTGAAACCGACCAACCCTCGGCTCTCGTGCACATGGACTGCCTTTCGATGAATCTCGCCGATGCGTATCAATTTCCCTCAGATTGTGTGATGCGAACACCTCAGTTTATGGCTCGCCCTAACAGCACCGCTCAAGACGACGGCTACATATTCACAGCCGTGGTTCGTAGTCACCCTACTCATGGCATTGGAAATGGCAAAGAGATCTGGATCTTTGACGCACAAAACTTAGCACAAGGCCCATTAGCGATCTTAGGGCACCCGCAACTCAACTTTGCGACTACGAATCATGCGCTCTGGGTGGCAGAGATAGGCCCGAGACCTGCCGATGCCTATAAAGCCAACATAGGAGACTTCTTCAGTTCACGTTTATCCAGTCATCGCAGCGCTGTTCAAGAAGTCATTCAACAACACATTCTGCCTCGATTTGGCTAATCCATTCGATGAAGAAAACCAACTTTAAAAATCAACTTCGACTAAACCACAAGGAAGTCTTAATGAAAATAAAAACCATGGTACTTGGTAACGCTTTGCTTGCTGCCGTAATGGGGACAGCTTTCTCTCTTCATTCCAATGAGCCGGAAAGAGAGATTTCGAACTACCAAGGAACATACACTTGCCACCCCGAAGCGATCTACGACCCAAGTTCTATTGATGAAGTACAAAACATCGTCCAAGACGCTCTGATACGCGGTAAAAAAGTGATGACGGGAAATCGCAAGTTCGCAAGCCAAATAGATGCCGCTTGTGCCGGTGACGACCAAGTTCAAATCACTCTGAAGAATATGAATAAGATCGTCCACTTCGATGCAACAAATAAGACCGTCACCGTTGAAGCTGGTATGCGGTTCAACGATCTCAATGACTTCTTACGCGGGCAAGGTTATGCGATCAACATGGTGACGGAGTTAGCTATCTTTACCGTTGGTGGCATGCTGGGCAGTGGTACACACGGCTCTACATTAGATAGACCAAGCAACATGCTCGCTGACTACGTTACCCAGCTTAAAGTTGTTGATGGGCAAGGCGAAGTCAGAGTACTTGAGGGCGATTTACTGGACGCCGCAAGAGTGAACCTTGGTGCGCTTGGCGTAGTGGTTGAAGCGACATTAAAGCTTGAAGATGCCTTTAAAGTGAAAGCAGAAGTCACCGGTTATCGAGATGATTCCAACCTTGAAGACGTAATACTGGATATTGCACACAACAACTACTCAGCGAACATCGCATGGTTCCCCGGTCTAGGGCGTTACACCACAACACTTTACAACCCCGTTCCAATCGAGACAGAAGGCCAAGCCTACAATGCACAAGCCGATGTCACGGATGCTGAGGAATTTTTCTTCGGGCTACTGTTTAATGCCGCACACGAATTCCCAGGTGCTGGTTTGCAATGTCTTGCTGCCGTCGCTCGTTACAATGGCCGAGCAAAGTCCTACTTCAGAGACAGTGTCACAGGTAAGGCAGTTGATGAACCTATCGGCTATTCTGACCAAATGCAGTACTTCGAATGCAAAGACCCGAACAAATGTATCTGGGATCGTCTGCCTATCGCGCTTCAAGAAGTCGCTATCGACATTGAACGCCTGCCAAACTGGATCAATGATGTCCGCCAAATCGTCGATGCTCACCCACGTACTTGCTTCCCGCTCAATGGTATTTACTTCCGATTTGGTAAAGCTTCCGACAGTTATTTAGGAATGAGCGCAGGACGAGATACCGCTTTCGTCGGCATTGAATACACACTACGTAAAGAGGGCAAGAAAGAGCCTAAAAACTACTTCGTGAACCTAGAAATCGAGCAAATGTCGCTACGAAAATATGATGCGCGACCACACTGGGGTAAAAACTCAGTCGCTATTTTTGAGGACATGCCCTCTCGCTTCCCGATGTGGCCTGAGTTCTTGCAAGCCAAAGCGGAGCTGGACCCTTTCGATACCTTCACCAACCCATTCTGGGAGCGTGTGAGTGGTGAAACGCCATTAGAAGATTATCTAAAACCAGGATGTAACGTGCGCGGCGAATGTTACTGTGAAGAAGATGCTCACTGCCAATCAGGGACGACTTGTCAGTCAGGGCTCTACTTCACTGACGCACGCATATGCCGAAAATAACCGGCTCGTCAGGCATATAGCACTGTGCTCTATGCCTGACACTCGCTTTTCCAAAGGATTCAACAAAGGACATCACTTCAATGAACCTCTGCCAACTACTGCGTTTAGGGCTAGCATGTTGCTGCCTGTTCGTAGCACAAGGGTTTGCTACCACACTCGAGGATATACGCCCTCATACTCCATCATCGCAACAAACTTGGGCTGAACAATGGTTCTATAATATCGCCGTCCCAGAGGTCGGCTACTTTAAAGTCAGCCTACAAACCTACATTGCTCCAGACTTTTCTGACCCAACGCCTAAGGCATACGTGCATCTCGCGTTTACACCGGTCAACGGCAAGACAGTGAAATACGACATCTTTCGTGATGAGTTAATCCTCCGTGGTTTTGACGACTCGGAACAGTTCCATTACGAAATACCGGGGATTGTCGTCGCCAATAAAGAAACACTGAATGTAACTTTCGAAGACTTTCAATTCTCGATGCGTTGGGATGGCGAACATGCTCATTATTGGCGTGGCAGAAATCCGGGACAAACGCCTTTCGGTATTATTCCTGAATTGCCGGGAGTCGGAGGTAAATGGTTTCTTTACACCGTTGGCACGCCGATTCAGTACAGTTTCTACGATGGTGAGCAATCTCTGTTTGGAAGCGGATACGCTCAGCTTGATAAAGGGTGGTACGACAAAGAGTCTAGCGCAGGAATGATCTACACCATGGGACTTTCTGATGAACTCTACTACATGTTTACAGGCGCAAAAGTTGGGAGTTCTAATATTGAACTGTGGGCTGGCCGCTATATCTCACCTAATTATGACCTGATCTTCTACCCGGCGATTGGCAATATTTCACTGAAAAGAGAGGTCGATTCCTGCGCAGGATACTTAAAATTCGAAATGAACAAAATTAAGTACAAGATGGTCATGGAAGTAAAATCCGAACTGGAAAGCTTTTACCCGTTAGCCTTCCCTTCTGTAATTATCTTTGGCGGAGAGCAGAAGTACATGAAATCAATGAAGGCTTCGGTCAATGTTTCTTTATACGAGCACAACGTTTTGGCCGAAACCATAGAGATGCCGCAAGCCTTGTTGGAGTTCAGTGGACCTTTCTATTGCGATGCCTTGGATGATATTCAAAATGCATCACTGTAGATCGGTTTGAATACACAACAGGTGCTTCAAACAAAACAACAACGGAGTAGTACTTTCTTGGTGCTACTCCACAACTTAACACCTTCCAATCAGTTCCAGTAACCCCAAAAGACTCACCTTTCATGCAGACGTAATGGTAGCTCACGAAACGGATAATTTTCCTGATCGATAAAAAGCCCATGTTCGTACATATAAGCTCATAAAACGCAGGTTCATTTAATCAAGTAGGAAGAGAAAGATATGAAGGACATGACCCTTTCAAGACAAGATATCCAAACAATGGATCAGCGAGAACGCGCTCGCTTAATCAACTCCTTATCAGGATTCAAAAGCGCCAACCTAATTGGTACGTGCGATAAACAAGGGCTAGAAAATCTTGCTGTGGTGAGCTCTGTTGTTCACCTAGGGTCGAATCCACCTTTGCTTGGCTTCATAGTCCGACCAACAGAAAGTCGCCGCCATACATTAGAGAACATCTTAGAAACTCAGCACTTCACCATCAATAGTATCGGTGCTGACTTTGTTCAAAAAGCCCATCAAACTTCCGCTCGTTATCCTAAATCAATCTCCGAATTTAACGCAGTTGGTCTCACGCCCTATTACGATGATGTATTATCTGCTCCATTTGTTTTAGAAAGCAGTCTCAAAATAGGGTTAGTTTTGAAAGAACAGATATCGATTGAAAGCAATCAAACGCAAATGTTGATTGGAGAGGTCATTACGATTCAAGCACCCAAACGTGCCGTGATGCCGGATGGCTACCTTGATTTAGAAGCACTAAATTTAGTCACGATTTCAGGGCTAGACAGCTACCATGTCACGCAAAGGCTTCATCGCTTAAGTTATGCCAAGCCAGACAAGTCTCTATTTCCGCTGACTCACGAAGGCACCCCAACCTCGTGGGAAGCTTTCGAACACAACCTAACTCATTTTGTTCGGTAATTTACTCACAAAGGTGCTAACTTTCGTTCTTAAATACGGTTCATAACGGTGTGTTTTAAGAATATGGTTCAATGCCCAGCATCCGATAAAAACACTCCACTTAAATTCCACCTAACCTCTTTCTCCAAGGACCCCTTTGAAGTTAGCTCACTTTAAATACAAAACGCGCAAAGGCCCAAACTACCGACATGGCGATCAGGTGTCTTTCATGGACATCAAACAGACCTTCGGTATGGGCAGCATTCGTGTGGGCGCTTGGGTAACAAAAGAAGAGAAAGAGCTCGCTGCGAATCTGATATTCGATTCGCTAGCAGATTTGGCTTACATCTTGGCTTTGCCACCAGAAGCAATTGGCTTGCGTGGCACATTAGGCTTAGCGTTCGGCAGTGGTGGCAGAAAGGGTGTACAAGCACACTACGCGCCAAACCAAAGAGAATTAGCCCTCGCTAAAAACGCAGGGGCAGGTGCGTTAGCGCATGAGTTCTGGCATGCGTTTGACCACTACATTGCTGAAAAGGCGTTTGAAATTGGTGATACCTCAGGCCCTCGAAAACACATTTTGTTCGCCAGTGATTGTTGGTTACACGATAGAAAAGTAAGACCTCATCCATTAAACGAAAGTTTGATGTCTCTGTTTGACTCCACATTGCTCAGCGACAACAACTTAGATAAACACGATTACGTGGCGCGCAGCGTTATTGCCGACAAAGCGATGTCTGCTCGTTACTTCTCCTTGCCCACAGAGATGATGGCGCGAGCTTTTGAGTCGGTGATTGAATCCTGTTCAGAGATCAAGAACGCTTATCTAGTCGATGGCACAACCAAGCCTGATATGTACCCCGTGTATCCTGATATGGCGCATCGCAAAGAGATTTATCAAGCGCTTCAAGGTTACTTCGCGCCGTTGGGCCGATCTTTAAGTAAATAGCATTTTAAGTCAGTAGCACTCTGCAGATTTACAGTGAGTGACATGTACCATAAGTTGATCATGTTTAATCTCTGATATAACATGTACAACAAGCGGGACATGTACAATAGTTAACTCATGAATGATTAACTATTCTGTATATATTGAAAGATTAAACATATCCAAAAACAACAGGGGAAATAAGTGATGAATATTGTTTCTTTTACTGAGGCCAGAAATAGCCTTAAGTCTGTGCTCGATAGAGTAGTAGACGATTCTGATGTTACGGTAATAACCAGACGAGATTCAGAAGATGCCGTGGTAATGTCTCTTGATCATTTTAATTCAATGCAAGAAACCTTGTACCTAATGAGCTCGCCTAAAAACGCTGAAAGATTGGCTGAATCCATTGCTCAACTCGAAACCGGAAATACAACCGTTCGAGAATTGAATAATGACGAATGATCGAAAGATTGTATTTACAGATAATGCTTGGGAAGATTACCTATACTGGCAAACCCAAGACAAGAAAACGCTCAAGAAACTAAACAAGTTGATTGAAGCTGCCAAAAGAACGCCCTTTGAAGGGATTGGAAAGCCGGAGCCACTAGTCGGCAACCTGTCTGGCTTTTGGTCAAGACGAATCGATGACAAGAATCGATTAGTGTATAAAGCAGATGACGATAACTTTTACATAATTGCTTGTCGTCACCACTATTAAAAGCAGTAAGCAGCACATAGAAAGAGCAGTAATGATCAGTTGGCCATCTTTGGTAAAACTCGACGGTGACGATGAGCTTATTTACGTCGCGTCAGAACAAGATTTTCAGGCAGAATGCTCAGACATGATCTTGGGTGAAGATGATTACCTCATCGATTCTGAAGGTGACAGTTACGCACTTCAATCGAACTCAAATCAACTGTCGCTAGCGAAACGAACTGAGCAGTATTCAGTAGAAAGCGTGACTAAGCTGATACGAAATCATGAGTTCCAGAAAGCCGAAGTGTGCTTGATGAAGATTCACTTCCTGACGATTGAAGAAGCGATTCAGTCTTTGGCTTTTGAGCCACGTTAATAGTTCATTTAAAAGCTAATAAACGAAACCTGTTAAAACAAAAACAGCGCCAATTTAGGCGCTGTTTTTCGTTGTTGTCTTGGCTATTTCAAAAAAAGAGTTAATACATTAAGCGATAAAAATCTGAGCCAGTGCGTAGCCTAAGCAACATGCGCCTACTACACCGATTAAACCAACCGACATGAATGAGTGATTGAAGTACCACTTACCAATCTTGGTGGTGCCAGACACATCAAAGTTAACCGTTGCGATATCTGATGGGTAGTTCGGGATGAAGAAGTAACCGTAAACTGCTGGCATTAAGCCGATAAGCAGTGCTGGATCTAATCCTAAGCCAAGGCCAACAGGCAACATCATACGTGCAGTAGCGGCTTGAGAGTTCACCACAACTGATACGATGAATAGCGCTAGTGCAAACGTCCATGGGTAGTTGGTCACCATTTCCACGATGCCCGACTTGAACTGAGGCATTGCGTATTGGAAGTAGGTATCCGACATCCAAGCGATACCGAAGATAGCAATCGCTGCCACCATTCCCGATTTAAATACCACACCATTTGGCACGTCACGTGGGTCAGTTTTGGTTGCCAGCAAGATGATACCGCCGAAACAGAGCATCATCATTTGGATGATCACCGACATCTTGATTGGCTTGTCGCCGTCTACGATGGTTCTGATCTCAGGCACCATAGCCACGATAACAATCACCACAATTGAAAGTAGGAAAATCAATACTGCATTACGAGCCGAAGTTGGCAGCACTTCATCCAAAGACGTCGCAGTGGTGCTTTCGATGCGCTTTTTCCACTCAGGATCTTTTAGACGCGCTTGGTATTCAGGATCGTCGTTCAGTTCTTTACCACGTTTCAAGCTATACAGAGAAAGCAAAAGTGTGCCGAACAGCGTTGCAGGAACCGTCACCATCAAAATAGAAAGCAGAGTAATCGAGTGTTGGATATCAGAAAGTTGCGCGAGGTAATACACCACAGCAGCAGAAATTGGAGATGCAGTAATCGCCAGTTGAGACGCGACAGACGCCGCCGCCATTGGGCGCTCAGGACGAATCCCGTTCTTCAATGCCACATCACCGATGATAGGCATGATGGAATACACCGCGTGGCCAGTACCCAATAGGAAAGTCATCGAATAAGTCACAAACGGGGCTATCAAGGTGACGCGTTTCGGGTTCTTTCTCAGCACCCTTTCCGCCACTTGCAGCATGTATTTTAAGCCACCAGCCGCTTCGAGTATCGAAGCACAAGTAACAACGGCGAGGATGATCAACATTACGGTGACAGGTGGAGACGTTGGTGGCATCTTGAAGACAAACACCTCGATTACCAAACCAATACCAGAAACAACACCTAAGCCAATACCGCCATACCGAGACCCGATATAAAGGACGACTAATAAAAATAGAAACTCAAAATACAACATAAGCAACCCTGCTAAAAGTGTGGACTAATGTTATTTTCTCCCTAAGCTCAGCCATTTACTTATTGCTTGGTCACACTATGATTGCAGGCTCCCGTTAATTGTTTTTTATAAGATTATGGTCACGCTAACACGCCTGTAAGTTTATGAAATGTAATAAGAAGCCAGGCACAAGACCTAGATTTGTTATATGGGATAATCACAATTGTTTCTATTAGATCTATATGGCCTATAAAATATCAAGCTCATAACTGAACGATATTATTTCAGCGTAAATCAATCAGCTCCCAACTCACCTATAGGCACATTCCTTAAGCTAATTGGGCTCGTTCTTACTAAACACTGACTCGCCTATCCCTAGACACTGTGTCAAAATACTCGCCCTCACGACGACAACACATAAAGAACCACGTATATGAATTTTCAAGCTGCTATTTTTGATATGGATGGACTGCTGCTCGACACCGAGCGACTTTGTATGCGGGTATTTGAAGAAGCATGTCACGCGCAAGGTGTTCCGTTTTTGCAAGATGTTTACCTAGGCATCATTGGTTGTAATGCAAAAACCATCGAACAGATTTTTCGAAATGGTTACGGTGAAAACCTAGACTACCCAGCGCTGAATAACGAATGGCGAACCCGCTACAGTGCGATTGTTAAAAACCAAGCAATCCCGGTAAAAGATGGCGTAATTGAGTTGCTGGAGTGGCTAAAGTCGAATGACATTCCAATCGCGGTAGCAACCTCAACTCAACTAGATATCGCCAAGAAGAAGCTTGAGTTAGCAGGCCTAGATTCTTACTTCACTTCACTAAGCACCGGCTGCGAAGTGACTCACGGTAAGCCTCACCCAGAAATTTACTTGCTGGCGGCAGAACGCCTAGGTGTTGCGCCTGAAACTTGCTTGGCGTTTGAAGATTCAAACAACGGCATTCGCGCTTCTATGGCAGCCAACATGATCAGCTTCCAGATCCCTGATTTAGTAGAGCCATGTGACGAAGTAAAAGCACTTGGTCACACCATCAGCCCTTCTCTACATCATGTATTGGCACAGCTTCAACAAGCTGCAGCTTAGGCTCTCACTACCGTTGATAATGCTTTTATCTGTCTCGTCCTAAAATACGTAGACAAGCCTCTCTATTAAGCCGACTCACAGAGTCGGTTTTTTTGTTGGTATAGTTTTTATAAAAGATAAAAAATCGCGCTTGAAACTGTTAAAGTCGATGTGAAATAAATGCTAGGTGATCAACAAGATTGCTAACGTCTACATATGGAGAAAGAGACGCGTGAAGGAAAAGTTTGAAGACCAACTGCTTGATTTTGCACAACGAGAAATGACACAAGACGCAGCGCACGACATTAGCCACATTAAGCGCGTCGTTAAAACCGCTAAGGCTTTATGTGTTCAAGAACAGGCTAAGCTTGAAGTCGTTCTGCCTGCCGCTTATCTTCATGACTGCTTCACCTTCCCGAAGAACCATCCAGCCAGAGCCAAAAGCTCGCAAATGGCAGCAGACAAGGCGATCTCTTTCCTCAAATCTATCGAGTATCCTGCGTCCTATCTGGATGAGATCCATCATGCGATTGTCACGCACAGCTACAGCGCCAACATCACACCAGAAACTTTGGAAGCTCAAGTCGTCCAAGATGCTGATCGTCTCGATTCTCTTGGTGCGATTGGCATTGCTCGTTGCTTGTATGTGGGTCAAAGCTTTAACGCAGAGTTGTATAACCACGAAGACCCGTTCGCGAAGCAGCGTGACTTAGATGACAAGCATTACAGCGTCGACCACTTCTACGTGAAGCTGTTTAAGCTCGCTGAAACCATGAATACAGAATCCGCCAAGTTAGAAGCCAACAAGCGCACTGACTATATGCGTGGCTTTCTTGAGCAGTTGAGTACGGAAGTTTAATGGTTTAGAAAAAGAGACACACGATAAGGAAGAGACAAGGATATGGAAATAAACCGCTTTAAAGCATCCGACGCCGACGAGATCGTCACTTGGTTCACATCTCTCGAAGACTACGTACTGTGGGGAGGACGAACCTTTGGTTGGCCGTTAGAAGCCTCTTCCATCATCGAACGTTCTCAAGAGCCCCATGTCGAGCTTTACACATTCTCCACGTCTAGCACTAACTCGAATACCAATGACTTGCTCGGTTTTATGGAGTTTCAACGCATGTCAGACAATGAACTTCGTTTCTGCCGAGTTGCTATTCACCCAAACCAACGAGGCAAAGGGTTAGGACAATCGATGCTTGAAACGGCCTTAAAGGTGGCGAAAGAAATACCAAATGTCACCACCATCACCTTGGCCGTATTCAAGCAAAACCACGGCGCAAAACGCTGCTACGACAAAGCGGGCTTTGAGGTGGTCGACAAAGAGCCAAGCGTTAAAGAATTTAATGGTAAAACATGGCCCTTGTATCAGATGGAATTAAAGACCTCTTAATTGGCTTTCATTTGATTTGAAGACAATGGCTTAAGCTCCTTTTCATATAGAAATCAATCCCCATATCATAAAGAATCGCTTTAGTTTGGAACCTCCAATGACCCAAGAAAAATTCGACACCATTTACCAACGTGCCGCTCACCGTAAAGGCGGGGCAGCTGAGCTAGAAAAGATTGTTCGTGCACCTCTTTCACAAGCCGAGTTATCACAAATCACCGACGACCGTTGGCTAGCCGCCTTTACCGAGAAGGTATTCCAGTGTGGGATTTCGTGGAATGTGGTGAGGAAGAAATGGCCGCAATTTGAAGAAGTGTTCTTTGAATTCGACATCGAAAAGATGCTAATGCTGCCGAATGAGATGTGGGAACAGAAAGCGCAAGACCCGCGTATTATTCGTCACCTTACTAAGGTGATGACTATCCCTGCCAATGCCACCATGATTCATAATGCCAAGCGTGAAGCCGATTCATTCTCACAAATGGTTGCCGACTGGCCATCAGAACGCATTACAGAACTTTGGGACTACCTGAAGAAACACGGTAAGCGATTAGGTGGTAACACCGGTGCTTACACCTTGCGCCAGATGGGTAAAGACACATTCATCTTATCATCGGACGTTGAAGCGCACCTGCGCAGCACAGATGTGGTTGATAGCGGTCGTAACACTAAGCGAGCACAAGTTGCGGCAAGTAAGGCTTTCAACGAGTGGCAGCAGCAATCAGGTCGCAGCCTGAGCGAAATCAGCCAGATCGTGGCATACAGCTGCGGCGATAATCGCGTCTAGTTTTAGGGCTAATGACTTAAAGCTCTAGATTGCACACAGTTCCTTGCAAACTAAATGTTATAAGTCATTAACAAATAAGCGTGCATCGCACTTTCATCCGGTGGAATTGTATAGATAAATGTATACAATATAGGGTAATACTCATGAATTATTCTCAACCAACCCAACTCGACTAAACAAGGGTCCTTATCTCTATGACAGTTCTCAAAAACTCTGTCTCCAAAGGTGTAAAAACGAAAGTAACAGGCCAGACTCAAGACGATGTTGTTTACTGCCATATCTTCGATGCGATACTAGAACAAAGGCTGCCACCAGCCACCAAATTAAGCGAAGAAGCATTAGCAGAAATCTTTAGTGTTAGCCGTACTATTATTCGTCGTGCCTTGCTGCGCCTATCTTTAGAACAAGTTGTGGTGATCCGTCCTAACCGAGGTGCCGTGATTGCAGCACCCACAGTAGACGAAGCCAAACAGATATTTAAAGCACGCGAAGTGATGGAAATTGCTATCACAGAGCTAGCGGTTAAAAACGCGACCAAAGCTCAAATCGAAGAGTGTAGAAAACTGGTCGCGAAAGAGAACTGCGCCTTCGACCAAGGTGACTATGGTTCTGGCTTACGTTTGTCTGGTGAGTTCCACATCAAACTGGCTGAAATGGCTGAGAACGCGCCACTGCTGGCTTTTCAACGCAGCTTGGTATCGCAAACTTCTCTGCTTATTGCCCAGTACGAAACCGGCAGCCACTCAAACTGCTCTCTCGATGAGCATGAAGGATTGCTTGATGCGATAGAGTCTGGAGATGAAGAGCAAGCCGTTGACCTAATGCGAGAGCATTTAAGCCACATTCGCTCTAAGCTAAACCTAGACAGCAGCACTGCATCGAGCGACCTGCATGTTGTGTTCTCAGATCTGCTTAAGAACAAATCATAATCGCTTCTATAAGCTATTAATGACTAACTGCTAATAGTTTCTTGTTGGCAACTATCAGTTAACAACTTTTTGTTAACAAGACGGGAGAGAAGTAAGCCTCTGCGATTACTTCTCTTTTTTATACCCTCCCTATAATGATAGACGCGAAGATCGACTCATTTCACCTCAAAATACTCTCGTTTCTGAGCAGAATAGTGCTCTTAGCCTCTATAACATTTACTCCCTAGTGCAAAAATTATTGTCTTTATTTTGTATACATAGCCATTAATTCATTCACACCACAAAACTCAACACTTCCAATTTAAATCCCAATAAAACAAACAACTACATCCAAAATTAAATTGTACACAATCCACCAAAGTGCAATGTTGTTGCATTTTTGTAAATAAATAGTTGACCACAGGGTCAGGATGGATAATTATTGACCTAGAAGTCAAAAAGAATACACATGGAACAATGTCGATTTACAAGGAGGTCTCTTGATTACTTTTTTGCTCAATCAGGAAATAAGACGTGAAGACAATCTGTCACCTAACATGACAGTGCTCAACTACCTTCGTACCAAGGTTAATAAAACCGGTACCAAAGAAGGTTGTGGGTCAGGTGACTGTGGCGCATGTACCGTCGTTCTCGGTGAAGTAGTTGATGGACAACTGCAATACCGTTCGGTGAACTCTTGCCTTACATTTGTGTCAGCGTTACACGGTAAGCAGCTGATCACAGTAGAAGATCTGCAAAACCGAGATAAGTCATTACACCCGGTACAGAAAGCGGTCGTCGATTTTCACGGTTCACAGTGTGGTTACTGCACGCCGGGCTTCATCATGTCGATGTTTGCCCTAGGCAAGAACAAACCCGATGCGAGCAAAGAAGACGTCATGGAATCACTGGCGGGTAACCTATGTCGTTGTACAGGCTACCGACCAATCGTTGATGCCGCGATGTCGCTTTCAACAGACCAACCTTTGATCGACCAATTTGCTGAGCTTGAACGCAACACCATCAAGAAGCTAGAAGGTATTCAAGACACCGAGGCCAACTTACGCCTTGGTCACCTCACCGCTTTTTCCCCGAAAAGCACTGACGAGTTGGCCAAGCTTTTTCAAGCGCATCCGAACGCGAAGCTGGTTGCTGGCGGCACGGATTTAGCACTGGAAGTGACACAATTCCATCGCGAGATTGAAACACTGATCAGCGTAAACCTTGTTGAAGACATGAAGGTATGCGAAGAGACCGACACCGATTTAATCATTGGTGCCAACCTACCTATCAGCGATTCTTACTCACTACTGAAAAAACACTACCCAGATTTTGGGGAACTATTGCACCGCTTTGCTTCACTTCAAGTTCGTAACCAAGGCACCATCGGTGGCAATATTGCCAACGCTTCACCTATCGGTGATACCCCTCCTCTACTGATTGCCCTGAACGCGAAGATCAAACTTCGTTGTGGTGATGAGTCACGCACCATGCCGATTGAAGATTACTTCATCAGCTACAAAGTGACAGCGCAAAAAGAGAGTGAGTTCATTGAACAGATCATCATTCCTAAGCCAACCAACGACAGCTTCCGAGCTTACAAACTGTCTAAACGTTTAGACGATGATATCTCTGCGGTATGTGGTGCGTTTGATATTCAAATCGAAGATGGCAAGGTTTCTTACGCTCGTATCGCTTTCGGTGGTATGGCTGCAACACCTAAGCGCGCGGCGCGTTGTGAAAATACGTTATTAGGCAAACCGTGGACAGACGCTAATATTAAGTTAGCAATGCAGGAACTGTATAACGACTTTGAGCCACTATCTGATTTCCGTGCAAGCCAAGAATATCGTTCATTGTCGGCAGCAAATATGTTGCGTCGTTACTTCATTGAACAACAGAACAAAAACAACCAAGTCGAAACAAGGGTAACGTCTTATGTCTAAATCACACGAGCATGCGATGACCCACGAAGAGATGGTTACCATTGCAAAACAAGACCTAAAAACTGGCGTAGGCAAAAGCGTTAAACACGACAGTGCAGCCAAGCAAGTCACGGGCGAAGCGGTATACATTGATGACCGCCTTGAGTTCCCCAATCAGCTGCACGTCTACGCACGCCTGAGCACTCAAGCGCACGCAAACATCACCAAGATAGATTTATCACCGTGTTACGAATTTGAAGGCGTGGCGATTGCTATTCAAGCCAAAGACGTACCGGGTGAACTGGATATCGGCGCAATTCTTCCGGGTGACCCACTGCTTGCAGACGGCAAAGTAGAATACTACGGCCAACCGGTGATTGCCGTGGCAGCTAACGATTTAGAGACAGCACGCAAAGCCGCACATGCAGCCGTTATTGAATACGAAGAGCTACCTGCGATTCTTGATGTAAAAGAAGCGCTAGAAAAAGAGCACTTCGTAACAGAAAGCCACACTCAACAGCGTGGTGATTCGAAAGCCGCACTGGCAAAAGCAAAACACGTAATCTCTGGCGACCTAGAGATCGGCGGACAAGAACACTTCTACCTAGAAACCCAAATCAGTAGCGTAATGCCAACCGAAGACGGCGGCATGATCGTGTACACCTCGACGCAAAACCCAACCGAAGTTCAAAAGCTGGTTGCGGAAGTGATTGGCGTACCGATGCACAAAGTCGTGATTGATATGCGTCGTATGGGTGGTGGTTTCGGTGGTAAAGAGACTCAAGCAGCCTCTCCTGCGTGTATGGCAGCTGTGATTGCCCACCTTACAGGCCGACCTACCAAAATGCGTCTGCTGCGCAGTGAAGACATGCAGCAAACCGGTAAACGCCACCCGTTCTACAACCAATATACCGTCGGTTTTGACGACAATGGTGTGATTCAAGGTGCCGACATTACCGTTGCAGGTAACTGTGGTTACTCACCAGACTTATCAAGCTCAATCGTAGACCGCGCGATGTTCCACTCAGACAACGCCTATTATCTAGGTGATGCAACTGTGGTCGGTCACCGATGCAAAACCAACACAGCATCGAATACCGCTTATCGTGGCTTTGGTGGCCCGCAAGGCATGATGACTATTGAACACATCATGGATGAGATTGCGCGTTACCTGAAAAAAGATCCTTTGGAAGTACGTAAGGCAAACTACTACGGCGAAGAAGGCCGTAACGTGACCCATTACTACCAAACCGTTGAAGACAACTTTTTACCTGAGATAACCGAACAGCTTGAGCGCAGCAGTGACTATCACGCACGTCGTAAAGACATTGCTGAGTTCAACAAGCAAAGCCCTATATTGAAGAAGGGCCTAGCAATCACACCAGTGAAATTCGGCATCTCGTTTACTGCGACTTTCTTGAACCAAGCAGGTGCGCTCATCCATATCTACACCGATGGCAGTATTCATTTGAATCACGGTGGGACGGAAATGGGGCAAGGCTTGAACATCAAAGTTGCACAAATCGTTGCACAGGAGTTCCAAGTCGATGTCGAACGTATCCAGATCACCGCTACAAACACAGACAAAGTTCCGAACACATCACCAACCGCAGCCTCATCGGGCGCCGACCTCAACGGTAAGGCCGCGCAAAACGCCGCAATAACCATTAAGCAGCGTTTGATCGAATTTGCTTCTTCACACTTCAAAGTTTGGCCTGAAGAAGTCATCTTCAAGAACGGTATGGTGAAGATCCGCGATGAGATCATGACCTTTAACTCGTTTGTTGAACTGGCTTGGTTTAACCAAATCTCGCTGTCGAGCACTGGCTTCTACCGCACTCCGAAGATCTACTACGATCACGAGAAAGCGCGCGGTCGCCCGTTCTACTACTACGCGTACGGAGCATCTTGTTCAGAGGTTATCATCGATACTCTAACCGGCGAAAACAAGATTCTGCGTGTCGATATTCTGCATGACGTGGGCGCTTCATTGAACCCTGCGATTGATATTGGCCAAGTCGAAGGTGGCTTTGTGCAAGGTGTAGGTTGGTTAACCACGGAAGAGTTGGTTTGGAACCAGCAAGGCCGCTTAATGACCAATGGCCCAGCGAGTTACAAGATCCCTGCGATTGCTGATATGCCGATTGATTTCAGAACGCATCTTTTGGAAAACCGCAGTAACCCAGAAGACACCGTCTTCAACTCGAAAGCCGTAGGGGAACCGCCTTTCATGTTGGGTATGTCGGTATGGAGCGCACTAAAAGACGCCATTAGCTATGTCGCCATCGATGGCGCGATTCCTAAGCTCAACACACCAGCAACGCCAGAGCGTATTCTGATGGCGATTCAGGAAGTGACTGAAACGGCTCCGACTTCGGTCGATGCACAATCAGAAACGGCTTAGGACGTAATAGACCGCTAGGGAAGCATAAAAGGGATTTAGGAGGACGTATGTTTAAGGATAATTGGATTCACGAACTGGCAAAACTGGAAGAGAACTACGAACCATGTGTGATGGTGACAGTGCTTGAAGACAAAGGCTCAGTGCCGCGTGATGCGGGTACCAAGATGCTTGTCACTCGTGACCGAATCATCGCTACGATTGGTGGTGGTCACCTTGAACATGTGGCCACCAAAATGGCGCGTGAAATGCTGATTGCCAGCGAGAAATCACTCAAAGTAGAACGCTTCAACCTAGGCGCTCGTTTAGGCCAATGTTGTGGCGGAATGGCAACGTTAAGCTTTGAACCGATTGGCACTCAGCAGAACCACCTTGTGTTGTTCGGCGCAGGCCACGTTGCCAAAGCGCTACTACACATTGTCGCAACCCTGCCCTTCCGCGTGACCTGGATTGATGAACGCGAAGAAGTATTCCCTGAAGCGCTGCCACACGGTGTGAAAAAGCTTGTCTCAGACGATCCAGTCGGTGAAGTGAAACACATGCCACCGAACAGCTATTACCTAGTGATGACCCACAACCACCAGCTCGATTTTGACCTAACCAAAGCGATTATCGACCGTGAAGACAGCCGTTACTTTGGCATGATCGGCTCGCTTACTAAGCGTAAGAAATTCGACTTCCGCTTAGAACAGCGTGGCTATAGCCAAGAGCAAATTGAAACCATGATTTGCCCGATTGGCATTAGCGCCGTGAATGGTAAACATCCTGCCGAAATTGCGGTATCGGTTGCGGGTGAACTGATCGCACACTATCAAGGCCAAGCGCTTGAACAAAAGCGGCCAACCAAACAATATCGAAATCAGGATTTGACCGTTCAACACAGTCAACCAAGCGATGTAGGCGAACCACCATTGGAAGAGAAGATCGCCTAATACAAGTCGCAAAGCTTCAGTGGCCATCACGTCGCTGAAGTCATTAAAAGGAAGTAAACATGACAACGCAACGCAAAGCTTATCGCGCCAGTATTTTACACAGCGTCGCCGACCCAAAAGACGTCGGTATCGATGAGTCTTACGACTATTTTGAAGACGGTGTTTTAGTGGTTGAGAACGGCCACATCGTCGATTTAGGCCATGCCGATGACGTATTGGCTCGCCAGCCTAAAACACTCGAAGTAAAAGAATACAAAGATAAGCTAATCACCTCTGGCTTTATTGATACGCACATCCACTACCCTCAAACAGGGATGATCGCGTCTTACGGTGAGCAGCTACTTGATTGGTTAGAGAACTACACCTTCCCAGAAGAGAAACGCTTCAAAAACCCAGTTTATGCACACAAAGTGGCGAAGCTATTCCTAGACGAACTAGCAAGCAACGGCACCACCACAGCACTCGTGTTCGGCACTGTGCACAAAGAGTCGGTTAACGTTTTCTTTGAAGAAGCTGAGAAGCGCAACCTACGTATGATTGCAGGTAAGGTACTAATGGATCGCAACGCGCCAGACTACCTCACCGACACGCCAGAATCTGGCTACGCCGACTCCAAAGAACTGATTGAGAAATGGCATAACCGCAGCCGTTTACTTTACGCGGTGACACCTCGTTTCGCGCCAACTAGCACATCAGAACAATTGGCTACCGTTGGTAAACTTCTTGAAGAATACCCTGACGTATACATGCACACACACCTTTCTGAAAACGAGAAAGAGATTGAATGGGTAAAAGAACTGTTCCCTGAACGCGACAGCTATTTGGATGTATATGACCACTATGGTCTACTGCACAAACGCTCCGTATTCGCCCATGGTATTCACCTGTCTGACTGCGAATGTAAGCGTCTAGCGGATACCGAATCTGCCATCGCTTTCTGTCCGACCTCTAACCTGTTCTTAGGCTCAGGTTTATTCCGATTACCAGAGATGGAAGAGCACGGCATTCGTGTTGGTATGGGTACCGATGTAGGCGCAGGCACTAGCTTCTCGATTCTGCAAACGATGAGTGAAGCCTACAAGATCATGCAACTACAACATAAGAAGCTTCACCCAGCTAAATCCCTGTTCTTAGCAACACTAGGCGGCGCACGTTCTCTGCATTTAGAAGACAAGATCGGTAACTTGGAAGTAGGAAAAGAAGCGGATTTCGTAGTGCTCGACTTGCACGCCACACAATTGATGCGCTTTAGAATGGAACAAGCGACCAAGCTTGAAGAGAAGCTATTTGTACTAATGAGTTTGGGTGACGACAGAACCGTCAGCGAGACTTACATCTACGGTGAGAAAGCCTACGACGTGAACTTCAAAGATTACCAAAAGCTCGTTAGCTAGACTTAAAACCGAGTAACAATCGCTAGACAGCGGCAGCCGTCGTTAATTAAAAATCCGTCCAGATTTATCTATCCTTGAAAGACCAGTTGCTGATGCCACTGGTCTTTTTTGTGCTTCATTCAAAGAAATATAAATTAACCGCTCACAGACAACGATCTTCGGTGACGCCAAGTCATTATATTGATAGGTTAATGTTTATACATTTCGACTTCATACTTCACTTTAGCATCTCTCTCAAACATTCGTTTCTCAGCTAAATGGAAGCACCTAATCTAGAAAGGAATTCTATGTTCGAACAGGTCGTCAGCATTCTGTTTCCCGTTTTTGCTCTAGCCAGTGCTGGCTTTGCTGTCGGTCGTTGGCTCAAACCCGATTTCAAACCGATCAATCGCATCAACATGGATGTTTGTATCCCTGCTTTGGTGTTTGCCTCGCTGACCACCATGCCTCTCGACACTGAACAACTGCCACTCATCTCTGCGTCTTTGGTTGCGGTGTTAGTGCCAGCTTTATTAATGATTCCGATCTGTAAGATCTTTAAGCTCAACTTCAAAGCTTGGGCTCCGCCACACATGTTTCGCAACAGTGGCAACCTTGCGATCCCCCTATTCACGTATACCTTTGGCGAAAGTGCATTAGCCCCAGCGGTACTGCTGTTTGTGGTGTCGGCGTGTGTTCATATCAGTGTCGGTTTGGCGCTACTAAGCGAAGGTAACCCGATCAAACAGATCCTCAAGATGCCTATATTCTTAGCCGCCGCATTAGCGATGACGTTGAACCTATCTGGCATTGCAGTGTGGAATCCAATCTATGAAGCCACTTCGCTACTCGGGCAAGCAGCCGTGCCTATCATGCTGCTATCGCTAGGTTCGCAAATGGTCAACTTAAGGCTAAGCGGATTAAAAGTCGGCTTGTTGTGCACCGCTCAATCACTGTTTACTGGCGCCATCGCCTTTACCATCATCTACTTCTTTATTCCGCTGCCAACGCTGCACCTGAAAATGATGGTGCTATTCACCATGCTGCCACCCGCAGTGATGAATTACCTGTTTGCAGAACGCTTCAATGTAGAGCCCCCCAAGGTCGCGTCTATGGTGTTGTTCGGTAACTTCTTAAGTGTGGTAACGCTGCCGATATTGCTGTCTTTTGCCCTGTCGATGCCCTAAAAATTACTGCAAGTCCGCTGTACGACAGGCACACAAGATAAAAACATAAAGTTCCCACCCTAAGAATAAATATCATTGTTGATGTTTACGTTAATGTTTAATAAACGCACAAAATAGAAACTCAATACAAAATAAGTTTGATATCACTCTTTCCCTCACCCCCCCTTTCTGAACAAAAACACAAAAATGAACAACAAAATATTTTATTTATTTTGACTTTGTTCTCCTCGAGCTTCATCTTCCTCAAGTTACCTAGTTAATAAAATACCATCCGATTTTCGCCCCGCTGGCATTACCTTTTATAAGTCATATGAAAATTAAAAATTTAATACCTCTACTGCTATGTACCTTCTCTCACCAAGCATTGTCTGCTGCAAATTTCACTACAGATTTTGTAGAGCTTGGGATTCAAACAAAGCCAAATGGTATTAGTTTGGAAGGGGTGCGAGATATCAATGACAGCCTGGCGCTTCTGGGTGGAGTAAGCTCAAATGCCGATCTCGATGAAGACAACTATGACGTCTATATCGGCCCTCAAGTTTACGGTCCTATCAACCAAGCCATCGATCTCAATACTTAATTATTTCTTCACTACAACAAAGGCTCTTACGCTCCAGGGAAAAGCAAAGCCTTTATTGAATTCAACGCAGGGCTTCGAGCCTGGATTACCCAACGAGTAGAGGCAAATGTCATGGTCGGTGCAAATGGAGAGCATTCGATCTTTACGTTTGGCGCGAGATTCCATGCAACGGATAAAGCCGCGTTCTCGATATCTTCTAAGAACAACGGGATTTATGGGCCTCAACTACAACTTGGGGTTAGATACAATTTTAGTTAACTGACTGTAAGTAAATGTTCTTAAAAGCAAAGTAGCCATTTGATGAGACATCTTGTATTCAACATACTTAGCGCAGCAAAAATTAACATCAGAAGGGCTAGGCGCCGATGAATTACTGAAGCTGCGTTCGAAATACATCGCGAATCAACAGCGAGCATCAGAGACATTGACTCAAGACTTTGACGGTAAGAAGGTGCGTATACCTGGATTCCTGGTTCCAATTGCTTTCTCAGCGCCCCTCGTTGCTACCGAATTCTTGTTAGTTCCTACAGCAGGAGCGTGCATACATATGCCACCACCACCAGCGAACCAAATTGTCAGAGTCTCTTACCCCGAAGGCTACAAAGTAGAAACCGTTCAGTACCCAGTTTGGGTAGAAGGCGTGATTTCGTTAAAACTGACCACCGACAATGTATATCTTGTCGATGGCGATACCGATCTGACCATGGGGTACGATATGAATGCTTCGTTGGTAGTGAATTACCACTAACTAAAACGGCGTGAACCACGAAGTGCTAATGCTAGCTTTGGTTTCACCGACAACTCATAACCTATAACAAAAAGAGCCGCATCGAGGCTCTTTTTAACATCCAATCAATCCCAGACTAGCTTGACGGTTCGAAAATCAACGTATTGTCATGCCCGATAATCGTCAGCTGTTCACCTACATCGTCGTAAGCCACAGTAACGCTCTCTTCGAATGTATCAAAAATCAAATTCTCTTGAATCGCTTGAGTTCCACTACAGCCCATTCTCGTGCTGACAATTGGGGTGAATGCCAAATAGCCCTGCTCAAATGTCGTCACGTGGGTGAAAAAATGGTTACACCCCGTACGGCCATAAATGTTGTCTCGTGCTATTTGTATTGATGCTTGGTGTGTCGGCTGCTCACCATTAACACGAATAAGATTCCAAGGCCCCATAACAGCCTGGTGCATTGGTGATAACTCATGAGAGGTTTCTATTTCTTGCGCTTGAACGGCTGTTCCTAACACTCCAGAAAATAACAACACACTAAGCGATAAAATTACTTTTTTCATTATTCTTTCCGTTACTTATGAATTACCAACGTGTGAATTTAATTGAGACTGCTTCACCCATTCCCAGCCCTAACCCGCCAGCTTTAAGGTCAAAAATCTCTCCAGCTTCTCGGTCCCAAATTTTCACCTCATGGTAAAACAAGCCGCTGAAATAATGCCCCTTATTATCGAGTAATTCGATCTGTTTCCCCTTCTCAAGCTTATCGAAGAATCGCTCATCAATATAAGATGAACCAGAGAAAACAGGGATTGTTGTAATACCAGCGAAACGCATCACTAGCTCACCATAATCACCAACAGCACAGGCAATCACAATACCGGCACCGCCACAGGTCGTTACACGATATTGCCAGCCAGAATCGGTAGTAAAGGCACGCTTGATCGTTCCTCGCCCTAATACACCATCTATTTGAATATGAACTTCTTCTGGCAATGTCGTGCCTTTAATTTCAAACATATGAGGTTGAGAGTTACGGAAGTAAGGTATAGACATACCTTGACTAACGAATCGCTTAGTCGGTGTGATAACTTTGATTCTTAACCTATCACCATCAGTGTAACTAATGAGATTAGACAGGGAGCTCGGGTCATTCATATCAAGCTGTTCAATATCAACCCAAGCACCTTTGTTAATTGAATAAAAAGCTTTCATCTCCTCGCTGCCACTTTCTCCAGACATGTCCAAGCTATTCTTGATAAATAGTGTTGAACTTAGCGCCGAGTTAGAAAACAGCAGGGTTAATAATAGAAATGTAAGTTTAATTTTCTCCAGCATATACTGACCTTAATATTTAATAAGTATTTAGCTGGCAGGATGTTATGTACAAAAAAAAAGAAAAACAACACATGATAAAATAATATATTAGAATCAAGTTGGGGCGCATACTTTTTTACGGTTTATAATAATATAACTATCATACTTTAGAACTAGAAATATAACATTTAACAAGATCAGAAAGAAAAAACCAATGAAAACAAAAGTCTATAAATTAGGGGACGGTAATATTAGCCACACAATAATTTAAACTGAGTTGCGTATGGTTATTTATCAAATAATAAAATGACTAACACGGACAAGAAAACGAGAGGCTTCCTCGTCAAAGAAAGCCATACCCACTGAATCTAAACGGTAGTTTACCCAAGCTTGTCCAGTTTAAGTTCTGCCGTCACCTTAGTAAGGCGGAGAGCTATCGCAAAGCAAACTAAATAAGGGCTTACATACCAAAAGAGGCTTTCTAGTGGCTGCTTGACCTGGGCCTCTCTGGTTTTAATGTATTGGTTTTTCTGCTTCTCATACTGACTCAACATACCATCCACCCACACCGCATCGCTTTCCACCAGCGAAACGCTCGGCGCAGGAACCGTAAAATCCGATGCATTCGGTAGCAAGGTGAAATCGACATCTTTGAACGTAATTGCGGTATTCAAATACCACAAACACGCTTCATGGTGCTGAGCGTGATTATCTAAAGATGATTGACCGGTGCAGGTATCACTTCTCAGCTTATCCAAAGAAAACTGCTGAACCGACTCTAAAATCGCCACCGCTCTGGTTTGTTCTGTTTCAACCCAATCACCCGCTACTTTCGCACGAATCTCAGACACTGCACCCAGCATCCCGATACCCGCCAAGAACGGCCATAAATAATCCATAAGTTTCCATTTGCGTCGGCTCAAGTTGAACCCACACCAAATTGGAATATGTAAGATGAGCGTTAGCCCTAGTGATAGCAAAACGAAATTCAAGGAGCTAGAGAGCATGAGTTCGCTATCGAAGAAGTTCTTCATAATGAGAGACTTGCCTGTATAACAAAGAGAAATTTGATACTAGGTTCGATGTTAGAAAAGAGTGTAAGGGGAAAGTAAAAACAGCACCAAGATTGGTATTGGCGCTGTTTATTTAAGCAACCACCGGCTTTTCCATAGGGATGCAATCGAGGCTAATACCTCTAGGCGAGTGATAAGTGGAAAGTTCATCGCCAATAAAGCCACACGAACGATAAAACGTAGCGGCATTCAGGGTCGATTCTAACTTCATTAAGGGCAAGTTGTGTTGAATCGCGAGCTCCTCTAAGAACTGCAACATCTGCTTCGCTGCACCTTTTCCTGCAAAGTCAGGGTCAACAAAAATAGCATCAACCATACCGGTTTCGATGTTGATCTTACCGCTGCCAATCACTCGACCATCAACTTCTGAAACGTGGAAGGTTTCAACTACATCACTGATGAATCCATCAGACATTCCACCCTGCGTCCATATTGACAGCTGTTCTTCTGAGTAATAAGCCGAGCACTTCTCGACAATGGCACGGCTTCGGATATCGAAAATATCCTGAGCATCAGACTCAACCGCTTTTCTAATTGTAATCATAAGCCTACCTCTGGTGACTAAAAGATACTACTTGCTAGTAAATCGAATAACTACTCGGTGACTAACGCTGGAGATTGCTTCCCCTTAGCTGACATAAGATAAAAACCAACGGCACCAGCAACTGAAATTAATATCACACTAAACCAAGTGAAAGTGTACCCATAATCATCGATAAAGTAGCCAATCACGATAAAACTAGGCATGACGAAAACCGTTCGCAAG
Source organism: Vibrio sp. 10N.286.51.C3 (assembly GCF_003050065.1). NCBI lineage: Bacteria > Pseudomonadati > Pseudomonadota > Gammaproteobacteria > Vibrionales > Vibrionaceae > Vibrio > Vibrio sp. 10N.286.51.C3. Next base: position 313,077 of record NZ_PIGC01000003.1, on the reverse strand, counting down.
GTAATGAGCACGCCTTGAATGCGTCCACGATGACTCGACGGGGAGTTGTTTGCTAAATATATGCCCTCTTTTGTCAAAAGAAGAACCTCGCCCGCAGATAGAAATAGCCAAGCAAAGAAATGAACAGGAATGTTGGGAAACAACATGACGAGCATATAACCAAAGGCAAACATAAAGCCTGCATAAGCAAGGCTTACGGTTTCAGCCTTACCTGACGTGAACTTCATTAAGATTGGCGTAATCAGCACCACTACAACACAAGCGTAAGTCATAAGTTGCCCGAAAATAATTGGGCCTTGCTCTCCAAACACATGACTCAAATACAATGGACTCGCCATAGTCATTTGATTTAGCGAATACCACAGTAATCCACATAGAAAAGTGAACAACAAAAGCCGTGGCCTTGATTTTAAAACTGACCAAACCGAACCAGAAACGGGCTGCTCCAGTTCACTCTTGCTGGTCGATTCCGTTCCAGGTTGCAACTTCACAAATGCAGCCACAATAAAAACACAAAAAAGAGCCGCAAAACCGTTGCCGAAAAATATCCAGTCAGTGTGATTCCAGAACAAGTACCCAGCCATAACAGGACCAAGAGCTGAACCAAAGTTATAGGCTAGATAACTCAGTGACATAACTGCATCACGATTCTGAGGGGTAGAAAGGTCAGCAACTAAAGCATTACTCGCGGGCAACGCTAAGCCGCCAAAGAAATAGGCACAAAACAAAAACACAGGTACGACGACCGGAGCATCGGCGAAGAAACCACAAATAATCAATAATACAGCACACATAAACTCGCCAAACACCATGACCCGTTTATGTCCCAACCTATCCGCTAATCTCCCACCTAAAAAGCTCCCTAAAAGGTAAGAGCCCGTCACACCCATGGCAAGGGAACCTGCGACTGTTGCGGAATAACCCAACTTATCGGTTAACAGTAAGACTAAAAATGGAACGATAAAGTTACCCATTCCCAGAATCATTCTAGCCAGTGCTAAATAATAAATGCTATTCGGTAAATACCTGTAAATAGAAATGGCTGAGAAAAGCTTATGAATCATGAAATGCCTAAAGTATGTAAGTGCTTAATTATGAATCTCTATTCGATAGTGCTGAAATCGAGATTTCTAGGAACAGCAACACTAACAACCTGACTTCCCGCGATTAAGTCATGCAAGCAACGTCTGTTTTTACGTAAAGCAAACAGATAGTTTAGCAACGCAATAAATTGACCAATAACAGGAATATAAACAAAGATGTTCATAGGTAAAATTCGTTTGATCATTATGTCGAATAAACCTAGTTGTTTGCCATCCATATCAACAATTGCAATTTCCATTATATTTTTGCCAATAGTCTGCCCTTTCTTATGCAGTAAATAGCCATTCAACAAAAGGAACACGAGCCAACCGTAAGCAGTGACTGCTATTAGTTCTGCTGTATCAGCTGTCCCTGTTTCAAATATTTTTTGGAAATAATCGGTATAGAGATAAATTGGCATGACAATAGCCACAGCAATTAAGACATCAATAAAAACGGCCCAAAAGCGCAGCCACCTAGACGCGAGTCTTACTTCAGGTGCATTTTCAATTATTGGGTTTTCTAATGATTCGTGCTCATTTTTTTCTAAATTGTTGGCTGACACACTAACAACTTGAGTGCCTGCGATTAAGTCATGCAAGCAACGTCTGTTTTTTCGGAAAATGAAAAGAGAATCCAACATGGATATTAAATGGCCAGTGATAGGTATAATAGTAAAGGGAATCATAGGTATCATTCGTTTACCCACTATTTTATATAACCCTATAGGTTTACCTTCCATATCGACAATCGCAATTTCCATTAGATGTTTGCCAATCGTCTGTCCCTTCTTATTCAGTAAATACCCATGTACCAATAAAAACATCAGCCCTAAATAGGCATAGACAGCAGCGACTTCTCTAAGGTCTATCACCCCTGTATCGATTATTTTTTGGAAATAATCTGTATACATAAAGATTGGCGCAATGATGGCAGCCGTAATGACACCATCAATAAAAAACGCTAAAAAACGAGGCCATCGAGATGCAGGGACAACTTCGGTTGTATTTACACCAATTTCAGAGTTGTCGCTATCTGAACTTTTCTTTGAAACAATGACAACTTGAGTGCAAGCGATTAAGTCATGTAAGCAGCGTTTGTCTTTGCGAAAAACAAACAGATAATCAAACGTTGATATAAATGGACCAATAAAAGGTATGTAAGCTACAGCCACCATAGGAATGATTCGTTTGCCCACTATGTTTAGCAAACCTATTTGTTTACCTTCCATATCGACAATCGCAATATCCATTAGATTTTTACCAATTGTCTGCCCCTTCTTATGAAGTAAGTACCCTTGGCACAAAAAGTAAACCACCCAACTATAAACAGTCAGAGCAACTTGTTCTGTTAACTCAATGGTTTCATTGGAAAGCAATTTATCGTACAAACCGCCATATAGAAAAACAGGAACAATGAAAATCGCATACACGAAAGCATCAATGATAGATGCCCATAAGCGAGACCATCGAGACGCGAGTACAATTGTAGGAGTGTTTTCTATTACTTCAGACATGTCCTTTCCTAAGGTGGTATTGATTATTGGCGTAGAGAAATCGATTTTTGATAGCGTTAGGTTGATGTACTGATAGACAAATCTTGAAATTAATTCGAAAGAAAACACTTTGCTTTCAATAGATAAGAAACGCTTTATAAAATCGAGAGAAACATAACACAGGCAAATACCAAAACTAATGGACCATGCAATATATGTGAACTTAGTTGCTTAAATTTCGACTATAAAACGCGATAAGGTAGGTTGAAGGAAATTTAACAAGGTAAATTTTCAGAGGTAATAATTTTTGACTTAACAGTTTGTATTAATAAGACTTCTGTTAATTGGACAATTAGAAGAGAGGGGCATTGTTGCTATTTCAGTTCCAATACATGCTCAATGAAATCCGCTTTCTTTTCACGATACTCTTCTTGCGACCAACCTTCACAAGACATTTTAAGGGCATTGTATTGCTCGACTAGGGAAGGGGCCGCACGTAGCTTGTCACGAAACGTTAGAAAGCATTCAAACTCAGAACCATTAGCGACAACTTGCAACGCCACATCGTCCCCTGATGTAGATTCCAACATACACAGTTCCGGCGTTCTTAAGGTATCGAGTTTCTCATTGAAGCCGAGTGTGGTGAGTTGCTCAACGGTACACTCAAATTCACTCGATTCAACACCCACGAAGATATCCAAATCGCCCTTAGACACGGCAAAAGGAATAGAAGATGCGCCTACGTGCTCAACTCTCGCGTTAGGGATTAGCTTTTTGATGTCACGTTCGTATCGGATAAACAGCTCGTTGCAAGCTGCTTGGTATTGCTCCGCGGGGTAAAATTTCATATATCCTTACTCCGAATCACAAACTATTGAAGACACCAATTGCTAACAGAAGCAACACGATGCTAATAGCTCCGATATAAGAGATTCTGGTTCGCTCTTTTTCAGTTGGAATCAATGGGGGGAAGCGCCCTAATGTGAATACTTTACAGACTATCCAGCCAGCTCCGTAACCAATAAATTCGATCACTAGCGACTGAAACATATATCTGAAGAATGCGCTTAACGCCCTAAAATACGCAACTATCAAGTCTTCCATTTTCTGTCCTAACTAAACTCAATTTGGACTAAAAATGCCATGGGTAGAGATTCATATCAAATTTCTTTACTATGCCTATAACGGTAAAATCCCCTTCAAAGCGGTTATATTGGGTGTTTTATACGATGACTTAACTAAAACATCATGACGCTAAATCTGAACCCAATAACAAATCAATCCCTGCTTCATTGATTGAGTACTGATACACGCCGTTCCCCCAACTATCATGCTCGATGGTTTTTTCAATATAACCAAGACGTTCCAATTTAATTGCAGCCAAACTGATTAAACTATCTGACTCGTGAACATCATTACAAATTTGAAAAAAATCCAAGCCATCAGGGCGAGATGTGTGTGATGAAAGAACAACCGATAAGAACTTTAGATCTACTGTAGAAATAGGATAATTTTTAGAGTTAACTTCCAACACCGTGTTAGCTTTCAAAGATTCTCTATTCAATAAACCTAACCTTTTAACTTCAGCCTTAACTAATGAGCAAGCTCTATTTGTTGCAGAAACAAGATCACCATCACTTCGATTAGCTTCATAATCTGCTGGCATTAAGCCAAGAAGATCTGTGGGTAAGTGCATTTCTTGATTTCGAGGTTTAATAAAAAATGTACGCTCTTTCCCGATAGCTCCTACAAATAACCCCATCTCAAAAAGCACATTATCTCGCACGACATGTTGCTCTCGGCTTCTTATCATAGCAATGTCATCTGGAGCAAAAATAAACAACGCGAAATCAACAGAAGATGACTTTGCAACCAAGTCATCAACACTAGTGGAAGAAAGCTTAAAAGTTCCATTTTTCCAAATAGTAACCTCAAACTCATGATCTAGATTGACATTAATAGCTTCTGCCACATCCAAACTTTCTACTGAAGACGCTATAAATATTCTTGGTTTTCTCATTGAAAACACACCTTAAAAAAGCAATTAACTGCATATAATATAGCTTGGCATATTATTACTCAAACACTGAGAACACTCTAAGTGACATATATACACATATGCCATTAACTAAATAGTATTTCTGCATTCCCTTTGTCCAAAAACAAAAAGCCCCGGTTATAGGAACCGGGGAAACAGGGTGGGATGAGTTTGGCGCGTGCCCGAAACCAAACTCTCCCCAAGCCTCACCTAAGACTCATGCTCTTAGGTAAAGGATTTAAATCATTATTGAAGCGTAGCGCCTTGCTCTACCCAAGTGCCGATCAGTGCGCGTTCTTCATCAGTCATTTGAGTCATATTGCCGAGCGGCATCACCTTGGTTGTTACCGTTTGAGCAACAATTCTTGGTACGTTAGCTTTTATCTCTTCTGGCGTATCAAACATCACACCACCTGGCGCAGCAGCAAAAGCGGCGTGGCTAGGGGTTGATGAATGACACACAGAACAGCGCTCTTGAATGACTTTGTTGATGGTTTCAAAGCTGACGCCTGCACTAGCAGATTGCGTTGCGTGTGCTGGAGCCTGTTGAGCATCAGTCGTCGCCGAAGCCGCACTATTCGCAGCAAGTTCTTCTGGAGCCGATTCTGTCGCGCTCACTTGCGCTTCTTGAACCACTGGCGCTTGCACAACGGGAGTCATCTGTTTTTTCGCGTAAGGTGAGGTAACAAACGCGAGTGTGATCATCCCCAATGCCGCTACTGGCACCGTCCAAGCAAACTTCTGGCTACCATGACGGGTGTTGAAGTAGTGACGCACCAAGATACTGAAGATCGCGAGGCCAGCAAGAATCAGCCAGTTGTATTCCGATCCATAAGTGCTTGGGAAGTGGTTACTGATCATGATGAACAGCACTGGCAGTGTCATGTAGTTGTTGTGACGAGAGCGCAGTAAACCTTTCGCTGGCAATGCAGGATCCGGTTCGCGCTTCTCTTCAATCGCTTTCACTAAGTTACGCTGTGCAGGCATGATGACACGGAATACGTTACCCACCATGATGGTACCAATGATCGCGCCAACGTGGATGTAGGCACCACGACCACTGAACACTTGGGTTAGGCCGTACGTCGCAGCGACGAGCAGAACAAACAGCACAACGCCAAGCAGTACCGGGGTTTTGCCTAATGGCGAGTCACACAGTAAATCGTAGATAAACCAACCAGCAACGAATGAACCAATACCAATCGCGATTGCGGTTGTTGAATCAAGGCCAGAGCCAGGTGCAATCAGGTAAATTTCAGCGTTAAGGTAGTAAACCACACCCAGTAGACACACACCGGTGATCCACGTGAAGTAGGCTTCCCATTTGAACCAGTGCAGGTGCTCTGGCATTTCTGGTGGCGCGAGTTTGTACTTCTCTAGGTGATAAATACCACCGCCGTGAATCGCCCATAAGTCGCCTGAAAGGCCCGTTTTAGGGTTAACTCGGTTAAGGTTGTTCTCTAACCAAACAAAGTAAAATGATGCGCCTATCCACGCAACACCAACAATCATGTGAATCCAGCGAATCGCTAAATTCAACCACTCTGTAATATGCGGATCCATAATAAACTCCTGTATCACAACGCTTTAGCTAAGCGTTGCTCTTCCTTGTTGTCTTCCGTTGGCAAATCTTCCAAATGCAATGCCACTCGGTCGCTGTCGAAATAAACTTCATCACAGTTATGTCCTTCTCCGCCTCTATCAACAATCAAGAACTGGTCTTGATCGGTGAGCGCGAGAACTGGGTGATGCCACACCCCTTTGTGATAGTTCACTCCTTGACGGCCGTTGCTCAAGAAAGCTCGGCTATTGGCTAATGTTGGATCATCGCCTTTTGGCGCAACAACAATTAAATAGGGTTGACCAAGTAATGGAATGAATGCCTGAGAGCCAAGTGGATGACGCTCTAACATTTTGATGGTCAGTGGGTAGCTCAACGGTGTGGCTTGGAAGATGCTGATGATCGCTTCTCCGTCTTGGTCTTGCACATCCGTTGTCGCTAGCTTGTGGTAGCGACGTGTTGATCCACTGTTGATCATGAAGAAATCACTATTATCGGACTCGATAACGTCGCCAAACTCTGCAAAAGCCTGCTTGGTTAACGGTTCGATGGATAAACGACGTATTCCATTACTCATACTCATTTCCTTACTTATTTCGCCTTCGTACCAAATAGACGCAAACGGCTGATACCACCATCTGGGAATATGTTTGCACGTACGTGGGTAATCGCACCAAGGTCGTTTACCTCAGAAATGAATTCGTGAATCTCGTGCGCTTGCAGCTTTTGTGCTGGCAACAGTTCACGCCAGAATAGGCTTTGTGTTTCTACTTGGTCGTCGGTACCGCCTTTCACATAAGCCGCTTGAATTGAGCAACTGTCTGGGTAGTTACCTTTAAAGTGAGCCGTATCCACTACGATGCGTTCGATGTTACCTGGGTGGCCTAGTGCCACGATAACCCAGTCATTACCCGGCGTACGACGACGTGCTGTTTCCCAGCCATCACCCATGTTTTCACCGCGGCCTGGGCCTAAGATGTTGGCTTTGTTGCCGTAGTGCTCATCGCTACATGCCAACGCTCGGCCACCGTGTTCAACCGATGCTAGGTCGACTTGTTGCTGAGAATCAATTGCGTCCCAATCTACACTTGGTCGGCCATAAACACGTAGGCGTGCGACACCGCCATCTGGGTAGATGTTCAAACGTAGGTGCGTAAATACTTGGTCACTTTCGATGTCTTCAAGATGATGATGATCACCTTGTAGTGCCATTGAAGGCAGAATTTCTTGCCACTCTGTTGAGTCAGTTGGCTCACCTTGTGGTGAATAACACGCGTCAATTGATGCCGAAGGTGGGAAGTTACCTGTGAAGAATGAGGTATCAATATCAACGCCAGCAATGGTGCCAGCTAGGCCAAGACGAACGACACAGTAGTCGTAACCTTCACCGCGTTTGCGTCTGCTTTCCCAACCGTCCATCCACTTGCCGTTATCGTCGTATAAGTCGTCTTTCCACTCTGGCGCAGCGTGGCTGAGAAGACGGCTTTTATCTGCGAAAAAATCGTCTGTTGCAAAGATAGCTTCTGCGCCGAGTTTTTCGTCTGCAAGGTTTATGTACTGTTCAAATTTATGGGTCATGTCCGTGTAATCCTATGAAATTAATCAAGTAATAATAAAATGAGAACTTAGTGGCTTATGTTTTTACAAATCAAACTTTTAGCGCACCAAGACTGGGCTGAGATAGCTGTTAACTCCGTTAACTTACATATCCCAGAGACGAAACATCGCGATCTTGTTGATCTCTTGAATCGCCGTAGCAAACTCAGTTTCACTATCATTTCCTAATCGCATCTCGAACGACTCAAGAATTTGGTAACGATTGGCTCCCTTCACCGCCATGATAAAAGGGAAATTGAAGCGACTTTTGTAGCTGTTGTTGTAAGAAGTGAATTTTTCAAATTCTTCGGCGCTGCACTGGTCGATGCCCGCCCCCGCTTGTTCTTTGGTCGACGACTCGGTGAGTTCGCCGTTTACTGCTGCTCGACCGGCTAAATCCGGGTGAGCATTGATCAAAGCCAACTGTTTACCTTGGTCTGCACTTAACAAGGTCGATGCCATTTTCAGATGAAGATTCTCGATATGGTCATCTTCGGCATTCAAACCTTGGTCATACACCACTTCTGCAACCCACGGGCTGTGTTCGTAGACATCAGCAAAGTGAGCGACAAAGGTATCGCGGTCCATGGTTGTTGGTTGGCAAGATCGAAATTCAGTCACGTTAAGCCTCCTTGCTTCACTACTACTTTTGCTGTTGATGAATAGCGTTATTTGGTTGATATGGATGATGTTGGTGCCAGTGGTTGGCGATATCGATTCGACGACATAACCACACGCTGTCGTGCTGTTTTACGTAGTCTAAGAAACGTCTTAATGCAGCAATACGACCGGGGCGACCAATCAGACGACAATGCAGCCCAACCGACATCATTTTCGGTGCGGTTTCGCCTTCCGTATAAAGGGTGTCAAACGTGTCTTTTAGGTATTGGAAGAACTGTTCACCAGAGTTGAAGCCTTGCGCGGTTGAAAAACGCATGTCGTTCACATCGAGTGTGTAAGGGATCACCAGTTGTGGATGACCGGTTTCGGTATGCCAATAAGGCAGGTCATCGTCATAGGCATCCGAGTCGTAAAGAAAACCGCCCTCTTCTGCAACCAAGCGACGCGTATTTGGACCCGTTCGACCTGTGTACCAACCTTGTGGGCGTTGACCCGTCACTTGTTGGATGATCTCAATCGCTTTGGTCATGTGGTCGCGCTCTTCAGACTCATCAATGTATTGATAGTCGATCCAGCGATAACCGTGGCTACAGATTTCGTGACCCGCTTCGACCATGGCTTTGGCAACGTCTGGATGACGCTCAATCGCCATTGCGACAGCAAATACGGTCAGTGGGATTTCATATTCATCGAACAAGCGAAGAACACGCCACACACCTACACGGCTACCATATTCATAGATGGATTCCATGCTGATGTGACGTTCGCCTTTGATCGGTTGTGCTGACGGGATCTCTGAGAGAAAGGCTTCAGACTCGTCGTCTCCATGTAACAAACAACGCTCACCGCCCTCTTCATAGTTCAATACAAAAGAAACCGCGACGCGCGCATTACCTGGCCATTGAGGGTTTGGAGGGTTAGCTCCGTAACCGATCAAATTTCTTGAATAATCCTTATTCATCCAAGTACTCCTAACATAAGTGGTTGGCTTAGCCGCTCTTTAACTGAGTCAACAAATGGATTCTCGATAAACAAAGCAACCTTACCCCTGTACATTTATTGTATACAATTATTTATCTCAATGTAAAGATTTTGTTATTCAAGTTAAATTTACGCACCTCATTCATTTAAAAACAATAAGTTAACAAAACACAAGCTCACCAAAAAACGATAATCAAGATCTATAAATTCAGAAAAAACGACACAATGGTTAACATTTTTCCAACAATTAGCTTTACTAATTGTGTACAGTTCGTACATAGTTAGTGATAACAAAGTGACCAGTTGCATTCTTTGCAAGGTCGAAGCAGACAGATAAACCACGGAACAGAGGAGCGCCAAAAGCGCTATTAAAGGACTATGGGAAGATTAACAACACACGTATTAGACACGACTCACGGCTTGCCTGGCGCAGAGATCAAGGTAGAGCTTTATAAGGTAAACGAAGACTCAACAGAAAAGCTGGCGACCGTGCTCACCAACTCCGATGGCCGAACCGATGCGCCTATTCTGGCAGGGAATGATTTCCGACCGGGGAAATATCAATTGGTGTTCTACGTTGCGGATTACTACAAAAGCAAAGGTGTGGAATTAGATGGTGTGCCTTTCCTAGACGATGTGGTTATTCGTTTCGGCTTGGATGATCCCGATGCGCACTACCACGTTCCGCTTTTAGTCTCACCATACAGTTTCTCGACTTATCGGGGCAGTTAGTCCCGATGCTTAGAATCCCGATCTAGGCTCAATCACCCAATAATAAACAGATTCATGCGTGCATCTAAAAAGATGCATGCTCATTAAGCACGCTCACATAAAAATACTAACAACGTAAACAGTTAAAAAATGAGCCACACAAAGCTCATTCATAACGAGTTAGAGCTAGGAAAAACCTTAAAACTTAATATTGAAATCTCGCTGTATTCAATAAATGGATCACAACATAAAAGGACTTGCTGACATGAGTGAGAGTAAAACAGAAATACTCAACCAAGATGCGAACAACGGAATTTTAGAGAAGTTTTTTAAAATTAAGGCCCACGGAAGTAGCGTAAAAAATGAGTTAGTCGGCGGTGTCACCACCTTCGCAACCATGGCTTACATCATCTTCGTTAACCCACAAATCATGGCCGCTTCAGGCATGGATTCAGGCGCGGTATTCGTCGCAACCTGTATTGGTGCTGCGATCGGTTGTTTGTTAATGGGGTTATTTGCGAACTGGCCTGTCGGCCTTGCGCCGGGCATGGGCTTGAACGCCTTCTTCTCGTTCACGGTAGTAAGCGAAATGGGCTACAGCTGGGAAGTGGCACTGGGTGCGGTGTTTATCTCCGGTATCTTGTTTGTCGGGATGAGCTTTTACAAAGTCCGTCAATGGATAATTGAAAGTATCCCGGTGAGTCTGCGTTACTCCATGACAGCGGGTGTGGGTTTGTTCTTAGGCCTGATTGGCTTAAAAACAGCAGGCATCGTCGTCGAAAACCCAGCTACTTTGGTATCACTAGGTGACTTCACTAAACCTGAAGCTCTGCTCGCTGCTATCGCATTCTTGATTATTGCGGTTCTAAGTGAGCGTAAAGTATTTGGCGCGGTACTGATCGGTATTTTGAGTGTCACGCTTGTCGGCATGATGCTTGGCTTAGTGCATTACAACGGCTTCTTCGCAGCACCACCAAGTTTAGCGCCTACATTCCTAAAAATGGACATTATGGGTGCGCTTGATGTTTCGATGATCAGCGTTATCTTGGCTTTCCTTTTTGTAAACATGTTCGATACCGCAGGTACTTTGATGGGCGTGGCAGAGCGCGCAAACCTAACTAATCCTGAAACGGGCAAAATTGAAGGTCTTAGCAAAGCACTGAAAGCTGACAGTATCTCAAGTGTGGCAGGTGCGTGTGTGGGTTGTCCGCCAGTAACCAGTTATGTAGAGAGTGCAGCGGGCGTTGCAGCAGGCGCACGAACTGGTCTTTCAGCAATTGTGGTTGGTGTGTTGTTCTTAGCAGCGATTTTCCTATCGCCATTAGCAGGTATGATCCCCGCTTACGCAACGTCTGGTGCTCTTATTTACGTGGCATTCGTGATGATGAGCAGCATGCAGCACGTCGATTGGAAAGACTTTACCAACGGTGCTCCAGCTGCGATTACCGCACTGATGATGCCTCTGACCTTCTCTATCGCTAACGGTATCGCACTGGGTTTCATTACCTATACAGTGCTGAAACTTGCAACAGGTAAAACAAAAGACGTATCAATTTCGATGTACTTCTTAGCGGCTATCTTCATCGCCAAGCTGGTGTTCATCGGTTAACCCTATAGCTCCTGAGCAGTCATTTCTTGATTGCTCACAACGTTGCTTGGCTGGTTCGCGAGCCAAGCAACAATATGATTTTTAAGAAAGCTAATTGTATTGATGACGAGAGAGCAGAATCCCTGCTGATTCAGTGCACCTTTTTTATGACCCTACGCAGTTTGTAGAAGTCATTATTTGACCGCCAATCGCCTGTAAACGGAAACGCAGGCAGAGGAATATCAAATGAAACTTCTGTACACCCTAAATGAAAGACCGCCTCACGGCTTAACCCTTCTACTCGCATTGCAACACATGCTCGCCTCGATTGGTGGCATTGTCGCTGTCCCCCTTATTGTCGGCGCCTCCATCGGCCTGCCCAACACAGAGATCGTCTCACTGATCAATGCAGCGCTATTGGCGTCAGGTATTGTGACTGTCGCGCAATGTCTTGGTTTTGGTCCAGTGGGGATTCGACTGCCCGTGGTGATGGGTTCAAGCTTTGCCTTTTTAGGTGTGGCTATTTCGATCGGTAACGAAGGTGGTGTCGCCGCTATCATGGGCTCGGCGCTTATCGGCTCGTTTGTGGTCATTGGTGCCAGCTTCTATATGGACAAGGTTCGCAAGCTATTCCCGACCGTGGTAAGTGGTGTGGTGGTTACCTTAATCGGCTTAACCATTTTACCGGTTGCCATGAACTGGGTTGGCGACTCTCCTGCCAACACGGAACAATTCGCCACTCTACCTAAACTGTTTCTCGCCCTTGTATCGCTAGGCATCGTGGTTGGTGTATCGGTTTACTGTAAAGGCGCGGTTGCGGCCTCCGCTATCGTGATTGGCCTAGCAGGCGGTTACATTGTGGCGCTATCGCTTGGCATGGTCGACCTTGAACAAATCAGCTCTGCCGCTTGGGTCGGTGGCCCTGAACCTTTCAAGTATGGCTTTACCTTCTCTGCGAGTGCCATCATCAGCATGAGCTTGGTGTACATCGTAGTTATCGCCGAAGCAACCGGTGACTTCATGGCACTTGGCAACAACTGCCAAACCCAAGTCAGCGGTAAAGATCTAAAACGTGGATTACTAGGCGATGGCCTTGGCAGCACCTTATCTTCGATTTTAACAGCGATGCCACTAGCATCATTTAGCCAAAACGTTGGTATTGTTGGTATCACTGGTGTTGCAAGTCGCTATGTAGTAGCTGCAACAGGTGGTTTACTAATTTTAGGCGGTTTATTCCCGAAATTAGCCGCAATTGCCGTCACGATCCCTAAACCCGTATTAGGCGGCGTGGGCTTTGTGATGTTCGGAATGATTGCTTACGCGGGTATCCGCATGTTGATCAAAGCCGCAGACACCAAGCGAAATGCCTTGGTAATCTGTGTAGGGTTGGCATCTGGTTTAGCTGTAACATTCGAGCCAAGATTGTTGCAACACTTGCCGCATGATTTGGCAAACTTCCTGCACTCTGGCATTACGACTGGCACCATCATGACGGTTGTTCTTAACCTTGTATTGCCGAAGTCTTCACGTGCAGAAGAACAAGAAGCGTTAGCCGAAAGCCAAGCGCAGGTTGAGCTAGAAATGAAAGAACAAGCTGAAGAAGAACTACACTCAAACGAGCAATCAGAGATTCAACAAGCAACAACAGAACCTGACGTTCAAACGGCATCAGAAAACCCTGAGCCAAAAACTAACTAGATGATTCGCTAATTAGCGTTAAAACGATTTCCGTAGAATCACGGGCGTAACTAGAACACTAATTGTTTCATCGCCCTTGATTCGAATTTATCTTTCAACAACAAATACCAAATAAAGACCCTCTTCCCTGAAAAGGCTGAGATGGCTAAGGACTACTATGAATGGAAACCATCTGGATTAAGAATCCTCTCGCAATCTACACTGGCTCACTTGCTGATGCAGAAGGCGGCATAGTCATTAAAGGTAATAAAATCATTGAACTGGTTGGCAAACACAAAGAGCCGACCTCCCCCGTAGATTACAGCGTCGACGCCTCTCGTCATGTTGTGACTCCTGGGCTTATCAATGCGCACCACCACTTCTACCAAACCCTGACGCGTGCCTACCCCGGCGCACTCAATAAAGAACTCTTCCATTGGCTACAAAGCCTCTACCCGGTTTGGGCCAACCTCGATTCTGAGATGATGAGCCTAGCTACAGAGCTGGCGCTGGTTGAATTAATGATGTCGGGCTGTACTACTGCATCCGATCACCACTACTTGCTACCTAATGGGCTTGAGCACGCTATTGATTTACAAGTCGAGGCCGCAGAGAAGCTGGGCGTTAGAGCCATATTCACACGTGGTTCAATGAGTCTTGGGGAAGATGAAGGTGGGCTACCTCCACGACACACCATTCAAACCGAACAAACCATCATTGATGACAGCCAGCGCTTGATTCGTGATTACCACCAGCGTGATGAAGGCGCGATGATTCAAATCGCACTCGCGCCTTGTTCGCCGTTCTCGGTCACCACCGATCTAATGAAAGAGACCGCCAAGATCAGTGAGCGTGAAAACGTCATGATGCACACGCACCTGTGTGAAACCTTGGATGAAGAGGACTTCTGTATTGAGAAGTTTGGCTTGCGTCCCGTTGATTACCTAGAAGATGTGGGGTGGCTGAATGAGCGCACTTGGCTCGCACATGGTATTCACTTCAACCCAGAAGAGATCAAGCGTTTGGGTAAAGCAGGAATAGGGATCAGCCACTGCCCGACGTCCAACATGATTCTAGCTTCTGGTATTTGTAAGAACAACGACCTCGAAGCCGCTGGCGTTAAAGTCGGCCTAGGTGTTGATGGTTCGGCCTCCAATGACGGCTCAAATATGATTGCCGAAGTGCGTATGGCGATGTATCTACAACGTCTGCAATATGGCTCGGCAAACGTATCTCACTTCGACGCACTGCGCTGGGCAACATCAGGCTCCGCACGAGCGATGGGCAGAACCGACATTGGAACGCTAGAGGTCGGTAAACAAGCCGACATCGCGATGTTCAAGCTCGATGATATTCGTTTCTCTGGCAGCCACGATCCACTTGCAGCACTACTACTCTGCGGCGCTCAACAAGCGGACAAAGTAATGGTTGCCGGAAAATGGCGAGTTAACGATGGTTCGGTGATCGGCGTAGACATGGAGCAACTAATGCACCGTCACCACGCCGCTGCGATGAAACTCGGTAAACTGGCAATGAATAATAACTAACGCCAATGCTTGCCCATCATAGTGTATATATCACTATGATAGGCAAGCTTCCTTAATACTGCTAATACTAATTCACTCCTGACTATTAGATACGCCGTCCTATTGGTTGTTCTTCCCTTAAATATCCAACCAAACCTCACCCTACAATTAACATCACTAATTTAATTATTGCTAATTTAAATCTAGCTAATTTAATTAAATCTAAATATTAAACCTCTTAGTTATTTGGCACAGGTCAAATTTAAAACGCTTGTTCTATTTATATAAATATCAATTCAATCAACAGATTTAGTAATAATCACAACAATTATTATAATTACATTTTTATCATTTAACTCATTGGTGAATAGAATAAAAATCGCCGACGCCTTTCTAGATATAGCCTGAAGAAAGAATGGAAACGAATGATTTAAATATCACCAAATTCAATAGATCAACAATCAAACAATATGAATCCCAATATGTGATCTAGATAGAACTTTTAATTATAAATTTGCTATAGATTGACCAAATCTTATAAAAACAAAAATCACATTAATGGAGAGTGTATTTAAAACCCACAGCATAATTACAATAATAACAATATAAAGAATTCAATAAACCCGCATAAATATATAAATACCATTTTTATGGTAGGGGAATTTATTGTCTCTGAAAAAGCTAATAACAAATCTAACAGGGATTCAAACATGAAAAAAATCACACGAACACTCGTATTATCTTCGATCTCGATTGGACTGCTTTCATCTTTTGCTTTCACTTCTCAAGCAGCGCCAATTCAAGTTAATCAAGCGTCAGCCGAACAGAACATACCTCAAATCACCTACGATACGATCATCGGTGAAAATGGCGTCTTTATCGATCTAGAAACCGACAATTTCATCCTCAAACAACAAGAGTGGTACCAAATCCAAGCTTATGTTGAGGGAGCACTGGCACTGCCTGTCACAGAAACCAGCATGAAGTCGGCTTTTAGCATTCCTAACGACATCCCTTTCTCTAACTTCCAAGCCTTAGTTCAGCAGTACTCAAATATCCATGACACCGCGTTCTACTGGAAAAAGGACCTGTACCCAAGCATCGTTAACCTATCACTAAGCCTGGCTAACTACGCGCAAATTAAAGATTACATGCTTAACCCTTTGAGCGACGCCCTCAATGAGATGTTGGCAAAGGCATTCTCACCGTTGCCAGAAGATATCGAAGCCGTTGAACGTAATCAAAAAATGGCGATTGCTTACCTGAAAAGCCTGCAAAACTTTTCATTGAGATACCAGCAAGAGGTGTCCGATGTGGGTGATAACTTGTTGGACTTCTCTGCGCAGCTAGACACGCAAAAGCTACAGCTTGAAGTGTTAGAAGGCACACATAACGGCTATCTAACGGATGATGGCAGTGCACTTCAACAGCAAGTAAACGACATCAATGCCCGAATCGCGCAACTCAACAAAGACTACACTCACTACGTCACGGTTGCTTCTACCGCCGTTACCTACGCATGGTTCCCTTTGGTCGCCGTGCCAATCATGGGCGTCTACGGAGATAAAGCAGAGAAAGCACGTAAGCTTCGCAATGAACTGCAAAATGAAGTTAAAGATTTAGAAGAACAATTGTCTTACACACAAAAGGTATATAACTCTTACCATCGCTCTTCAGAAAGCATTGATCTTATATCTCAGCAAATTGAAGATGCTATCCCACATATTAATAAGCTGAAGTTAAATTGGCAGAAAATGAATACCGACTTCACATCACTGCTCGCAGCATTGGATGAAGCTCAAAACAATGCCGATATCATGAAAGACGACGCAATGCTTGGTGCTATCGGTGCATTAGCCAATACATCGGTTGCAGAAATGAACTGGAATAACATCAGCGAGAAAGCCAAGGCATTTGCAAATAATGCTTATATTCAAGAAATGGAGTAGTCCATACCCATCGATAAATAGCTCGGCAAAGCGACGCCTCGCTATAAGTTAAACCAGCAAGACCAATAAAAAAATAACAACAGAACCCCACGCCTTATGAAAAATAAGGTGTTGGTTTCTGCTACCCAAAATTTGGCTAATACTCATTTCGACAGGACATTAATATGAGAATTCTACCGATTATTATTTCTCTTTCATTATCTCCACAAGCTTTTGCTAGTGACTGGCTAGAACTTAATAACTTGCCTAATTCCACCGAATACCCTACTTGGGTTCAATCTGCTTATTCCGATGTCGATGTTCTCTCTCGCTCTACATCTGATCTCCACATCAACCTCAGTGACTGGATTGCGGAGCAGAACCTCTACGTGACTAAACCCTCAAAGATCGTCGTTTTTGCCGATACTATTGAGGTTCCAGAAAACTTCAACTTGGTAGTGAATAACCAAAACATTCTCATTTTTGCCCGTAAAATTGTCGGTCAAGGAGCCCCAACTTTCGTTCTCGGGCAACAAGGCGCGGCGGCATCAGTGACTGTAATAGCAGGAGAGATCGAAACTCCGATTAATGTCCTCGCCTTCCAAAACGATGGCAGCATCACACGAGATGCCCTTTCTGCAGAAGACGGCGATGGAACCTCTGTGGTACTAGCAGGTGAACACTACCGCAGAACCACCATCGACTCGAACATTACAGGGCAAATGAAACTGGCGACCACACCTTTTACCGACATTGTTAACCGCTCTTTTGATATGGCTGCCAGCTTATTCGACACCAACCCAGAGCTTAGCCTCGAACTGATTAACTGGATTGAGCAGAGTTTACGTCACGCCGGCTCTGTGGTGGAAGATGACCCTATCCTTTCAGACCTGTACCTACAAACCGTTGCCTTTAAACAGTTCATTAGTTTCAGCACTAAAGAGAGTAACTATGTGCCTTATCTCGACAAGGTGCTCTACCAAGGCAAATACGAAGCGTACCTGAATGCAATGATCGCGTATCAAGCACAGTGGGATATCATTCAAGACAGAAGTACGGTGATCGAAGACAAGATTGAAGCTGCGAAGTTAGCACTCGATAACATTGAAGACGTTCTCAGAGCACAAGACTCGATCATCACTCAAACCCAATCTAACATAGACAAAATAGGCGACAGCCTGACCGAAATCGACAGCCAATACAAAGCTCAAGAACTTGTGACACTGAGTGCAAGAACCACTTACTTAGTCGGTGTAGAAAACTGGAAAACTCAGCAAGAGCTCAATGCAGCATTGGCTATCTTCAAAGCCATCGCAGAGATTGGCAGTGCAGTGAGTGGCGTGTTCACAGGTAACCTTTCAGGCGTCAACGACCTCACCGAGCAATTGGCTAAAACGCCAGAAGCACTGGATAAAGCGAAAAACTTAGTCACCAATATCAAGACAGTCACGGGGATCATTGATAGCGTTACCAAGACTATTTCGGGCATCGCGCAGCTCACCGCCGATGTGAAATCGACCATCAAACTTCATAAAATCTCCGAAGCGATGGATGGCTTTGACTTTAATATTCCGACTTTGAATGAGAGTAATCTGGCCTGGGATCTGATGATCACCGAGATCCGCAGTAACTTAAGACTTGCTGATAGCTTGGGAATTAAAGGCGCGAGACAATACCTAGTCGAACTTGAAAAACAGGTGCTATTAGGCAAAGCAATTAACACCACTCAGCTTAACTTTGCACAAGAGCAAGCCAAACTCGTCGACCTATTATTGACCAAGAACGTCACCGCTAATCAACAGCAAAGATTGAGTGACGCCATTGAGAGTTATCAGGTAGACAGCGAAGGTTTCGACTCCATCGAGCGTGAGCTGTCGCGAGTGCTAATGCACTTCAAACGACCAATGTATGTGGCTTTATCTAACTATGTTCAGGCATACGAATACTGGGCGTTGAAACCAAGTGAGATCACACCTTCGCTGAATAAAAGTTACTTGGACTACCAGTTTGACCTCGCGTCCATAGAAAATGAGTATGTGAATGCACTCTCTTCATTCCAGCCAGCACCACAAGACTTCACTATCGACAACTACACCATCTCTAGCCCAGAGCAACTCGATAGCTTCGCAACCACTGGCGAGTTGAACTTCACAATTCCATTAGGGCAGGCACAACTATGTTCATTCGACCGAGTTAGACTCTCTACAGTACGTGTGTTCTTAGAAGGGGAAAACTTACCTTATGGCAAGCAGTTCAACCTTGGAATATCGAGTTCAGGTAACTATGCCGACCGCTATCAAGATCAGGATTACCAATTCAGTTCTAATCCGGTCGCACGGGCGTTTTACTACCGCTTAGATGATCCAACCACCAATGACGTTAGCATCATCACCGATGGCGCAGTGGCGAATAGGTTCGAGTATGCGTACTTCCAACCAACTCCATTCTCGACATGGAATGTCACCCTCAACAACTACGATGAGGCAGACCAAGCCAACAACCAATACCTAAAAGATGTCGAACAAATTAGGGTTGAGTTCTTAGGCAGTGGTATCCCGAATGGCAACAGTTGTTCTAACTGAAGTGAGAAATAACCAAGCTATCTAATAGCCATAAAAAGGCCGACATCTTGTCGGCCTTTTTGGTTTTATTCGATTAACTACTTAGCGTTTGGAGTCTAATCCATCAAGCTCTTCGACTTAATCGCTTTCTTAGAAAGTTCTTTGGCAAAGGCTTTAATATCAGCTTCAAACTCATCAACGCTTTGGCGGATTTCATCCAGTTGAACCGTCTGCATCACTCGGTTTTCCATTACGATTTGGCCGTTAACAATGGTGGTGTCGATGTTGCTTGGGTTCGCTTGATAAACCAGGGTCGCGTATGGGTCGTAACTTGGCATCATGTTCGCCGATTGTGTCTCTACAATCACGATATCCGCTTTCTTACCCGCTTCAAGAGAACCGATTTGGTCTTCCATGTGTAGGGCTTTTGCGCCACCTAATGTCGCCATCTCAATCACTTGTTCAGGAATCATGATGGTACGGTCAGAATGCTTTAAACGTTGCATGTTGGCTGCGTAGCTTAGAGTACGCATGATATCGACTTGGTTAGAGCTCATTGGGCCGTCTGTTCCCAAGCCGATTCGCATATCAGCACGGTACATATCCCACGCAGGTGCAATGCCTGTCGCCCCTTTAGCATTGGCCATTGGATTGTATGAGATACCCGCATCAGCTTGTTTCAATAGCTTTTGGTCATTCTCTGAAAGGTGGATACCGTGAGCAATCACTACGCGCTCGTCCAGTACTCCAATTTCATCCATGTATTCGACTGGCGACGTTGCCTTAGTTTCGTCTTTGATACGCTTTTCTTCATTCGGGAATTCAGCAACGTGAATCAACACAGGCACATCGTATTGAGCCGACAGTTTATTGATTTCTTGCAGTTTATCTTTGCTCACGGTGTACACCGCGTGTGGCGCATAAGCGGGTGTGATTAACTCATCGTTTTTGTACTGCTCAATAAAACCTTTAGCATACTCAATCCCGCCATAAGGTTCTTTGGCATCAACCACCGGGAACTTAATCACGGTTTCGCCCAGCACAGCACGCAAACCAACTTCTTTGGTCGCCTTGGCCATTTCGTCCATGTGGTAATACATGTCGGCATAAGTAGTTACACCGCTTTGTGCCAATTCGATAGAGCCAAGCTTAGTCGCGTTGTAAATCAGTTCACGGCTTAGCTTTTCTGCTTCTAGAGGAAAGAAGTAAGCGAACAAGCGGTTCGAAATGCCCTCTTCGCCTAAGCCACGAAACGCAATCATAGGTAAATGGTTGTGCGCGTTCACCATGCCCGGCATAACAATCCCATCTTGAGCATCAATCACCTTTTCAGCACGGTACTGAGCAATCAAATCCTCATTGCCCACCGCGATAATCTGGTCGTCTTTTACCACTACCACACCATCTTCAATCACATCCATTTCAGAGTTGATTGTTAGAACCTGTCCATTGGTTATGATCAGATCGGCGTTGTATGTTTGCGTCGCGACTGTCGAACCACAGCCTGCCAGTAGAACTGCGCTGATGGTGCATGCCAAGCTTTTAAGCGTCATTGCTAAACCTTAATGTTGTGCGTGTAATAAATATAGAAGTCTAATATTAGCTTCTAGCTTTGATAAAAATGACGGAATTGAATTTTTGCCGATACTATAACGCTAACTTTAAATAAAATGGCATACCTAATCGAGCCAAATTCAAGATAAATAAGTTATTGCACAACAGGTCACAAAAGTAGCTTTGCACATATGCTCACTCAAATGCACAAACAAAAAAGGCCTGCAATCGCAGACCCAAAAAAAACATTCAAATAACGTTAGCTTTTCACACCACAGCCTTTAATCACCAGTTGAGTAATGAACTCAGCGGCATCGGCATAGTCTTTATCATCGAGCTGCTCTTTCTGCATTACACTGCAAATCTGCCAGCCAAAGTCGGCGTAAGTTTGAGTGGCCGCCCAAATGGTAAACATCAAGTGGTGTGCGGGGACATCGTCCATTAGACCTTGCGCCGACCAAGTTGAGAACTTATCGAGGATCATCTGGGATTGTTTATACAGCTCGTCACCGATCTCTTTTGGTAACACTTTCGCGCCAGACATCACTTCATTGGCAAACACTTTAGAGGCGTGTGGATGGTCGCGAGAAATGATCAGCTTGGTTTGAATATACTGAGACAAGGCTTCAACAGGATCGCTGAGTTCTTCAATCGGACGAGACGCTTCTAGTAAGGGCTGAGTGACGGTTTCAAGCACAGCGTTGTAGAGCTTATCTTTAGAGCTGAAATAATAGAATACGTTAGGTTTGGGAATGTCTGCCGCTTTTGCGATGTCAGCCATTTTTGTTGCGGCATAACCATGAGTGGCGAATTGTTCACACGCGACTTCGATGATTAAATCTTGATTCTTTTGTCTGATCCTAGACATATTGCATCCTTTACAGCTCGTTACTGAAATCATAGTAATCAACGTGCTTCATTAGTCCAGAAGATAATTACAGAACTCAAGGTCACAGCATTGATAACAATAAAATGGTCGCTCTATTTGTTAAGAAGCGACCATTCCATACCCTGCGTTTGAACTGTCCAAATTAAAGAATCAATATCGCTCTGAAGTCATTCACGTTAGTCAACGTCGGGCCCGTGGTAAGAAGCACATCGACTTGCTTGAAGAAATCGTAACTGTTGTTGGCATCGAGGTAGTCTTGCGCTTTAAGCGACAGGCTCGAACCTTGTTGCCATGTTTGAGGTGTAATCCACGCGCCCGCATTATCTTCCACACCATCAATCCCGTCGGTATCGGCAGCCAATGCAAATATATTGTCTTGGCCTTTAAGCTCATTATACAAGCTCAACAAGAACTCACAGTTACGCCCACCGCGACCATTGCCTTTAACGGTTACTGTGGTTTCGCCACCAGAAAGTATCACGCAAGGCGCCTCAAATGGATGCTTATGATTGGCCACTTGCTTAGCCAGCGCAGCGTGAACCTTCGCGACATCTCGCGCTTCCCCCTCTATGCAATCACTCAACACATAAGCAGGAATGCCCAAGCCTTCAGCTTCTGCAGCAGCGGATTCCAATGCCGACATTGGTGTGGCGATAATATGGTGCTCGGCGTTTTTCCAACACGCGTCATCTGGTTTCACGGTTTCTGATTCTGGGTTGTTCAACCATTCAAATGCCGAAGGTGGTGTTTCAATTCGATAACGTTCCAGTATTGCCATCGCATCAAAGCGGGTGGTGGTGTCTGGTACGGTGGGGCCCGATGCAATCACACTGATGTCATCGCCCGGCACATCTGAAATCGCCAAAGAGACGACTCTTGCTGGGTAAGCGGCTTTTGCTAGTCGCCCACCTTTGATTGACGATAAATGTTTACGAACACAATTCATCTCATCAATGGCGGCGCCTGATTTGAGCAGCGCCTTATTGATTTGTTGCTTCTCTGCCAAGCTGATGTCGCCACCGGGCAGACTTAGCAAAGCGGAACCGCCCCCCGACAGTAGGCAAATCACCGTGTCGTCGGCGCTCAAGCCACTCACCAATTGCAGCATGCGCTGGCTCACTTCTAAGCCCATCGCATCTGGCACAGGATGCGCTGCTTCAATCACTTCGATATGTTCGCAAGGGGCGGTGTGTTCGTAACGAGTCACCACCAAGCCTTCAAGATCACGCAGTGCAAGATCTTGTTGTTTCTTTGTCTGCCAAACCGCTTCAAGCTCAGCTGCCATTGATGCGGCCGCTTTTCCTGCTCCTATCACCAAAGTACGCCCGGCTTGATTAGCAGAGCGATAAAAAATGTCTTGAGGAAGAAAAGGTTCGATGTGATTTTTAGGTAGCGCCTGATTAACAGCACTTGAGAAAAGGGTTTGTAGAAACTGCTTAGCATCAATGTCCATCAGCCACTCCTTAGTTGACGGAGAAAAAAAGAACCCCGATACAAGGCCAAAGGGTGCCTGCTAAGATCAAGTTGGAAAGGAACAACTTCAACCTCTGCCTCGTATCAGGAACGCGTATAAAAGGAGACGAAACTACGCGATTTATAAACAAACTGTTGGGCTACAAATCGATAGCAGCCCTAATTAATTAGCGAATCGAGTGGTCAGAACGTTTCTCAATCGCTTGGATAAGCGCAGAGTGGTCCCAACCTTCACCGCCCATTTCGGCGCACTCGCCAAATAGCTCTTGAGCGTTAGCCGTATTCGGTAGTGCGACACCTAATTCTTGTGCGCCCGTTAGCGCTAAGTTCAGGTCTTTCTGGTGAAGTGAGATTCTAAAGCCCGGGTCGAATGTGCCTTCAACCATACGCTCACCGTGCACTTCCAAGATCTTAGAGTTAGCAAAACCGCCTAGTAGCGCCTGACGCACGCGTGCTGGATCAGCGCCTGCTTTCGAAGCAAATACTAACGCCTCAGACACGGCTTCGATATTCAGAGCAACGATGATTTGGTTTGCGACCTTACAGGTTTGACCCGCACCGTTGTCGCCTACTAGCGTGATGTTCTTACCCATGATTTCGAACAGAGGACGAGCTTTATCAAACGCGTCTTGCTCACCGCCCACCATGATAGTCAGCGTTGCATTGATTGCGCCCACTTCACCACCAGAAACCGGTGCATCAAGGTATGACGCGCCGCCTTCATTAATTCGCGCTGCAATTGCTTTGGTCGCGATTGGCGAGATCGAACTCATGTCGATAACCAGTTTTCCAGCTGCACCGCCCGCCGTTAGACCTTTCTCAACGCCGTTGTCACCAAACAGGACATCTTCAACTTGTGGTGTATTCGGCACCATTAAGATAACGATATCTGCTGCTTCAGCCGCTTCCGCTGGTGAATGACAGACCGTTGCGCCCGCTGCCACAAGATCGGCAGGTGCTGCATTAAAGTGATCCGACAGAATCAATTCATGACCCGCTTTTTGAAGGTTACTCGCCATAGGTTTACCCATGATGCCAGTTCCGATAAATGCAATTTTAGACATGTTGTTCTCCTTAACGTTTGAGGGTTACCAGACGCAATTAACGGTACTGGTGCAGCCAATCAAGGCCTTCTGTCGTTGTCGTTTTAGGTTTGTATTCGCAGCCAACCCAGCCCTGATAGCCAAGCTCATCAAGGTAGTTAATTACGAATGGGTAGTTGATTTCTCCGGTACCCGGTTCGTGTCGACCTGGATTATCAGCCAGCTGCACGTGTGCGATTTGGCCAATGTTCTGCTGCATGGTCGGCGTTAAATCGCCTTCCATAATTTGCATGTGATAAATATCGTATTGGATAGAAAGGTTATCGCTCCCTACCTCTTTGATGATCGCTTTGGCTTGCTCAGTCGTGTTCAAGAAGAAGCCCGGAATATCACGGGTATTGATCGCTTCTATCACTAGACTGATACCTTCTGCTGCTAGCGCGTTCGCCGCGTAATGCAGGTTAATCACAAACGCTGATTGAGCGTCTTGTTGAGTGACGCCTTGCGGAACAATCCCGGCCAAGCAATTCACTTGAGTACAACCCAGTGCTTTTGCGTAAGCGATGGCTTTAGGTACACCCGCTTGAAACTCTTCAACGCGTGCAGGGTCGACCGCGATACCACGGTCGCCAGCATCCCAATCACCCGCGGGCAGGTTAAATAGCACTTGCTCTAGGTTATTAGCGTCGAGCTCTTGTTTAATCTCATCGGCATCAAAGGCGTAAGGGAAAAGGTATTCGACACCTTGAAAGCCCGCTTCTGCGGCGGCTTCAAAGCGATCCATAAAATCGACTTCCGTGAATAACATCGACAAGTTTGCAGCAAATTTTGCCATGACTCTGTCCTTATTCTTTATCTGTAAAAATCTGGTTGTTTGTAGTAAAGCCTCGCTCTATCGGAGGCTTTCCGTAGGGCTAAACCTCAGCTCTACGGATACACATTACTTAATGATTACTTGTACGCCAGCGCCGTTGGAGCATCGCCGCGGCTTTCGGCAAGCGGTTCAAATTCATTGATGGCATTGATCTCAACGCCCATCGCAATGTTGGTTACTCGCTCAAGAATCAGCTCAACAACAACCGGGACCTTATGCTTGTTCATCAGCTCTTTGGCTTGCTCAAACGCAGCGGCAATTTGCTCTGGTTCACGAACTCGAATCGCCTTACAACCTAGGCCTTCAACAACTGCGACATGGTCTACCCCGTAGCCTTCAAGCTCTGGTGCGTTCTGGTTATCAAACGCCAGTTGTACACAATAATCGATATCAAATTGGCGCTGCGCTTGGCGAATCAAACCTAGGTAAGAGTTGTTCACCAGTACATGGATGTATGGCAGGTTGAACTGAGCACCTACCGCCAGTTCTTCGATCATGAATTGGAAATCATAATCACCAGAGATAGCGACGATATCGCGATTTGGATCAGCCGCTCGGACACCCAATGCTGCTGGTGTTGTCCAACCTAGCGGGCCAGCTTGACCACAGTTGATCCAGTTACGCGGCTTATAAACATGCAGGAACTGAGCGGCAGCGATTTGCGACAAACCAATGGTGCTCACATAACAAGTGTCACGACCAAATGCCTTGTTCATCTCTTCATAAACACGCATCGGTTTCATTGGTGCTTCATCAAAATTGGTTTTACGCAGCATGGTCGACTTGCGTTCCTGACACTCACTTGCCCAAGCATTTCGGTTTGGCAGCTTGCCAGCATCACGCCACTCTTGCGCCACTTCAACCATTAACTCTAGTGCTGCCTTCGCATCAGAGACAATGCCTAAGTCAGGACAAAACACGCGGCCGATTTGGGTCGGTTCAATATCGACATGTACGAACTTGCGCCCTTCGGTATAAACATCGACAGAGCCTGTATGACGGTTAGCCCAGCGGTTACCAACGCCAAACACAAAGTCAGAGTTAAGCATGGTTTCGTTACCGTAACGGTGGGAAGTTTGTAGCCCTACCATGCCCGCCATTAAGTCATGATCATCTGGGATAGAGCCCCAGCCCATCAAGGTTGGAATCACTGGTACGCCTGTGATTTCAGCAAACTGCTGCAGCAGCTCAGATGCGCCAGCGTTAATCACACCACCACCGGACACAATCAGCGGTTTTTCCGATTGAGACATCATGGTTAATGCTTTCTCAACCTGCGCACGTGTTGCTTGTGGCTTATAAGGTTCAAGCGGCTCATAGGTATCGATATCAAACTCAATCTCAGCCAGCTGAACATCAATCGGTAGATCAATCAGGATTGGACCCGGGCGACCCGAACGCATTAAATGAAAGGCTTTTTGAAATGCGCGTGGCACTTGTGCAGGTTCCAGCACCGTGGTTGCCCACTTAGTCACTGGCTTAGCGATAGATTCAATGTCGACCGCTTGGAAATCCTCTTTATGAAGACGAGCACGTGGCGCTTGGCCTGTGATGCAGAGAATTGGAATCGAATCTGCAGACGCAGAATAAAGCCCCGTGATCATGTCCGTTCCCGCTGGACCAGAGGTACCAATACACACACCTATATTTCCTTGACTGGTACGTGTGTACCCTTCAGCCATATGGGATGCACCCTCTACGTGGCGAGCTAAGACGTGATCGATTCCTCCGAGCTTTTTCATAGCCGCATACATAGGGTTTATTGCTGCGCCGGGAACACCAAATGCGATGTCTACTCCTTCACGTTTAAGCACTTCTACCGCTGCTTCAATCGCTTTCATAATTGCCATTCGAACCTCCAGTTCAGATTGTATACAATTAAACTAACTTTTGTGTACTATGAACCATCCTCGCTATTTATCAACCCCAAAATGAAACAATTTTATTACATCACACTGCCACTTTGAGTAAGCATCAACCCTGAAAAGCTTACAATTCATTACTTTACATAAAATATCTTTACGTAAAAATAAATTCTAAAAAGACCAAATGATAAATAAATGTTAAATACCCTTTGCTTGTTTACAATTTATGCAATATAAATATCCTTAAAAAGAGTATTTTGTATACAAAGTGGCATCGTATTGTTCAAAGGAGACAACAATGATGAATGACGTAAAAGAGAGAGAAGAAGTACAATGTATGCAGGTACTCGGGAATATGGACAACCCCGAGTACAAAGAGATCTTGTCTAAAGATGCATTAAAATTCTTAGAAGCTCTCGTCAATAAGTTTGGAGATCGCCGTCATGCCCTGCTAAGTGACCGCGACATAAAACAAGCTCAATATGACGAGGGAGAGCTACCCAATTTCAGAAAAGACACCATTTCCATTCGCCAGAATAAAGAGTGGAAAGTGGCAACGCCGCCGCCAGAATTGCTGGATCGCCGAGTAGAGATCACCGGGCCTATCGAAAGAAAGATGGTGATCAACGCGCTAAACTCAGGCGCGAAAGTCTTCATGTGCTGCTTTGAAGATGCGTCTTCTCCTACTTGGGCCAACATGGTCGAAGGGCAAATCAACCTAAGAGATGCCAACCTTGGCACCATTAGTTATTTCGATGAGAAGAAGCAGAAGCGTTACCAATTAAACGACGATCCTGCACTGCTGATCGCACGCCCACGAGGGATCCACCTTCCTGAGCAATCCATCCAATTCAACAATCAGCCTATCGGCGGTTGCTTGATGGACTTCGCCTTGTACTTTTTCCACAACTATCAATCACGTGCACAACAAGGCTTAGGCGTTTACTACTACATTCCAAAGCTAGAAAGCATGGAAGAAGCACAATGGTGGGACGATATTTTCAGCTTCACCGAAAACTATTTCCATGTACCCAAAGGCACCATTCGCGCGACAGTATTGATCGAAACGCTACCAGCCGTATTCCAAATGGAAGAGATCTTGTACGCAATGCGTGATCACATCGTTGCGATGAACTGTGGCCGTTGGGATTACATCTTCAGCTATATCAAAACGCTGAAGAACCATAAAGACCGCATCCTGCCAGATCGTCATGGGATCGGCATGGATCAAGAATTCCTTAACGCTTACAGCCAACTGTTGGTACGCACTTGTCATGCTCGCGGCGCACTGGCGATGGGTGGTATGTCAGCCTTTATTCCAGCAAAAGATCCGCAAGAAATGGCGCGTGTGACTGCCAAGGTAATCGAAGATAAACAAAGAGAGTCTCAAAACGGCCACGATGGCACATGGGTCGCGCACCCTGCGCTGGTTGATTTGGCAATGTCGATATTCGATAAGCACCTCGATGGTAAAGTAAACCAAATGGATTTCCAAAGCCCAGAGCATGTAATCAATGCAGACTTATTGCTGAAACCTTGTGAAGGTAGCCGCGATGAAGCGGGCGTTCGTAAGAATATCCGCATCGCGCTGTATTACATCGAAGCTTGGATCCAAGGCTACGGCTGTGTACCTATCTACGGCCTTATGGAAGATGCCGCAACCGCTGAGATCTCAAGAGCCAATATCTGGCAGTGGATCCACCACGGGGTAACACTCGATGATGGCCAAACCTTTACCAAATCACTATTCCACTCTTGGCTTTACCAAGAGCTAGACACGATAAAACATGAAGTCGGAGACTCGCGTTATACAGCAGGTCGATTTGAAGAGACAGCCGATCTTTTCTATCAACTTTCTACAGCCGAAGAGTTCGCCGCCTTCCTAACTTTACCCAGCTATGGGCTATTACAAGAGTCCAGTTAGGACTCTTGTACCGAACTGAATCAGTCGATGATATCCACAACAAGAGTAATGATTGGCTGACTTAGCTTGGTACACGGCCCCTTGAAAAACTAGGAGATAACATGGGAAGTTTGACTCTACAACAAGCGTTAACCATCATTGATGGCACCTTAAAAGCAGGAAACAAGATCCACACTGAGCCTTTGACGGTCGCCGTCTTAGACAGCGGTGGCAAGCTGATTTCTTTGCAACGTCAAGACGGCTCTAGCATGATGCGACCAGACATCGCGATTGCTAAAGCGTGGGGGGCACTCGCACTGGGCTGTTCCTCTAGAAAGCTCGCCCAAGATGCTGACAACAGGCCTGCATTTATCTCCGCCGTAAACGTACTCGCACACGGAAACATGGTGCCAGTGCCAGGGGGCCTACTGATTCGAGATAAGGATAAAACGGTACTGGGCGCGATTGGGGTCAGCGGTGACATTTCAGACATCGACGAGAGCTGCGCCATTAATGGTATTGGTTGCGCAGAGCTGTTCAGTGACGAGATGCTACAAGCTTAATTCACTGTACTTGAATTTCTTAAACAGGAACAAAAAGCCGAAGCTATTAGGCTTCGGTTTTTTTATTCATACGTTGCGCCAACAACGCTAACGAACAAACGCCACTAAGCGCGCCCATTTAGCGTCTTCCTTCAATTTATTAGACAGCCAGTAATCAACACTAAACGATCCCGCGCCAAGTACCGCTAACGCTAGATACCCACCAGCAACAGAGACGTTTTTGTAGAAGTGAATCATTTGCCCCGATGAACTTGGGTCGAAGTGAAACATAACACCAGAAACCAAAGAGAAAAGCGCAATCGAGAACGCTGTAAAGCGAGTCATACACCCAGCTAGAATCGCAAGCCCACCACCGAGTTCAAGCAAGATAACCAAAGGCAACAAGTGAGCGCTGACTCCTTGAGAAGCCATGTATCCCGCCGTTCCTTCATAGCTAAATAGCTTTCCCCAACCCGCTTGAATAAACAAGTAAGCCAATAAAATACGAGCGAAAAAAGTCAGTGTGTCGTTCAATCTAGTGTTCATAGTTCTAAGCCTTGATAAGTTTCATTGCCGATAGGTTATTCGGCTTAGCATTAAGATGATAACGAGAAAAATAGAACAACTTGTTTGAAATTTTAGTAGACATACTTGCATACAAATTACTGGCTAAATCCGAAGATTCAACAACCTCAATGCTGATACCATTGGCTTAAATTCATTGAAACACTTGTCCCATTTTTATTGATTTTATGAAGACTTTGAAGAAAACACTGCCGCTCGATACTTTACAAATATTGGATGTTCTACAACGTGAAGGGACTTACTCGTCAGCCTCTGCGCACCTCAATCGATCCGTATCTGCATTAAGCTATCAGATTCAAAAGTTGGAAGACGAACTCGGTATCTTGATCTTAGATCGATCAGGGCACAGAGCCGTGTTTACTCAAGTCGGTAAAATGTTGGTGGAAAATGGTCGACAATTGCTAACGGGATCAGATGAACTCATAACCCAAATACAACGTTTCTCAAGTGGTTGGGAAAGCGAACTGTTTGTTTCTTATGACGGTATTATCGGGCAAGACATTGCGTTATCACTAATCGCTGATATGGCAACGGAGTGCAGCACGCAACTGTATGTCCAAGAGGATATTTTGTCAGGAGGCTGGGAGGCGTTAACCACAGGAAAAGCAGATATTCTTATCTCATCGATGCCCAATATCGAGCTACCGAATACCGTGAACAGTAAAACCATCGGCAGGGTAGAAATGATCTGGGTGGCCGCAAAAAATGCACCCATTTTAGACGAGAAAAATCCACTAAGTGAATCAACACGACGTGAACACACAATCATCGCAGTTGCAGATACCGCTAAGTCAGCGCCTAAAATCACCAAGAATATCTTGCTGAATCAAAAAACCAGTACGGTCAGTTCAATGAGTAGTAAGTTGACGGCAATTCAACGTAATCTTGGTATTGGCACTCTACCCAAGCAATTAATAACATCCGAGTTAGAAGACGGAAGTTTAGTGGAAATTGGCCACGCAAGAACCGTTGATATCGTGCTCGCGTGGCAAATAGGCAATATGGGGAATGCAAAAACACTCGCTTTGAAAAAGTTAGAAAAGTGCTGGAGAGCATCAGCTCAAATTCACTAGGCCTATCCCCTATCCGGGCACTCTAGATATCTATTTATCTCTTCCAATGAATCGGCTTTGTTGAATACTCTCACCGTCGGGATTCGTTACTTTAAACTGGTAAACTCTCGGGATATTACCTTTGTAGAAAAATGCTCGTCCATTCTCAGTTGTTTCTTGTACTTGTTGGCCTCGAATGTTGGTGGTCACTTGAGCATTAGCAAGGCGTTTACCATCTTGGTAAGCCGTCACCACCACTCCATTATGTTGCTCGAAAATCGACATTTTCAACTCGGCATGAGATGCAAATGAGGCTGCGAACAGTGCTGTGCTAAGGGCAAATTTAAATTTCATTTCAGTAATCTCTGTATTGTGGGAATACGAGAAATATACGGATGGGGACTCTCTATTGATAACGGGAAGTCTTAAATAGGATGTCCTAAATTATTGAATTACATCGATGGAACTTGTTCTATTTTCTGGTTCAGTGTCGCCCCAAATTAACCGACACAAAATTACAGACACAAAAAAACCGAAGCCCATCACTTCGGTTTCAAATCAAATTAAGCTCGTTCAGTTCACTGAGTTCAGCAAGCCGATTACTCGTAAGCACTCAACCATGTTTTTAGCAGCTGGTTAGTATTCTTCTTCTGGCTAGCAGACAATGATTTAACCAATTTTTTTTGCATTTCGACATGTTCAGTCATCATTTCATCGATCAGAACTAGGCCATCTTTGG
Organism: Vibrio sp. 10N.286.51.C3; assembly: GCF_003050065.1. Classification (NCBI taxonomy): domain Bacteria; kingdom Pseudomonadati; phylum Pseudomonadota; class Gammaproteobacteria; order Vibrionales; family Vibrionaceae; genus Vibrio; species Vibrio sp. 10N.286.51.C3. The sequence goes on along the minus strand of NZ_PIGC01000003.1, from coordinate 281,192 downwards.
TCAGTTTCACACTCACGCTTCGTCTGTCTTCCTTACTGTGCTCTCGACTTATTAACCCTTTGGCTTCCAGTTTATCAAGACGATTGGTCATCGCGCCTGACGTTAGCATCATTGAGCCAATCAGCTCTGAAGGCGTCAGTCGATATGGCTTTCCAGAGCGTCGTAAGGTCGCCAATACATCAAACTCGCCCAACTTCATGTCGTACTTTTTATGCAGGTCGGCAACTTGCGTTTCCATATACTTGGCAATACGCATAATTCGGCCCATCATTGCCATAGGCTCAGTTTCTAATTCGGGCTTTTCCTTTGCCCATTGCTCTACAACGCGGTCGATAGCATCCATTTGCAATCTAGCTCCGTTATTAGTCTGATTACTTTAAACTAGTTTAACATAAAGATACTTTACAACCACTAGTTCTCAGTATACAGTTCACACAATAGTTATCTTAACGTAAAGATATTTTAGATGAACATATTATTAGCAATGATTCCCGCATTCTTCTGGGGAACAACTTATGCAGTGACGCAATTTACGCTACAGGAGTGGCCACCACTATTACTAGGTGCTTTGCGTGCATTACCTGCTGGTTTGTTATTGCTAGCGGTAAAACCGACACTGCCGAAAAAAGGCGAGTGGCAAATCATTTTCACTCTAGGCCTGATCAACATCGCGACCTTCTTTGGTTTGATCTTCGTGATGGCACTAACCCTGCCTTCAGCGATTTCAGGCGTGGGGATGATCTCTGTACCTGTGTTCGCAATGATCTTCCATTGGGTAGTGAAGAAACAGCGCCCGCATTTGATTCAAGCCTTGTCAGGTATTGGCTTGATCACCTTAGCTTGGATTCTATTCAACCCAAGTCAAATCGCATTGAACCCTATCGGTTTAGGCGCCATGTTTGCCGCTATCATGTGTATCGTTATCGGCAGCAGCATTACCAAATCACTGGGTAATCGCATGCACTGGTGGAAGGTACTCACATGGCAGCTCATTCTGGGCGGTACGATTTTGTCTGTCGCGTCTGGCGTTCATGCCTTCATCGACCCACAGCCTTATGTTAACGCTGTCACTCATTTCGATACTCGTAATGCGATGGGCCTATTGTGGGTGATTGGGCTAAACACGGCACTTGGTTACGGCATGTATGTGTGGTTGCTGCAACGTATGTCTGTAGTTGATTTCACCTTCGGTGGCATCGCTAACCCAGTAGCAGGTATCGTTACAGGTATGGTGTTGATGGGTGAATCATTCACTGCAGTCCAATACTCACTAATGACAGGCATGATCGTGATGTCGCTGCTACCGCAACTTATTCTTGCAGTCAGACAATCCAAGCAAGTTAAGCCTGTTACTCAATAGTAATCGCATACAGAAAATACCTATTCCAGAGCCCAACAAACCCGCCGAGTGCGGGTTTTGTTTTATTAGCATCACATCCATATAAGTTTTCTATTTGTTCTCAATCTGTTACCAACTTATGATTAAAGAACTCATAATCATTCGGTGCTCCTTATGGCAAAAGATCTATTCTCGAACTTAGATTTAAATTTACTTCGCACTTTTATCATTCTTCATCAAGAAAGGAACATGCGTAAAGCCTCCGAGCGCCTATTCGTATCTCAACCTGCGATAAGTAAAGCTCTACAACGATTGCGCGATCATTTCGACGATGAACTATTTGTCAAAACGCATCACGGCTTACGTGCAACTGAACACGCAAATATGTTGGCTGAGAGTATTTCACCTATCTTGGATGACCTATCCTCGGCACTCAATAATAGTAATGAGTTCGATCCTAGTGAACTACGCGGTCCATTGAAATTAGCTTTGTCTCCATTTCTTTTAAGTTCACTATCTAGCAAGTTGTTCAATGCAATTCGTTCTCAAGCTCCACACGTTCAAGTTCAGCTATTAAATTGGTCTAAAACAACGATGTCAGACATCATCAATGATGAAGTTCTGATTGGCTTCAATTATGAAATTAACCACGCCCCAAAAGAACTATTACAACAGCCGATCGCACAAGACAGCTTTAAGGGCTATCTAAGAGAAGGGCATCCTTACCAGAAAGATTTCATTGAAATCAAAGATGGTGTGAAGTTTGAACTGGCGACGATCATTGCTATAGACTGGAATTCTCATCAAACAATTGCTGAAAAAATTCTAAAAATCAAAGGGCTTGACGCCAGAATAGGCTTTCGCTCCGAGCTTCCATCAGCAGTTATCGACGTAGTGCAAAACTCCGATATGATGTTTCCTGCCTCGAAGTTTTTAGGAATAGAGAAGAAAACCTCTTTACGAGCTATCGATATCTTGTTTGATAACAAAGATATTAACCCTGTCGTTTGTGCTTATTTTCATCACAAGAATCGAAACAGCCCAACAACTCTATGGCTTAAAAAGATACTTGATAACCTTATCAATAATAACCAGTAGTTATCAGCGTCTTTACTTTCCTTTATTAATAACTAAACGTTAATGCCTCTATTCCTTTAAGGGATTAGAGGCTTTTTTGTTCAATCCATATACTTCTCTCATCGGCTAGGAACGCCACATAACACTGCAAGAAGCAACTTAAGTTCCTAAACAATTATTTGAGAGTAAACCATGAAACTAAAATTACTGAGCACTGCTATTGCGGCGACATTCCTTGCTGGCTGTTCTTCTTCTGGTTCAAGTGATAACGGCGGCGGTATTGATCCACAAGACGGTATTGCTGACGTTACATACTTCCAAGGCGAAAACCTACAAGCAGCAATCATTAGTGGTGATGAAGGTAATTACCAAGCTAATTTATTGCAAGGAAGCAATGGTAATACGGTCATGCGCTTAAATGGTACAACCTATGTAACCAATGGTGATGAAGTAAAAAATGCTCAAGGTGAAACCATTGGCCATATACAAAAAGAAGGTTCAGAGCTTATCTTTCATGGCAACAATGGTGGAGAAGCAGTACTTAAAGTTGAAAATGGCCGTTTAATTATTTCTGAAACGATAAAACCAGCCCCACAACTACCACCTAAAGATGATGATTCATGGGATGGAGATCATGGCTGGGATGTCACGAAACCTGCTCCAGAATTACCACCTAAATGGGATGGCGATGAAGGACACACAAACCCATTTATACCAGTGACAATTAATGGTGTTGATTATGTTATTGATACAACAACTAACTTAGTCACAATTGATGGTGTTGTTGTTGGTGGAGCTGAATATGATGGAAAAGGTCGAATCGTATTTACTGATTTCTCTACTGGCGAAACTATGCAAATTGGAAAAGACAGCAACGGTAATATTACCATCATCAGAGGTGATGTAGATAATGGATGGGGTTGGGTAAACCCAGATAACGACTTACCTGAATTTGATGGCGGTTGGGATAATCCAAATAAACCTTACACTGTCGAGTTTAGTAAAGAACACCAACAAGCTTACGTGTACAACGAAGAGGGTAAAACGGTATTAATTATTGAGCCAGGTGATACTCATGGATCGTTTGAAGTTCGACTAGGTGCCATGAACTCTGACGACGTTTATGTTATTTATCAAGACAATCGTGGGGAATGGGTAATTGATTGGGAAAAATCAAGCATTGATGGTGAATGGGGAGTATCTCCTGATTCTGAAAAACAACTACCACCAAGCTTAAATGACCAACTGATTACTAGCATTGAATCTGGACAAAATACTGACGGCTCAACATGGATTAGTATTAATGACAAAGCGGTAAGTATTATTATTAATGACGGGAAAATTGTTGATGTAAATATCTCTGATAAAGCAAAGAAAGTAATTGCTGAACGTATTGAGCTTCGCTCAGATTTAAATGCAGAGCAAATTCGTCAAAAGGCACAATCTCTATCTCAAGAACAACGTCAGCAAATTAAGCAAGCTGTAAAAGACCGTGTTAGTCGCAGCTAATCAAAGACAATAAATATAAAAGCAAAGGAGCCGCTTATTAGCGGCTCCTTTTTATTTGAGAGTTGGGAACACGATGAAACGACTATTAATCACTTTATTGATACCCCTTGCCGTATGTGCAAACGACCATCAATTACAAACATTAAATTATCATGAGCCAAGCTTGAGCTTTCAAACAGCTAAAGCTGGAGACAACTGGATAGGTACTGTATCTGGAGTTATTCAAGCAACTGAAGAGATCAACATCAGTGCAGAAATTGACTCGGAAGGTTACCTAGAAATAGGAACTGGTTACGGCTTGATGCTGGGTAACTTTTACACTGAAGCTTTCGTGAGTTATGGCCGAGCAGACCTTATCGATATCTACGATATCGGCTTATTTGGTGGCACCGCCATCACGAACAATATTATGGTGTTTGCGAACACATCGCATGAATGGCGCGATGTTTCTTTATCCCTCATAGATATGACAGATAGAGAATGGAAAAACACTATCGGGACAAGTTACTCTCCCACGGAGTTTATGAACTTTTCCTATTCATTCAGCCATGATCGCCAATTAACGGGTTCAAAAGGTTATTACAACAGCCAAGACATCACTTTTACCCTGAAACCCAAATGGGTGGAGCCTTATGTGAAATATACATTCGGTCAAAAGCGCGTTAGTCCAGGAGATGTATTTCGTTCAGATGGCAGCGTCGAACTAGGCTTCAACCTTCGTTTTTAGTTTACCGTTTCGTGTGGTAGCTCTCACCCCTTTATAGTCTGATTCAGTAAAGGGGCTTTTTTATAACGAATACACTTCTTAAGATCCCTAAGTAAACCCACTAAGAACCTACATTTAAAGAATTTGCTCATCTATCGTACTTTCGTGCTCTTTTTTGAGCCTGAAGCGTATCAGATATTTTTTTTCGACTAGCATAAAGTAAGCACATCGAAACGAAACTGAAAGGTGACATCATGATTACGTCGAAGCTGAAAGCAATTGTATTAGCGAGCAGTATTTTTATCTCACACCAAGTACTGGCGACTGAAAGCTACAATACCGATATTCCGTCAAGCATCATGACGCCAGATACAGTACAAACCAGTATCGGCGAGTTGAATTTTAAAGATGGTGCGCCAACGGCTGAAACCGCGCAAAAGCTTTATGACAACCTAGACACGCTTCGCTCAACAGAAGTGTTCCTCAATGCAATTCCAATGGCTTCGATTGAAGCACTGCGTGTTGGTCATACTGAGATAGGCTCAACATCATCAAACCAAGTGGTGGTGTTCGATAATCTGATGGATTCAAATCCGTTATTTTTAACAGGTAACACCGACACCGTTTATGCTTCGGTTTTCCTAGACCTTGAAAAAGACGGTCCAACTGTCATTGAAGTCCCTGAGGGCATGGGACCGACAACGGTGAACGATGCGTTCTTCCGTTTTGTCACTGACTTGGGCATCGTAGGTCCGGATAAAGGCAAAGGCGGTAAGTACTTGATTCTACCTCCGGGTTACGAAGGCGAAGTGCCTGAAGGCTACTTTGTTTCGCAATCCACCAGCTACACCAACTGGTTTATTGCGCGCGGATTCCTGAAAGATGGGAAGACTGACGCTGCTGTAAAAGCTTACAAAGAGAAGCTGAAGATTTACCCATTGGCGAAGAAAGATGATCAACCAAAAATGGAGTTCATCTTTGGTAGCGGCAAGTCATTCAATACCATTCATGCGAACGATGAGCACTTCTACACCGAGATTAAAACGGTGCTAGATAAAGAGCCGATTTCATTCATCGACCCAGAACTTCGTGGTTTAATGTCGAGCATTGGTATTCAGAAGAACAAACCTTTTGCACCCGATGAGCGTATGCAAAAACTGATGAAGGATGGCGTCGCGATTGGTAATGCAACAGCTAGATCACTGTACTTCCAACCAAGAGACAAGAAAGCTTACATCTATGAAGATCGCCTATGGAAAACGGCGTTTATCGGCAAAGATTACCAATGGTTAGTCGACCAAGGTGAAGGCGGGCGCAACCTAGATGCTCGTTCTTACTTCTTCTACATCGCGACAGTGAATACACCAGCGATGGCCCTGAAGCTTATCGAAAAGGGCTCTCAATACGCATTGATTGACCAAGCAAAAAGCGGTGAATACTTTGATGGTGGTAAGCAGTATAAATTGAATATTCCAGCGAATGTGCCTGCTAAGAACTTCTGGTCGATTGTGGCTTACGACACGCAAACGCGCTCAGAACTGCAAACCAGTCAACCGCTGCCAAGTAAGAATAATCAGCGTGATGATTTCATTGAAAACAAAGATGGTTCGGTTGATTTGTACTTTGGCCCTACCGCTCCAAAAGGCAAAGAAGCGAACTGGATTGAGACGGTACCAGGTAAAGGTTGGTTCACGATACTAAGACTCTACGGCCCTCAAGAAGCTTGGTATGACCAAACATGGAAGCCAAGCGACATTGAAGAAGTTAAGTTGTAACACGAACCAGACTTAACTAAACAAGCTGTAGATACTAAAAAACGCGCCTTCATCGGCGCGTTTTTTTGTTGTTGTCATCATCTATATGATCAATAGCTTTCTAAGCTCTCACTTAAGATCTGCTCAATCCGTTTGACTATCTGGTGCTGATAACAAGCTCGGTGATACTGAATACCAACATCAAAAGTCACCGCTTCACCGTTGAATAAAACAGGACGTTTACTGAGCCCACTAGGGATAGAAGCCAAATCCATATCAAAGCCAACGTACACATACTGGCTTACTTGAACACATTGCAACGCAGAGGATACCGATGCAACGGTCAGCTTTTGTTGCAATACCAAGCCTGTGCGTTTTTTTAGGCGTTCGTAATAGGAGTTCGCATCCAATGACCCCATCGAAACGCGCACCGTATCAAAGCTTTCTAACTGGTTGAGGTCGATGGCTTCATTTTTGGCTAAAGGGTGAGTATCCGCCACATAAGCAAACAGCTCCAACGACCCTACTTTACGCTCCACAATTCGGTCGTTGAGCTCATTAGGGTAGCCCGACACACCAATCGCTAAGGTCCCTGCTTTAGGGAATTCAACGCCATCCAAAGACCAGTCCATCATCGAGATCTTGGGCTTAGCCTCCTCATTAGTAAGTCCCTGCAACAAAGGGACCGTAAACAGTGTGCTCAGCGGATTGGCGGCGTGAAAAACATATTCGATGTTCGAATCGTTACCAATAAACGACTGCGATATTTGCTGCGCTTGCTCTAGCTTTTCTAAAGGTTCTTTCACCACCAGTATTAGTTGAGTGGTGAACAAGGTCGGCGCATAAACACCTTTGGTTGCAATGAATAACTCATTAGCAAACAAATCTCGACAATCCGAAAGGTGGCGATTAAACGTTGCTCGGCTGATATCCAGAATATGGCAAACCTTCGCCTGAGATTGTTGCTCATAAAGCAAATCCAAAAATCGATACAGATTTAAGTCGATTGTGTTTTTCAAATGCCCTACCTCATTTCCATGCTTTGCCTTTCTAGTTCAGTATGAACGTGAACCAAATAAACCTTCAACACTCTATGCTATAAGTTTGTTGTCAGTAGCGTTTTTTACAGACGTTATCTAAATACCACTGCCCACAAGACTCCGAAGTCGAGTAAATATATCATTTGTCTTACGTTGCGGAATCATACATCCATTCGTAAAAATTAAACCTTACAAAAAATAATGACTTTATAAAAATATCAATTGGTGAAAATATTTGCTTATCAATAGTTATATTAGAGATTTAATTTCTACATTTCATTTCAATTAGAGACAAAAAGACAAATTTTTTCTCCGACTACCTCCTTATACTGTGCCACGTCATTAAGGCGCTACAAGCCTATGATTTAAAATAATTATTAATGAGTAGTCACCATGAATTCGAAGTCGCTAACTATCTTGCTTTTTGTCTCTGTTTGCTTAATTTGGGGAACCACTTGGTTCGCTATGGAAGTAGCATTGCATTCTATCCCACCTATTTTTGCTACTGCGTTGCGCTTTTTACTTGCAGCCCCTCTGCTTGCGGTATTGGCGAAAGTCTTCAACCAACCACTGCTGTTCCCTAAAGGTAAGCGCCAATGGCTGCTTATTGTTGCGCTGATGTATTTCGCGATTCCGTTTACGTTGATGATCTATGGCGAGCAATACATCTCTTCAGGTTTAGCGTCGATCATCTTCGCCAACATGCCTGTCGCTGTGATGCTGATGTCTGGCTTATTCTTAGGTCTACGACTGGCGAAGCACCAGATATTCGGTTTGATTACTGCTGTTGTGAGCCTATGTTTGATCCTTGGTAACGAAATGCAGATGGGCGGTGATGACTACTTTATCGGTACAGTTTGTCTGGGGCTCGCGGTTGCGATTCACGCGGTAATGTACGTATTGGTTCAAAAACACTGTAAAGGTATCGAGGTGCTGACTTACAACGCTGTACCAAGTTTTATTGCTGCGATTTTCTTGTTTGCTGTATCGGCAGTCGGTGAGAACGTGAATGTAGAATCTTTCACTTGGGATTCTATCTCAGCGGTCGTGTACCTAGGTTTTGTAGCGAGTGTCGGTGGCATTGTGGCTTACTTCAAACTAGGTCAGGTGTCGACGCCGTTCCAAGCATCCATTTGTTTCCTTATCTTCCCAGTGGTTGCACTGTTGATCTCTTGCTACATCAATGGTGAGGTGCTATCGGAACAGTCTCTGCTTATGATGATCCCTCTACTTTGTGGCATCCTGCTAACTAAAGCACCAAAGAGCATCTTCAAGCTACGTTCAACGCTTAAAACGGCAAGCAGTAACTAAGCAGCTAAATACTAAGATAAACCGCATTCAAACTACCCCAGAAGCTCACCATATGCTCCTGGGGTTTTGTTTAGTCCCAACACGCCTTCACAATTTACTGCCCCTTTACAGCCAACCCCTTCTCATATTGAACCGCTTACCAAGCGAATGACTTAAACATCGCAATCAACTACATTAGACTCAGCCATTATTGCCAGCTCTGGTTAATACCCTTAGTTATCTCTCCACAAAGGAATGTCATGAGTAATCCCATCAAACACATGCGTCTTGTCAAAGGTCAACCTTGTAGGGTTGAGGAACTGACGAATAACGATGATGCGTTCTTAGAACCGCACAGACATGAATACTGGGAGTTAGTATGGTGCGTGGATAATCATGGCAGTCAGAGCATTGATTTCGTTGACTACGACAATAAGATCGGCCGTATTTTCACCATTGCACCGGGCCAAGTACACCGCTCGGAGCTAGTCGGAGAAAGTGCTCGTTTACTGGTATTTACTCCTGGCTTTGTTAAAACCAATCACCGCAACACTCAGCTGGTCGATACTGTTTTTGCCATGCACCAAAGCCGCCCTCCCTATTTGGATTGCAGTGAAGAAGGCAACCGCTACTTGTTGCCTATTTTCGACATGCTGAAAGAAGAGTGCGCACGAGAAGAGAGTGACTGGGACCTAGTAGAATCACTCATGAATAGCTTTTTGCGCTACATCCTGCGCTTTGCTAGCCAATCCTCATTGAAAGGTGAAGTACGCGATAGCCGAGTGAACAAGGTGGTTGATTTGATTGAACAGCACTACATCACCCATAAACATTGTGATTTTTATGCGCAAGCGCTGTCGATAACCAACAAACGTATTAACGAAATTGTCAAAGCTGATAAAGGTAAAACCGTCACTCAATTGATCCACGACCGAATCATTTTAGAAGCGAATCGAGAACTGCTCTTCTCAACCAAGACCATCAAGACCATCGCTTTTGAACTAGGCTTCGAAGATCCGGCCTATTTCAGCCGTTTTTATCGCGGACAGATGAAAGAGTCACCGGCACAGTTTCGAAGCCGATGTGCAGATAGTGCAATATAATACGCAGATAATCCCTTTTTTAGCCTCCATTAAGTTCCGATAATGCTCCCTCTTTATTTCATCCATTTTGGTACATCCAAATTGTTGGGAGCTTATTCGAATGGCCATCAACCTAAAAACCGATCCAATATCTAAGTCTTTTTATCAATACCTATGGCCAGCGCTAACCGGCATGGTGATCAAATCTCTTTTCATAATGGGAGACGCTTGGTTCGTTGGGCATGGTGTCGGTCCTGATGGCTTGGGCGCTATCGCTCTCACCATCCCTGCTTTCTCAATATTCACTGCAATTGCCATGATGGTTGGTATTGGTGGTGCGGCGCTGATGTCTATTGAAGTGGGCAAAGGCAACGTAACCTCTGGGCAAACTCTGTTTAATCAATCGATGTTGATCACCGCTCTATTTAGCACGGTGACCGTCAGCATTGCCTTGTATTGGCTCGATGAGATTATTGCGCTGATGGGGGCTTCTGGATACATGGCTGAGCTGACTCACGACTACCTATCGATAATGCTGCAGTTCTTCGTGCTCTACTCGTTAGCTTGGGTTATGTCATGCTTTGTGCGTAACGATACCAACCCAAAACTGGCGACTTACGCCATGTCGATTGGTGCTGTGGTCAACCTCGTATTGGATTACTTCTTTGTCCTAAAATGGGGCTGGGGCATGAAAGGGGCCGCCTACGGCACAGCCATCGCACAGGGTGTCATCGCGTGTATTTTATTGAGTCACTTTGTACGCAAACAAGGCACCTTAACGCTGAGTTTAAAAGGTATTGGTTTTAATAAACTACCAAGCATCCTGAAGATTGGCACTCCAACTTTCTTCATTGAAGTCACAGCCGCTATGACGATCTTGCTCTTCAACTATGTACTGTTGGATCAGTTTGGTGAGAACCACATAATCGCTTATGGTTTAACAGCCAACATCGGGGTCTTTGCTCTATTTGTGATGGTCGGTATTGCTCAAGCTTGTCAGCCTATCATTAGCTTCAATCATGGTGCTAACCAGCCAAATCGCATCGAAGAAATCTTCCGCTTAGGATTAAAAAGTGCAGTCGGCAGTGGCCTAGTATTTATGGGGATTGTGTATCTGTTCGCACCTCAAATCGCAGCGCTTTATCTGGGAGCTTCAAGTGATTTGATTGGGCTATCCGTGACCGCACTCACTTTCTTTTTCTTTGGTGTGCCGCTAATGGGAATCAACTTAGTGATTGCCAACCTGTTTCAAGCGACTGCCAAACCAAAACAGGCAACACTAATATCTCTTGCTCGCGGTTTTGTGTTCGTGGCTTTGGGTATCATCATTCTGCCAAAGCTGTTCCCAGAACAAGGGATTTGGGCAAGTATTCTATTCGCGGAAACTCTAACGGCAATCGTCAGCTTTAGCATGTTACGCAGTTATAAGAAGCGCTTTGCTGACTCTTTAGAGCAACAAATCGTTTAGACGAGCGAACAGCAGAAACTAAAAAAGCTCCAATATCGCTATTGGAGCTTTTTTATTTATCTCGCGTTAGGTGACCATGACATTAGCGCCAGCTAAACATTCGTACTTCGTTGCCCTCTTCTGGCTTCTTCGGAATATTCAAAGACAGCGCCAAAGAAACGGCCGCCATTGCTGCACCAATGTAGAACACAGTCGCAGGCGAAGAGAGCCAAATCACACCGAATACAACAGGAATAACAACCGCCGCAATATGGTTGATAGTGAAAGACACGCCCGCGGTGGAAGCCATATCAGCAGGGTCGGCAATCTTCTGGAAGTAGGTTTTGATTGCTAGAGCTAGAGCAAAGAATAGATGATCGACCACATACAATGCTGCCGCCCATTCTGCACTTTGCACCAAGCCGTAACCGACAAACACACCAATCAAACCCACATACTCGAAGATAAGCGCTTTACGCTCACCCACTACACCAATGAACTTACCGATACGCTTAGCAAACAAGAAGTTAAACAGATAGTTAATTAAGAACAGTAGCGTTATGTCAGCGGCTGAGTAACCGAACTTCTCAACCATCAAAAAGCCTGCGAATACGGTAAATATCTGTCTTCTGGCACCACTCATAAAGGTCAACGCGTAGTAAAGCCAATAACGCTTTCTCAGCACCAACTTCTTATTTTGCTGGGTCTTCGTTTGAAATTCAGGGAAGCCAAAAGTCATCACAAGCACCAGAATAAAACCTAGGCCGCCAGTAATGCCATATACCCAGGCAAAGTCGAGCTTTAACTGCTCCAACATCACCCAAATAGAACCGTATGTTAGCAAAGATGCTAAGGCACCCACCGAGATCATTTTCCCTAGCATCTCTGGCGCTTCTTCTTTGCTTAGCCATTGCAGTGACAAAGATTGCTTCAGCGTTTCAAAATAGTGGAAACCCGTCGACATCAAAATGGTGGTAAGCAAAAGGCCTGTCAGCGAAGGGAATAAACCAGTAATCGCCGTGCCCACGGTCAGCATCGCTAGCGATATCAACATGAAGCGTTGCTCACGTATGAAGGCTAAAACAAACACCACAGTAAACGCTAAGAAGCCGGGTATCTCACGAACACTTTGCAGCAAGCCTATATCAGCACCGTCAAAGTTCGCTTTCTCAATCACGAAGTTATTAAGCAGAGCCATCCAGCTCGAAAACGCGATAGGTACAACAATCGAAATCAGTAATAAAAAGTTTTGCGGCGTTTTCCAGCTCGCCTTCGATGCACTCATAGCAGACAAATCCTAAATAGTAATCCAGTATCATACTCCGGTTTTATGCCGAGTAACAAATCATTAACACTTCTGAAGAGGTTAAAAGGACATGACTTTCATCGTTTGCATAGGGGAGCGTGAAAACAGCAATCGACACCTTGAAATGATGAAACATTATGTTACATTTACAGCCTACTTGATCACAACCAAGTGACGGGAATGACAACCCTGCGTAACACTCCTCTCTACTACGCGCATCCCAATATCAAAATTTCATTCTAAGCCTACCTGCACTTGCAGCGTCTGCACTTGCAGCGTCTGCGCTTCTGACTTTTATAATAATAACTCATTGGATTAACTATGTTTCCCATCTCTCATGAGGGGAAGTGGTTTCGATTTTTAATGGTATTCATATTCCTTGGTGCTGCCATGGAGACGGATATCTATCTACCCACATTTCCCGATATATTGAACGACTTCAACACTGACGCGGTTATGGTGCAGCGCATTCTGAGCTATAACTTTATCGGCATCTGTATTGGTTCCTTACTCTATGGACCACTATCGGATCATTTTGGTCGCCGAAAGATACTAATGTTTGGTTTTAGTGTCTTTCTTGCTGCAAGTATAGGCTGCATTTTTGCTTCAAGTATCGAGCAATTATTAGCGTTTCGACTGCTCCAAGGCTTCGGCAGTTCAGCGTGTGTAATCGTTGGTACCGCAATGATCTTTGATCTGTTCGATGAAGAACCCGCCGCCAAACTGATTGCCGATCTCAATACTTTAGTGGTCAGCTTGATGGCTTTTGCACCTCTTATTGGCGGCTGGATAAGCCTCCATATGGGTTATAAAGCAAACTTTGTCTTTATCGCCATTTTAGTACTGCTTTCTGCGACCAAATGTTTCTTCTTCTTGCCTGAATCTTTGAGTAAAGATAAACGGAAGAAGGTCGCGCCTAAGCGAATAGCAAGCGACTATAAAACCGTATTGTCTTCGTCAGCCTTTTGGTACAACACGCTAGTGACGAGCTTAATTCTTGCCGCCTACATGATTTATGTTTCCAACATGTCGTTATTGTATATAGAGCAATTAGAAGTCAGCCCTGATCAGTTCCCGTTTTTCCAAATGGCAACACTGGGCACATTCGTCTTGGTGAGTTTGAACAACGCACGCTTAATCGACAGGTTTGGCATTGATAAATTAAAAAGTACTGGGCTTGGCTTAATATTTACCACCACGCTCATCTTTTTCTTATTGCCGTCTGAACAACTTAACTCACCATTCATCCTAACAGGGACGATGTGCTTATTTTCAATAGGTGCAGGGTTATCGATTGGATTGTTCTTTGCTAAATCGATGCAAGTTTTTCCAGATCTAACAGGAATCGCAGCATCACTGGTGACGGCTATTCGCCTATTTATCGTTTCTGCAGCGATTGATTTAGGCAGTAATGCGTACGAAGGGACATCGGAGTCAGTCATACATGTGATGACCGCCGTCGTTATCTTTTTAGCGGCTATCTCCTCGCTCAATTACTGGCGTCAAAGCCGATTGAAACAGGCTGAGAATATGTAGCAAGTACCTGAGTAAAGAAGGGAGTTAGCCTCCCTTCTTTATTGATTGAATGCCTTTAAAGGGCTTTATAAAAGGTTAACCACTCACCTCGTTCTAAGCCGCTAACGTTCACTCCTGTGATGCCACTCGAGGTTGTTGCGTTAGAAGGAGAGAATGAAAGGTTAACATTTTTGAATTTATCAGAAATGCTACTTTCCGTTCCTGTTTGAGAAAGAATGTAGCCCAAGTTAGTAGAGTTCCAGCTTGAGTTTCCACTGTCTTCCCATTTTTTAAGGAGTTCTTTTGTTACCAGTTGGCTGCCAACTTTAAGAGCCGGACCACTAATATTTCGGAATTGATAGTAATCCACCCCTGAAGAAGTCAGCGCAATCACTTTTTCAGCCAATACATACAAAGAGTTGATTGCCGAACTGCTCAACACCTCTTTCACTATCAAGGTTCTATTCGTGTTATCAACGATATAGAGAATGTTCGCTGTAGCAACCGCACTTATTTTGCCATCCTTCGATGTTGCTATCTTACTGATGGTGGAATCGACATCCAACTCCCCGAGTACCGTTTGCTGAATCGAGTTTGAAACCCATTCAAGCTTGTTACTGTCTAGCCCCAACAAAATTTGCTGGTTCGCTACAATATTGGCTGTTTTCAGGTTCAACTTATCAATAGTCATCTTGGTGGATAAGTTAGTTGTGTTAATAACCTCAGCCGCTAAATTGGCGCTCGAAAAATAATTCTTATAAACAATCAAAGCTTCACTTTGGTCGTAAGATGGCATGATCTGAGGCGAAGAGGACTTGAGTGCGTGGCGCCAATTATTCATCGCTAACTTGTCAGCACTTAGTAATCTAACCTCTTGCTGCGAGTAAATCGAACTACCAGTATTTTTAACTGCCAATAACGAGCCGCTTTGCAGCAGTGGAATCACTTTTGTAAAGTTATCGTTGATACATGATTGACTAGAATCAGGAGTTTCAGCAGGTTTAGGTTTCGGCGTAGGAATTGGCGGCAGCGTTCCTCCGCTTCGGCTACTGTAGCTATCAATCTTAAACGCCTTTGCACCACTATTATTATTGGTACTCGTTAGACTCGATAAGAAGATGCCGTTGGCACCTTTACTATTACAAATATCACTCTCCGTCGGTGAGGCGTAAGACGTAGGCTTATAAACTTTATAGGCTTGGCTACCATTCAATGTAGGTACTAACTGAATGATTTCATTAGACTCTACCGGTATCTCTACACCACCAGTTCCGCCTCCATGGTGGTCATCATCGTCGTCATCGTCATCGTCATCATGATCGTCGTAATCGTCGTCATGAGAACGAATACTAATCAAGCCAGAATTAGCTTGGGACGCCAAACCATTATCAAGAGTCACTGGCTTATTACGTGAAGAGCTATCGATTTGCATCACGACATCATTCGCCGTTAGAAACACTACCTGACTGCTCGCTGGATTCAGAGCGATAGATTTGGCACCAGACAATTCTGGCACCGATTGAGAACCGCGAACAACCAGAGCATCCTCTATTTGCAAGTGCCTCGAAGCAGTCCCCGCGACATCGACGCCTGAAAGGTCCAACGTTTTATGCTCGATCATGAGGTCGAGAGCATGGGCAATATTTGTGTATGCAGCTTGCTTTCCGTCAGTTTGTGCCTTTTTCAGCGATTTTAGCAACACATTAGACTTATCTTTAGGTCCATATGTTGTGTCTAGTGAGGCAAAATTCACACCGACATGATCACCTAATTTACTTTGAAGCGATGCTTTAGCCTGTTCTATATCGTTGCTAATCGTTGGATTAAACATCATCTCGCTATGAATCAAAGTAGTGAAAGGCGTCACCAGCTCCATACCAGGAGAAGCGGTTAAAATTGCACCATCATATTGCCTCTGTTGTGCATACCCGGAAACGTCTGTAATGAGTTTTTCTTGCTCACTGCATACACCATTCAGATCTGCATCAGCACATACTAATGAACTTTGAAAAGCATGGCCTGAAGTGGTCGCTCCAACTGGATTCTCTCCATCAGAACTCCCCCCACACCCTGCGACCATTAGGGCACTAGATATAGCTAGTGACAATTTGCATACTAAAAATTTATTGCGCATTTTTTCGACCGATTCACCTAGTTTATTGTTGTATGAGTAGTATTTTATTTTGCTATTAAATCACTTAACCAAATAAAAGATCAAATGATATTGATAACTACTATCATTTAAATTAATATTCTCAGCCTTTCTAGCGGGTAATTTATAAATCTTTGGAGTTCAAGTGGTAAGGAATCCATACAAATTGGCGGGTGTTTCACTCGTTTCTACAATGCTTGTTGCTTGTGGTGGTGCAGACTCAGATCCCAAGCTTAGCCAGTCACAAACTCAGCCAAAATCCTCGAATATTTCAGGTATAGCGTTAGATGGTTATTTGCACAAAGCCAAGGTCTGTTTAGACAAAAATGGCAATGCGATGTGTGATTCTGCCGATGGAGACATTGCGACAACGGACGCCAAAGGACAATTCCAACTTGATGTCGACGATGATGTGGCTCAATACAAAGTGTTGGTTGAAGCCGTAGCAGGCATAACCGTAGATATGGATACCCCCAACCAAGCAATTGAGTCTGGGTTTACCTTAGAAGTACCAAGTAACAACTCGGACGTCGTAAGCCCAGTTACCTCACTGATTGCCAGTGTGTCAAAGTCCAGCGGTATCAGTTTCGATGATGCAACTGAGCTTGTTGCTAACGACCTAGGGATCGACAAAAGCCTAGCATTGGGTGATTACTCTGCTTCAAATTCGGTAAAAGGCCGTGAAGTGCACATGTTTGCGCGCGGTGTGACTCGCGTACTGCAAGAAGCCCAAAAAGCTTCAGTAGACGCAGGTGTCGACCAAGTTAACGCCCGTAAAGGTGCAATATACAAGCTCGCTGATCTTGATTTGGTCGAGTTCAAAGCCAAAACGGATCGACTTTCACACGGTGCGTCTGGGACAGACAGTGCTCTGCAGCAACTCGGCAAGGAGTACCGAGAGCAGCTCAAAGTCTCGCAAGAAGATATCGACGGTAGTGAAATAGTGGTTAAGCCACCAGCGCCAAAACACGGTAAAGTCAATGATGCATCAGATACTTTCAACTGGCAGTTTGTGCGTGGATTCAACCAAAACACAGATTACGAATATTCCTTAGATTCCGGTAGCACCTGGTCGACTGTCATTCGCAAACCGATTGTGGTTGGAAAACAGGCATTCGATAAAGGCTCTATTCAGGTTCGAGTCGCAGCCTCTAGTGCACGGAATACTCCAGCAGGTAAACCGCTTCTTTCAAGCAAAGCATTTACGCTAACGACAGTTCCGGCAGCACCCGCTTGGGTCACAGTGGGCAACGCGAGCAATGAATTTGATTGGGCGCTGGTCGATTCTTTTAATGAATTATCTCTCTACGAGTACTCTCTAGATAACGGTGCTAACTGGGTAAAAGCAACTGAAAAACCTCAACGCATTCAAGACTTAGACATTCCAGTTGGACATCTAAAAGTACGTGTCGCGAAGGATGACTCCCTAGGTCACCCGACCGGCTTAAGTGCTATGTCAGACAAACCAATGACAGTAACCCCAGCGCAACCAGTCAAACCTGCGCTGGACTTTGCAAACGACAGCACCAATCAGATCAACTGGCTTTGGGTCTCTGGATATGATGCGCCATCTTTCTACGAGATTAATCTAGGTAACGGTTGGAATACTGTCACTGAACTTCCATATGTGGTTGGCAACGTTTCACTTGCCGCTAACAGCATCTCTATCCGTGTAAAATCAAATTTGAAAGATGCTCGCCCTGCAGGCAATTCACTAGTGATTGGTACGGCTTTCACTCGCTCAGAAAACCAGCCTGTTGCGCCAACCCTGCCGATTATTGATGATGCTGAAAACACGTTTGCGTGGACAGAAGTTACAAAGTTTGCAGGCAATGACTTCTACGAATACTCACTAGACAGAGGTCTTACATTTAGCCCGGTAACTAGCAACCCACAAGCAGTCCCAGATGAGACGTTTGCTAAGGGGCAAGTCTGTGTGAGAGTGAAAGCAGGAACAGATCCTCAACATGATCCTGGTGAAACGCTGTGCTCAGATAAGCCATATTCGGTAACACCTGACAAGCCATCGGCACCAACATCTCCAATCACTCACGATGGGTTAGACACATTTGATTGGACATTCGTAACAGGCTTCTCAGAAGCTGCGAATTACGAGATCAATGTACTCAACACTGGTTGGGCAACAGTTACTCAGAAACCTTATCAGTTAAGCGATCAAGCTTACGCTATTAACTCAATTCAAGTGCGAGTCAAACGAGAGCCAATTACCGGTCGTCCTAGTGGATCAGAGCTGACAAATGATGCTGCGTTTACCGTTCGTCCATCAGCACCCAATGTTCCAACGGGCCTAGTGGTTAACGATACGGACAACACGCTAGATTGGACATACTTTGGCGAATTCACACAACCAGAGCATTTCGAAGTCACGCTCGACTCAGGTTCTACTTGGACTAAAGTCACCGCAAAACCGGTTGTGATCGGTAATATCGACAAGAATATCGGTGAGGTTCAAATACGCGTCGCTCAAAACCCGACGAATGGCATGCCTCATGGCGTAGCAGCATTACCCACACAAGCCTTCACCAAAGTGTTTGAGATTCCAGCACCAACCTCGCCTGAGATTACCAACACTTTCACTGGCTCAAACCCAATCAAGACCAATGGTTTTGAGTGGGACTACTTAACGGCCAACGTTGATGGTCAATCTGTTCGCTTTGATGAAGCCGAATACTATGAGTTCACCAACGACAAAGGCTTGACTTGGCACCCTGCTGTTTCAAACCCGCAGTTCATTGGTCCTGAAGCGTATGACAAGGCTAGTGTTGGCATCCGACTAAAAGCACATGCGAAAGAAGGTGTAGAAAATTCAACCAGCGACACGCTTTGGGCAACAGCAGCAAGCAGCCGCTTTGTCGGCCTAAAATTCGTACCAATGAAAACTCGTTCTCAAGCTGCTGACTTTGGTTATGGTGGCTCATGGAATACGTACTCGCTCAATTGTATTGCTGAATACGATGATAAAGGGCAAGGGGAACCGACGTTTTGGGCGGAACGATTCTCTGCAGACATCAATACTGTATTCGATAAAGTCGCACAACTGGATGATTGTGGTATTGCGGGTTGGACACTTCCAGACACCAGTGAAGTAATCACGTTGTCGCAGAGAGATCCTGCAACACTGCCATCAAATCTAAGAAGTGGTTACTTGGTATCGAATCAGTCAGTGAATGTATTAGCGGATAAAAATGGCGTCGCTGTCACTATCAGCAAAGGCCAAGAATCTGTTGAGCAATATTATTCAAAATACGCATACGCTAAATGGCAATTGCCATCAGGTACAGAGTTACTCACTGGTGTAGATAGCGCGACGACTGAAATAACCGCCTTTCTGAGTACACAAGATACGAAAATTAACGCTACGGAGCTTTATCTAGAAACCTGGTTAACCGCCAACCAATCTAAGAGCAAAGGTTATGCTGCATTAGAAACGGAAGCTCAAGCTAAAATAGTAGAACTGCAGGCTTTAACCCAACCATGGTCAGATGATCTTAAGAATACGAAGCTAAAGCTGAAAGCTCTTGAATTTCAGGCCTCTGTTGCTCAAAGCCGAACTGATGCTGAGAGCCTTGAATTCATTAACAAAGTCAAAGCGTATAAGGAACAAGTCGCTAAATTAGAGCAAAACACCGTTGCACTGAGCGCATTAGTCTCTGGTTCTGAATTTGCTCAAAAATTGACGTTCATGCAGCAAAAATCCGTAACTCTATCCAGCTCAACCAACGCACTAAGCTCTGCATCACTGGCTAAGGATATTCACCAGGCAAGTTTAGACCTGTACAAGGCTATCTCAGATCTAGAGCATCAATATAGCATGGTTAATTCGTTCGTAAGCGAGCTGAATACATCAACACAAACGCTAGGCTCAGAGTTTGCCACCCTAACTACATTGTTCCAGAAGTTTGTCAGAGAGATGAATACGACGGCCAAAACCCACAACTTAGTACAATCAAAAGTGCTAGCAAAAGATGGACTGAAACTGGCGAAAGACAATGGCTTTAGCGTTTCTCAAGCTGACGCAATGGTAAGCAGCCGCTTCGCTAAATTGGACGAGTTAGGCAACTACCTACCAAAAAGCACCACCTACCAACAAGGCTGGCGTTGTGTTGAAGACACTAACATCACAGGCAAACGCCGAGTTTGGACACTGCTCAAAGACGGTCGACCAAATGGTGCTGACGATCTTGCCTATGACGCTTCGGCATCTGGTGTAGCGAGTGTATTAGGCAGTAACGGCCTGCTGGAAAGCACTAATAATGCGAACTTATGTGGCTTCAATGATTGGCAAGTACCAGCGCTGTCTCAGCTACTTTCACTACAAACTAAAGCAATCTCTAGCTCAAACTCGACCATAACAATCGATACCGATGCATTCCCTCATCACCGAGGGCTGGATCCTGAGTATGACAAATCTAGCTATTACGGTGGCGTGATTTTTTACTACTGGTCGAATCAAGCAAAGGACACCAAACAATACATCACAAACTACAGCTCT
Organism: Vibrio sp. 10N.286.51.C3; assembly: GCF_003050065.1. NCBI lineage: Bacteria > Pseudomonadati > Pseudomonadota > Gammaproteobacteria > Vibrionales > Vibrionaceae > Vibrio > Vibrio sp. 10N.286.51.C3. The sequence continues at coordinate 260,462 of NZ_PIGC01000003.1, read as the reverse complement.
GAACGCAGCTACCAAGATGTCCGTCGTTCGGAAGTCGGTGGTACTGAAGATGCCGTCATCTTAGGGCGTCTGGTTAGAGAGAAGGTAAACACATACCAGTACCTAGATATGCAAGGGAACGTCGTTGTCGATCGCCAAAATGCAATTTGCGCGCAAGACGCTGACAGTAAGCTCGTTTGGCAACTGTTTACCAACGGAGACAGCAGTCGTTTCAAGAAGTACGTAGAGGTAACACCTTTAATTTCAACACGAAATACACAAAAGGTGTGTGGTAAAGCAAACTGGCGCTACCCATCAAAAGCAGAACTGTACGGGCTGCTACCTATCAATTCCGATGTCTTTAAATTTAATAACGTGACGAGTGGTGGCTACTCGAACCGTGGTTCTTATATCACCAGTGATGCCGCTCCTTATGGTCGTGTCGTCGGGTTGAATATGACAACCATGGATGAAAGAGACGTGGGTACTGAAAGTTACGACGGCCGCTACCTATACCGACTCGTTGCCAAATAGGCACTCCAAATCTCTTATTAATTACTACAACAGCCTCTGCTGAGGCTGTTTTCATCTAGGAAACAAGAAATGTTGAACAAGAAAAAGCAACGCGGTGCAGCCGCAATCGAATACGCCATTCTCGCAGCAGCAATGGCAGTCGTACTACTCAATTTTGTTGGCGGTGAGAACGGTGAGCTAACAACAGCAATCAGTGACGCCTACGGCACTGTAGTCACCAAACTAAAAGACGCACAACAAGCCTCAGAGTAAGCCCGTTTATTGCAAATTAAAGGAATAGTTATGACTGCCAAGCGACTCATGTTGCTGTCGTTATTTTGCTCGGTGCTCGGAATATCCGTTTTACTGTTGAGCCAAACCAATAGCGAGTCTGCGACCACCTCTTCTAAACAAGCCGTTAAGCAAACGGTCAAAGTGCTGGTTCCAACTCGCACGATAGAGATAGGTCAAGCCTATACACCAAACTCGTTCCGATGGAAAGAAGTTCCACAGCAAGAGTTGGAGAACTACATCGACCATGTGACACCGGAAGATATTTCTGCTGATCACTCTATGTCGGGGCTTGCACGTACCAAGCTCGTCAAAGACTCGATATTGTCGAAAGCGGATATTACCGAGCCAGAAGGCGGCTACTCGCTTTCATTAAAGCTACAACCAGGTTATCGCGCTATCTCAGTGCCTGTTGATCAGGTGACATCAAATTCGGGCTTTATTGAGCCGGGCGACCGCGTAGATATTCTCCTGCTCGGTTCACAAGATGGTGAGCTGCTTCGTTATGGCAATTCATCGCAGGGTTTGTATGTCACAACGATTGCTCATGATGTGAGAGTCTTGGCATTTAATGACAAACAAACGGCTGAGTCTTATCAAAAGGCCCGCGAATCTAATCATTATGAAAACGGTATCCCTGACGACAGCAGTGTCTCTTTAGAGGTAACCCCCGAGCAAGCAAACCAAGTTGTTTTGGCTAAACAATTAGGCAAGTTAACGCTCGTCTTACGCGGGCAAAACGAAGACCCAAATCAAACTCAGAATGCCAATTCAGCGACGCTGAAAGCCATCTCGCCAGACACAACTCAGGTATTGCCAGACGTCGGTTTGGTGGAGTTTAGAGCCGACAACAAAACGATCAACAATAAAACCGGAGCTGATAACAATGGCTAGTACCTGTCGTTGGTGGGGGATTCTCCTACTATCAAGCCTGTGCCTCTCTTTTGCATCAACAGCATCTGCGCTTGATGTGACAATCAATGAGGCAAAAATGATTCGCTTACCAGAAAAAGCGAAGTCAATTTTCATATCTAGCACCCATATTGCTGATTACCAAACCTTAACCAACACCAAGGTGATGGTATTTGGTAAGCGAGCTGGCAGTGCCACTATCACCGTTTTGAACGAGCAAGAACGCGTCATCTATACCAATAAGATTCGCGTGACTCACAACAGCCGCGAATTCAATGAATTGGTCAAAAACAAGTTCCCAGAAGCGTCCGTAAACGCGGAATCTCTGGGTGGAAAGTTATGGCTAAAAGGGCAAGTGCCTTCACCTATGATGGCGCATAATATCGTGTCCTTAGCGAAAGGCTACCTGTCTCCTATTGTTGACCAAGCCCAGCAACAAGAAAGCTCAAACACTCAAAACAATGCAGGTAGTAGCAATACGACGACTAAAGATCAGCCAATGCAATCCAATGAAGATGAGCTGATTAATCAATTGGTTGTCACCATGCCAAACCAGGTCAACATTCGAGTGAAAATCGCTGAAGTATCAAGAAATGTTTCTAACAAATTGGGGATCAAGTGGGGCTCTATCGCAGGTGGTGTTGGACAGTTTTCATTCTCTAAACTGCCGAATGTCAGCAGCTGGGGGAAACCAAGCATTACCGCACTGATTGATGCATTAGCGACAAATGGCATGATGTCTGTACTGGCTGAGCCTAACTTGACGGCGATGTCCGGCGAAGACGCTGAGTTTCTGGTGGGTGGTCAAGTCCCATTACCATTGATTACGGCTGATACCACTCAAATCGAGTACAAAGACTTCGGGGTAAAACTGAACTTTACACCAACGGTGCTCAGCCAAAATCGTATCAGTTTAAAGGTGAACCCAGAGGTCAGTAACGTTTCCATCGAAAACCAACAAGTGGTAAACGGGACTAACTTCCCCTCTTTTACTACCCGTAGTGCCGCTACCACCATCGAATTAGCCAGTGGACAGAGCTTTGCCTTGGGCGGCTTATTGAAGTCAGAAGACATTGAACAACTGCAAAAAGTGCCGCTTATCGGTGAAGTACCTGTACTAGGAAGCCTGTTCCGTTCAACTGAATTCACTCGCCGAGAAACAGAGTTGATCATCATTGTCACGGCTTACCTAGTACAGCCAACTCGTTCAGATTCGATGCAGCTACCAACCGACGGTCTCATTCCACTAAGCGATGTAGAACGTCTTCTGGCATGGCCAAGAATTCAACGAAAAAGAACACACGACCAAGACACATACACCGACAACCACAAGCCTCGCTTGCTGGGTGACAACGGGTTCTATTACTGAGGACATCATGAATAAATTATCCTTATTGCTCCCTGCCCTATTTGTGTTTGCGGGATGCGCACCTACGCCAACCACTCAGCAACCATCAGTCGATGTGATTTCTGTGACTAACAAGTTCTCTCTGACACTTGCAGGAAAAACGCTGTCGGCTCAGGAAAAAGCGGATATTTCTGACTTTATCTCTCGTCGAGGCAGCGCGAGTAGCTTGATGGTCAAAATCGAAAAAACGACTCAGAAAGGTGAACGTCAACTAGAGAAAGTAAGGCTTCACCTTATCGAATCAGGCCTCTATCCATCACAAATTTGGGTATCAGACGAAGCAACAGAAGGTAAAGGCGACATCACTATTTTAGTCGAGTCTTACCGAGCCAAAGTCACAGCCTGTGACGCGGGTAAAACGCCAAGAACCACGCTCAACGCCTACCGCACTCAGCGCAATTTTGGGTGTGCAAATGCCAACGCGCTTGCACAAATGGTAGCCAACCCTAAAGACCTGATCGTCGGTCAGCCGATTAATGGTGCTCAAGGGCAGAAAGCTGTCTCTAGTATCGATAACTACTTTGCTCCACCAGCCCAAAACCAACAGACAAATAATGGTTCTTCGACGACCACGCAAGGAGGTGCGCTATGAATCAAGTACACCAGTTAACGGTACTGATCGCAGCGTCTGAGCAACTCGATACCCTAGCGCTTACGCACACACTGAATAACTTTGGTATCCACAACATCACAGTCTCTTCAAATCAAGAAGACGACGTAGTGCGACACGTGCTGAAGCATGGTATTAAGACAGTATTTCTCGATGTGTTGAATTGTGAGCTGGCTGAGTCGAAACAAGCAGTACAGCGCTTAATTAAGCGTACAGGTTGTCAAGTTATCGCTATTGGCCACTCAGATGAAATTTTCATCTACCGTGGCATGCTGGCATCAGGCGCGAGTGATTACCTAGTGCCTCCTGTGACTCCACGAGATCTGGAACACGTTTCTTTCGCGGCTTTACAAAACAACAGCGAAAAACGAAATGAAAAAGTCATCTCGGTTGTCAGTGCGAAAGGCGGTTCAGGCAGCAGTACCATTACTGCAACTCTTGCTCAACAACTCGCAGAGCTCGATAAGAAAGTGGCTTGTCTAGACCTAGACTTTTCAATGGGCGATTTGGATCTGCTACTCAATGTTGAGGGGAACTCAGCATTAATCGAGCTTTTACAATACCCAGAGAGACTAGACCCGTTAGTATTCGAACGTAGTGGGATCAGCGTATCTGCAAAGCACACTCTCTTTACTGGCTATCTACCTTTAGATGCCACACCATTCTGGCCACAAAAGAGTGCTTTGGACCAATTTACTAAGTTTTGCCTACAAAACTCAGACTACCTATTAGTGGATATCCCAACTTACTCTTTGCGTGATCAAGTTGGCTTTGACGCACTGAAAAGTGCCGATATCCGAGTGATTGTCGTTGAGCCTACACTCGGCTCTATCCGCAATGCCGGCCAGATCATCAAACGACTTCAGAATCAAACCAACTCCCAAACGCTTGTTGTGCTCAATCACACCAAGTCTGATTCAGGCTCAATGATTTCAGTTAACGATGTGAAAAAGTCGTTAGGTGTACCGGTAGACGTTCTCATTCCATTCTCCCCGAACCACTTTTTAAGCAAGTCATCACTTGGTCAACCTGCCCACAAAGGCAACAGAAAAGTGAAAGTGGCGTTCAACGCTTTAGTTGAATTAATCACAGGTGAATCGCAGCAAAGCAGCCGCCGTTTTTGGAAGCGAGGTGCATAATGTTTGGTCAAAAAGCAAACACGGTTGATCCTATTGAAGTCAGCCAAGCTCGATTACGTGAAACGTTAACATCCGCTCCCTCGCTACGTGATCATTATCATGTGATTCATGAAGAGATCATCAAGGCAATCGATCCATCGGCTGTTGTGAGTTTAAGTGCGTCCGATCTTGAAGCTAGAATTTCAGAGATGGTATCGGAAATTGTAATCTCTAAACAGTTACCACTCGGTCATCAGGATGTGACTCATTCTGTAGAGCAGCTCCTACATGAATTTTTAGGTTTGGGGCCACTCCAACCTCTTATTGAAGACCAAACAGTCACTGACATCATGGTCAATGGTTACCGTGAAATTTATGTCGAGCGTTCAGGAAAACTGCAAAAAACCACGGTCCAATTTCGTAATGAAGAGCAGCTTCTCAACTTAGCGCGACGTATCGTGAGCAAAGTAGGTCGACGAATCGATGAATCGAATCCATTAGTTGATGCAAGGCTAGACGACGGCAGCCGTGTCAATGTCATGATCCCACCGCTCGCACTTGATGGAACCTACATCTCTATCCGTAAATTCAATGAAAAGAAGCTGACACTGAGCCAATTGGCACAGTTTGGTGCGATGTCGAATTCGATGATTAAGCTTATTGATATTATCGTTCGCTCTCGTCTCAACGTTCTTGTCGCGGGTGGTACCGGTGCAGGTAAAACCACCCTGCTTAATGCGATGTCTTTCAGCATCTCACCTCAAGAGCGCATCATCACCATTGAAGACACAGCAGAACTGCGCCTGCAACAACCCCATGTGGTACGTGCAGAAACTCGCCCAGCCAATGCAGAAGGTTTAACGCCGATTACTCAAAGAGAGTTAGTGAGAAATTCGCTACGTATGCGACCAGATCGCATCATTTTAGGCGAAGTTCGTGGCGATGAAGCCTTTGAAATGATGCAAGCGATGAACACAGGCCACGATGGTTCGCTGTGTACACTTCACGCCAACTCTGCAACGGACGCACTGGTGCGAATGGAGAACATGCTAATGATGAGCCAGGCGACACTGCCTCTATTTTCACTGCGTCGCCAAATCGCAGACACCATTGATGTGGTTATCCAAGTAGAACGAATGCGCGATGGTAAGCGACGCATTGTTTCAATAACCGAAGTGCAAGGGTTAGAGGGCGAGCAATACGTCACTCAGGAACTGTTCGCCTTTAAAACGTTATCGGAAGACCAGCAAGGCAACCTAATTGGTGAATATAAGAGTGCCAAGTGCGTACCAAGCTTCAACGAAAAAGCGAAATATCACCAGTTAGACGCTCAACTAAGGGTGGCAATGGAGCTTGAAGCCGGATGATTTTTGTTCTTACTATTTCTGCGCTGCTGGCTACGGTTTGGCTAATAAAGCTCAACTCAAAACAAGCCATTGTTAATAAGCGACTGTCCTTGGTATCTGGTTCATACAAAGCAAGCCCTGCAGACGTTTCTATCAAAAAGTCGAGCCACCAGCGCACCAACAAACTGCATGCGTTTTTCCTGCGAATAAATGCTTTGCTACCTGCTTGGGATAAGTATTTTATCGCCTCAATGGTTGTTGGTTTGCCAGTTGCTGGTTACCTGTTAGTGCCAGAGCTTCCAGTACACCTTCGATTACTTGCAGCGGTTGGGCTGTGGCTCATATGTACCTGCGCCATTGTGTTTTATCGCAGAAAGAGACAAGTAGAAGAGTTTGAAAAAGACATCATCAACGTCCTTGGATTAATTTCTAGAGCGGTATCAGCAGGGTTATCCATCCCACAAGCGATTGATCAAGTGGCACAAACGCAACCTGGTTTGCTAGGACGAGAGTTCTCTTACCTTCGCGATAATCTCGCGCTTGGCCTTAGTCTTCGTCAGAGTCTCGATGATACGTGCATTCGTCTTCCTTACAGCAGCTTTCGTTATTTCTCTGTTGCACTGATCCTTAACCAGTCGAATGGTGGTCAACTGCGCGACATTCTTCATAGCTTAAGCCGAACCATGCATGACAACCGAGCGATGAGAAAGAAGGTGAAGAGCCTAACCTCAGAGCCTCGCATCACAGCGTTATTTCTCTCTGTCTTACCCATTGGGTTGCTAGGTGGCATCTATTTAATTGAGCCCTACATGATTAAGCAGCTGTTTAACACTGAACTAGGTCAACGAGTGCTGACCTATGCATTGATTAGCATCAGCATCGGCACCTTAATTTTGAATGCTCTGACTCGTAATAAGAGGTTCTCATCATGATGTATTTTGCCATGCTGCTGTTGGGATTAGCTGTTCTTCTCACGCTGATCGCACATCTATCTTCGTTCAAACGAGACGTTGTGGCTGAGCGACTGAATCGCGTATCAAGCTATTCCTCAAAGTACAAAAACACGTCGAGTAAGTGGCACTTCCAAGGTGAGAAGTCTCGACGTCAAAAGCTCGTTCTGATTGGCTGGCTGAACCCTAATGCAGAGATCTACTTTTTAGGACTTAGGTTGCTCACCATGGCCGCAGGTACTGTTACTTGGTATGCCACTCGCATCCAAGTGCTAACGATGAATTCGGCGGCAGAGTGTATCGCTATCGGCATCGTGGTCGGCATCCTATTCGATCGTATTCTTGAATGGCGTGTGAACCAAGTTCGAATGCAGATCAGCCGAGTAATACCCGATGCCGTCGACCTAATGGTGGTGTGTGTTGCATCTGGCTTAACACTCGAAGCGGTATTTCGCTGTGTCGGTGAAGAGATGCGTTCTATCTCTCCAGCATTGTCACGCGAATGGCTACTCACAGCAACTGAGATATCGGTTCTTGATTCACCACAAACGGCACTCAACAACTTAGACAAACGCGTACAACTGTCTGACATCAACAACGTTGTCACTACCATGAACCAAGCGCTGCAATACGGTACGCCTATCGCTGACGCCCTCAAACTGATCGCTTCGGATAGCCGTCAATACCACTTCTTAGAACTGGAAGAATGGGTGGGGAAAATACCAGCCAAAATGTCATTCCCTTTGGTGGTTTTCATCATGCTACCTGTGGTGGGCATCATCGTTGTGCCAATCATGTTGTCTCTTACACAAACTCTGGGGGGCTTATGAGAACCATCCCGTTATTCTTTTTGTCGCTGATATTGTTCGGCTGTCAATCCACTAACCACGTTGAAAAAGATACCGCCGAAAACATGAAAGTGGCAGAAGTTGCGTTAATGAACGGTAAGCCAGAGAGCGCCATGGATCTCTACCGAAAAATGTTGGTATCGAAACCCAATGACCCGCAGTTACTGCTGTTGATGGGCTCTGCAGCCAATCAAGCCAGTCGTTATGACGAAGCACTGCATTACTTAAAGCGTGGTATCGAGCTTAATCAATCCAGTGCGATTTACCGCGAGCTAGGTCGTTCATGGTTAGCTTTAGGAGAGCTTGAACAAGCGACTTCAGCTCTTGAAGAGTCTGTTCAACTGGAGGCGTCCGATGACGTTGCTCAAAATAGCTTAGGAGTCAGTTACTCGCTCAATAAACAGTATTCCAAGGCAAGAGAGTGTTACTCAAATGCCCTTAGCTTAATGCCTTCAAGCAACGAATACCGAAACAACCTCGCTATGGCTTGGATACTCGATGGTAAACCAGATCAAGGGATTCGTATTCTGCACCCGATCTTTGTCAGAGGTGAAGCTAGCGTAAAACTCCAGCTTAACCTTGCGTTGGCTTACGCGCTTTCTGGCGACAGCGAGTCTGCAAAAGCGATCGCTCGTGAACACTTATCGCAACCGGAATACGCTAACAATAGCTTGTATTATCAAGCCCTAGCCGCTCACGCTGATCGAGGAGAACAATAATGCTCTCTCGTCAGAAAGGTGCGAATAGCGTTGAGTTTCTAATGATCACCCTACCGTTTCTATTGCTGATAATAGGGGTCTTTGAGATCTGCCGCCTGCTGCTAGTCAGCATCATCTTCGATGTCGCCGTTCATGCAGGAGCTCGAGAAGTCAAAATTCGACCAGTTGGTCCCATAGCAAACCAAGTTTTCATCGACACTATCGACAAGTTCCCACTGCTCGATCGCAGCAAGATCAAGTTGTCTCAACCTTTATACGTTGAAAACCTACCGGACTTAGTTAACAGGAAAGCGGCACCGATAAGCAAAGCAGTATTGGGGGAGTACACGGTGTCCTACGCATTCTCATTCGCTCTGCTGCCGAGCCTTTCGACCCAGTTTTTAGAACGTAGCGGGAAAATGACAACCTTGGAAAAAAAGGTATTGGTGAGCTATGACGGTTAATAAAACACACCCGAGAAAACAAGCGGGATCAGCTGCTGTTGAGTTTCCATTTGTCGTACTCGCGATGATGATCATTCTGTGGGGGTTCGTTGCTATCTACCGCTTATTCAGTATGCAGACTCAGTTAGACAATGTTACCTACAACCTAGTGAATGCGATTTCTTCAACTCAACTCAAACCTGAGCAAGGTAAGAATGGTTTACCCGAGACTCTTAAAGGTCCATTACTCGTGCTCGCTGAACGTTATCTGCCGAGTAGCATTGCTCGTGGCGATATTGGGCTTTTACTTGAAAGTCGTGTCTTTGATACTGCCGCTTCGACGTGGGAATACGAATATCTTTATGCGGGAAGCAACTGCCAAAGTGATCCACCTATTGAGGACCTTACGGACATGCTTGTTGTAGGCAACGGTGATCCTGCATTGAATGGAAAACCATCAACTTTGATTCAGCTGACCTTATGCGTAAAGACACCATTTGACTACGAACGGCTCGATCTTCCAAAAAGCCTAAAGAGCTCATCTGTAGTGATAGGTAAGCACTATGGTTAAGTCAATGTTTAGCAGCCTAGCCCGTCAGCAAAAAGGTTCGATCACCCTTTCTTTCTTGGCACTGCTGCTCCCTGCACTATTTATCGCCGTCGGCACTTTGATGATATCGGCGCAAGTGATGGTTTCTAATCGAGCCGCGCAAGCCGCTGATTCTGCCGCACTGGCTTGTGCTTTTGCTGATGAGGCGACTCCGAGAATGATGCGAGTATACCAAGATTACTATCACCCAACACTGAAAGGTGTGAGTGGATTAACGCCAGAAAACCAAGGCTGCCGAATTAGCCTAGGTTACTCCGTTACACCGCTACTACCGCATTTCAGCTATGAACGCTACGACCAAAATGTGACTGCAACAGGTGGTGGCTTTAAGGGGGGGGTTGAAAGCAAACACTCTGCGATTCCAACAGAGTTGGTATTGGTACTCGACGTATCTGGCTCCATGGGCTCAAACATGTCATCACTAAAATCTATTTTGTCCAACGCATTGAATACGATTCAATCTCAGAGCAATAACGCTAACGATTTAGATTCAGTAAGTATCTCGATCGTTCCTTTTGACTCTGGGGTGGCAACACATCGCCCGCCCTGGTTATCCAAAGAAGCAGCCGGAATCTACTGTATCGATGGACTTAGCTATCGTAATGGCGATTTCTCTGCGGCGCTGACCGTAGATAACCTCGCGACGCTGCATTCAGAGCGACCTGTGAAGTTTACGCCGCCAAGTAAGTGGTTAAGCGACTGCAATCAAGACTCACCAATGTTGCCATTGACCAACGTATTTTCCAGAGTCCAAAACTCGATAAACAGCCTAACTGCAAACGGTGGTACTCGCTCTTATCAAGGTTTGGTATGGGGAGTGAGACAGCTTATCCCAAGTTGGCAACAAGCATGGGGAATAAACGTAAGCACTGTACCCGAAACTAGAAGAAAACTGGTGTTATTCACCGATGGCGCTGACGAAGGAGACGCGTTCAATCAATTGGTGAACGCTGGTTTTTGCACTACGGCTATCAAGCAATACGGCATTGAAATGAATTTCATCGGCTATGGCGTCAGCCCATCTCGAATTACTCAATTCGAGAACTGTGCAGGAAATCCTTTACGCGTATTCAGTGCCACCAATACGACACAACTTAACGAGTACTTCTCCGACATTTTGGCGGTTGAATACTCGGCAAGCATCCGACTCACTCGCTAATTCAAACAAAGCGCTTGATTCAAAAGCATCGAATTTAAAACAGATAAATTAAAAACAATATGGAGAAACACATGTTTACACGAGCCCTAGCGTTATTGGCGCTGTGCCTTTCTTTACCTGCATTGGCTTATCAAGAAGGCGATTCTTTATCGCAAGACGTTATCAAGAAACTGCAACTCAACAACGAGGAGCTCACCATTGTCGACTTCTTTGCTGAATGGTGCGTTTCTTGCCGAGAAGAGCTTCCAGAAGTAAACCAACTCTACAAAGAACTTAAAGGCACTGGCGTGACGTTCAAAGGCGTTGATGTCGATGAAGATGTTGAAGTTGGCCTTGAGTTTCAAAAGCGGCTCGGATTGGAATTCCCAGTAGTGAACGATCCAGAGCAAGCATTGATCGCTGAGTTTAAACCTATCGGTATGCCTGCACTTTATTACATCTACCAAGGCAAGGTTATCAAGATTCGCTTTGGTGCCATTAACCACATTGGCGACGTCATTACTGACGACCTCACCAAGATGGGAGTGCAACTGTAATGCTAATCAAAGCCTCCCTTATTGGGCTACTTGCTATTCCAATGACCGCTAACGCAGCTCTCGAACTCGACCTTAGTGGTTTGGGAAAAAAGCCCGTTGAGCAGCAAGCCAGTAATAACAGCACTAACAGCGATGGTCCCATCGTAGAAGAAGAGATCATCTCCAGCACGGTTTACTCCAGTAGCGGCACGCACTCAAACCAAACCACCAAGAGCGCAACAAGACGCAACATCGACATGGTCACACCAAAGGCAAAGCAGCTGGTTATCAAAGAGAAAGCGCCAGAAGAGACTAACAAGCCTTCAGCGTTAGCGTTTGTCGATGAATTTCTTGGCATTGAGCCGGTAAAGCCTTGGGAGAAAGGAACGCTAGCTCAAAAAGAGATGAAACCGGGCGGTCCAGTACCGGAATTCGATGTGTTCTCCGAAAAAGTCTTCGCCTACAAACAAGGCTCTGTGGGTGGCAGCGGTGTTGGCGGTGGCGGATGTGGCTGTAACTAACCATTAAATCGACAAAAAACACTCAATCAATAAAAAATATTCAGTACTTCAAAAACAAAATAAGAACAAAATGAAAAAACTACCAATTACGCTGCTCAGTGCAGCGGCAGTGGCTAATGTGGCATTAGCTGAAGATCATGTCTCTGTTCATTACCTTAGCTATGAGGAATACGATGACAGAGTATCAGCCAATGACACCATGGTTTCGATTGAAAAAAGTATCGGCTTAAATTGGACCCTAAACGCAGAAATAAGCTACGACAGTGTTTCAGGTGCTTCTCCAGCTTGGGGCCCTACGACACCTCCAGGCTCGGATGCCGACAAGATAAATCGCGCCGTGAAAACTCAGCAAGCCCAGAATAAAACTAATGAGGTCATCCGTGCGGGTTACGATCCTCACCGTGACAGTTATGAGGTCCAGAAGGTCGGCCTAGAAGACACAAGAAAAGCACTCAGCTTGAGTGCCACCTACCGTGACAGGCTGCGTAATGAATGGACCTTTGGCGGTAACGTATCTCAAGAAGAAGACTACGAAAGCATTGGTATCAATGGTAAAGGCTTGATTTATGCTGATAGCGCTAAAAACCGTTCGTACAGCTTAGGGGGCTCTGCTCTTTTCGACCAAACTCAGGCATTTGGCAAATACGTTTTAGGCTCTTCTAACAGCCAGAGCTGGGAAGACATTTTCACAGGCAGCTTAGAAGCGGGGTTATCTCAAACCTTTACACCAAATCTGTACAGCATTTTTACCGCTTATGCAGGCTACCGTAGCGGTTACTTGAGCAACCACTATTTAACGGTTCTTCGCGAAGTCGATATTAACGACGATGGCAAAATCGATGATGACGAAGTGTTCTTGGGGCAAGACTCTAGACCCGATACCCGAGTCTCTGGCGGTATTAATCTTCAGGCCTTTTACTCTTTGTCAGACAGTATAAAAATCCGACCTCGATACAAATGGTTCATAGATGACTGGGGCGTGATGTCTCATCAGTTGGGCGGAAAATTATCTTGGCGTGTCAGTGAGTGGCTAACCCTTGCACCCGGTTATTTCTGGTATACGCAAGATGCGGCAGATTTCTATCGCGATCCTAGTAGCGCAGATCCTTCTTTTGCTTCGACAGGTTACGCGACTTCTGACCTTCGCCTAGGTAACTTCACTGCGAATGCTTATGAGCTTGGCGCGAGCGTTAAGGTCCATAAAACCGTGCGTTTAAATGCGCTTGCGGCTTACTACGAACAGAGCAACGGGTTTGAAGCACAGTGGTGGGCGATTGGAGCAACTTATGAATTCTAAGCTGCCCTTTGTCCATCGCTTTCATGCCATGACAGTACCTTGCGAAGTACAGATCTTATCGCTTGATTTGACTCACTTTCCAAAGGCGTGCGCAAAAGACATCGCTGATGAGATAGAGCAGAACACACATCGATTAGAGGGCAAATATAACTTCTACAGCGATGATTCATGGCTAACGCGACATATTAATCAGCGCACAACCAGTGAAGTCGAACTCGATTCGGAGTCTGCGGAAGTTTTTGAGCATCTCGATCGATTAAGCCAACTGACATTTGACACATTTGATACCACCGTTGGCAGCATCAAGCATCTTTTAAAACAGAAGCCGAAGATGTCACACAGCCATGCGTTTCAAGCTCTCTCTTCCGCACTGGGCAAGCAGGCTTGGGAGCTAAAAGAGACAATGTTTCTAGAAGGGACAATCGTTCGACAAAGAAAAGTCGATCAACAAAAGACAAGGCTGCACGTTCCAGATTCACGCACCCGCTTCGATTTTGGCGGCGTCATCAAAGAGTACTCGGTCGATCAAGCAGTAAAGATAGGTAAGCGACTTGGTGCAACTTCAATGTTGGTGAATTTTGGCGGCGATATCTATGCATTGGGTACAAAGCCAGATAGTTCGCCATTTAACATTGCGGTTCTGGATCCAAGAGACAACAAGACACCTTTTTTTGCCATTCCGATTACCGACGCGGCGCTGACCACATCAGCCCACAGTGAACGTCAGATGCAGTTCGGCGATAGAACCACGTCTCATATTTTGTCGAAGCAAGATGTTGAGAAGAAGATTCTATCAGTTACCGCGATTGCTTCCTCCACTTTGGAGGCGGGCGTGCTCAGCACATCTCTAACACTGAACCCCAATATTTCAGTGCCTGAAGACAGCGCTGTTATCTACATCGATGATCAATTACACATTCACCAAAACACGGAGTTTTTGCATTCATGAAAAGCTACCTACTCACTTTAATTCTATTGTTTAGCAGCTTTTTGCATGCTCAAGAAAACGAATTTCTTTCTGTTGAACAAGCCTTCCCTGTCACATGGGAAGCAACAGACCAAGGCGCGGTAATTAGCTTTGATACCCACAAGGGCTACTACCTGTACCGATCTCGATTCTCGTTCAAAGAAGAGTCGTCACTATCGACAAAAGAGCCTCAATACTCGCTGCTAGGTGAAGAAAAACAGGATCCGAACTTTGGTAACGTTGTTGTCTTTCACGAGCCGCTAACCGTTACCGTGCCTTACACCGGCCGTGGCAAACTCACCGTGCGTTACCAAGGCTGTGCAGATAAAGGGCTTTGCTATCTGCCACAAAAGTTAGTGCTCGATCTACCTATGATCGAAGCCTTAGCTGCAGCCCAGATTGAGGAGCAATCAAACTCTCTAGTTCAAACCCTAGGTGAGATCAGTGAAGACACCAATGGCTTATCTTCGTTCCTATCCCAAGCCGGTAAGTTACAAGCGCTGCTTGTGTTCTTCTTGCTCGGTTTGGGCTTGTCCCTCACGCCATGTGTACTGCCGATGATTCCAATTTTAGCCAGTATCATCGGTGGCGAAAAAGCAATGACAGGTAAGAAAGGTGCGGCACTTTCTAGCTCTTATGTTCTGGGTATGGCAACCAGTTACGCGATGACTGGAATCCTAGTCACCACATTGGCAAAAGGGGTCAACCTGCAAGCCGCGATGCAACAACCTTGGTTGTTAAGTAGCTTTGCAGCGATTTTTGTTCTGCTTGCATTGGCAATGTTCGGCTTCTATGAACTTCAATTACCAGCCGCACTGCAGCAAAAACTCAACAACGGTTCAGACAAGTTGGGCGGTGGCAAGATCGCCAGCGTGTTCGCAATGGGCGCAATATCTGCCTTGGTTGTGTCACCTTGCGTCAGTGCCCCATTAGCAGGGGCATTGCTGTACGTTTCAACGACTCAAGATTGGATGTTTGGCGGAGCGACTTTGTTCGTTATGGCACTAGGTATGGGCGTTCCACTTATAGCGATTGGAGCGAGTGGTGGACGTCTGTTGCTAAGAAGTGGCGCGTGGATGGTATCCGTAAAACAAGTGTTTGGCGTGCTGCTATTGGCGGTCGCTATCGTGTTGTTAAGCCGCTTTATTGATCCTTCGATCATCATGATCTTATGGGCACTACTTACTATTGGAACAGGTGTCCATTTCGGCGCTTTAGAAGCGGCACAACCGGGCTGGGCGCGCACTCGCAAATTCTCCGCTCTGCTGCCACTGAGCTATGGCTTGATTCTGTTTGTGGGTTATTTCCTAGGAAATTCCGATCCTCTCAACCCGCTTGCAAACCGAGAATCAGCCCAACCTATTGCGGCTACTCCCTTTGAGAAAACAGACTCGATTGATCAGCTAAAGAAACAGATACAAACCGCTGCCAACGCTAAACAGAAAGTACTGGTCGACCTTTATGCGGATTGGTGTGTCTCTTGCAAAGTGATTGAAACAAATGTGTTCAATGACCAACAAGTGAGCCAAAAACTGAAAGAGTGGCAGACCATAAAGCTTGATGTGACTGAAAGCTCACCAGAACAAATGGCATGGCTTAACGACAAAAATGTGTTCGGCCCACCCGCTATTTTCTTTTACTCCCCCGATAGTGGTGAAATAGAGCCTGCGCGTGTGATGGGAGATATTGATAAAGAAGGTTTCAATAACAAGCTCAAACTTGCTAATCAGCTTGTAGCAGCCCGCACAGCAGAGCCAGACAACCTGACAAACTAGACAATCACTCAATGACCTAAACGCCCAATCAATGATTGGGCGTTTTTATTTGGTTTACTTATTGCACCCCAGTTACTTGGCTTTTTCTAACGGTTGGATGACCATTTGAGTCAGCTGTTCAGTGTAAGAATTGATCTTCCAATGCTCAGGGCTCCAACCTTTCACGAAACGTTGGAAATCAGCCCATGCCACGTAAAACATTGGTCGCCATGCGGCTTCAACATCATCGAAAGAAAGGTGTGGCTGATAGTGCGCGAGTGCATCTTTCAAGTGTTGGAAGTAAATATCTAATACCTTTTGCTCGTACTCTTGGCAATCTTGCGGCCTAATTGCGCTGCTCATAAATAGAGCCACATCTTTCATCGCACAGCCGTGACCCACATATTGGAAATCGACGGCAGCGGCGTTTTCGCTCTCTAGATCAAAACAGAAGTTGGCTAGCTTAGCGTCACCATGGACCAAGGTTTGATATGGACACTCTTTTAATAAACGGTCGATGTGCTTAGCTTGATTCTTCAGTGGGACATCAGCCAAAGCATTCAGCTCATCGGGGCGAGTGTCTAGGTGCCAGTATGTACCGACTTGCCACAATGACAACGACTGTTCTTGATTGATATTGATGTGCTTTGCGTGAAAATTAGCGAGCCATTTAAGGCAAGCATCGCGTTGTTTTTGCTCTTCTCGTGTGTAACTAGATGCCTGATAGTCAGAAACAACAGGTACATCAAACTGAGAGGTTAACGGAAAACCTATATCTGCTAGGTCTTGCATCACGATAAGCCACTCATTCTCTTGTAGCTCACAATGCAGTCCAACAGGAACAGGACAACGATCGTCCCATTGTTGAGTGAAGGACTGATACCATGCCGTTTCCACTTGGTAAGAGTGAACTTTGCGTTGATGAGAGAGTTTAGTATTCCAGCCTTTAGGGTGTTCCGCTTTATCTGGCAGCGCGACATGTTTAACGATAACGCTGTTCATCGAAGCGCTATTATCTTTAGCAAAGACCAAGCGAACTAACTCGCCATACCCGCCCCACAGGCGTTGAATCACTTCGACATCAAATCCTTGGTTACAACCCAACGAGATCGCTATTTTTTGATAAAGCTCATTTTGATAAAACTCTTGTTGATAAAGCTCTGGCTGATTTTGACTTGAACTCGCTTCAGCTTGAGCTCGATTATTCGACGGTATTGATTGAGACATATTACTCGTTGTTATGCTTTATCGGATAGAAGATGTGACCACTGTGGCTGCCTATTCATGTAGTGAACCACATAGCTACAAACCGGCACAATTTTGAAGCCCGCTTGTTCAATTTCAGGCAATACCGACTCCATCATCATCTTACCAAAGCCCTTGCCTTGCAGTTCATCAGGAATACGAGTCGACGTGATATGTAGTACATCTCCGTCCTTTTGATACTTAACAACCGCGAACTGGTTGGGTTCTAGCTCAACTGTGATCTGGTTCACTTCTTGATCCCATTTTACTGCCTGCATTCTCAACTCCTGCAAATAATGGATACGACAAACAATAAAAGTTTGAAGTATGAGTTCCTTGTAATAGACTAACGCAAGTGCATATAAATAAAACTAAGTACTTACAAACACAGTAAATAATTCAGTGCAATCGGCTTAATATAAAATCAGCAATGATAGAAGGCACTCTATAAATCTATGTGAGTACGTCCACACAATCTAGCACGTAATAACCCCTTGTTAGCAAGTTACCAATATAACTAACAGACGCATGTTGGCGCATGGAGAACATATAATGAACGCACCCCTGACGAAGCCTTTGGAGCATAATCAGGCACTTCAAGACCCTCGTAATCGCACTGTTTCCACTATCAATAGCACTGATGCGCTGGCCATGATTGAGCACGGCAGTGAACTGACATTAAATGTCTCGACTCCCGTTGGCACGAAGTTTCTCGCCACCACCAAATTTATCGGTACGCACAGTGATAACTGTATTGTGGTTGAGGTTCCCGAGGTATCCAATGAAGATCTGAACTTTTTCTTTCAAGAAGGCTTTTGGATGACCGCTCGTGCGTATTCTCTGCGAGGTGAAGGGGCGCTTATCCACTTTAGAAGCCAAATTCACCATAGGATTGGCGAACCCTTTCCGATTTTAGTGCTCTCTACACCAAGTACCATGCAAGTGACTCAACTGCGTAAAGAGACCCGATATGAAGTGAATCTAGCTTCAAGAATCATCTTCAACGACCAACGAGCAAACTGTGAGATAAGAGACTTATCGAAAAGTGGTTGTCGTTTTGTGACCTCACCGACTTCTCGCGCGATTCAGATTGCCGATCGAGTGTCGATTGAGATTACGCCTGAAAACTACAATGGCCCGCTGATTCCGCCATTGAGGGGCATCATTTGTAATCTGCAAAAATCGACGCACTACGCTCGATACGGTGTCGAATTTGATGATATTGGCCGAGCCAACGCTAAGCACTTGTTGGCAAAATTAAAGTTCGATGGCACCAAGCTCTGCTTACGAAACGGTTAACGCCTTTTAAGACGCTACTTTCTCCGAATACCGTAAGCTAACCAAAAAAAATGGCTCCTAGCGAGCCAAACCTCAACCAATAAAAAAGCCATCGACTCTAAAC
The DNA here is from genome assembly GCF_003050065.1 of Vibrio sp. 10N.286.51.C3. Taxonomy (NCBI): domain Bacteria; kingdom Pseudomonadati; phylum Pseudomonadota; class Gammaproteobacteria; order Vibrionales; family Vibrionaceae; genus Vibrio; species Vibrio sp. 10N.286.51.C3. Next base: position 241,876 of record NZ_PIGC01000003.1, on the reverse strand, counting down.
GATGGCTTTTGCGTTTTGGCTGCTATTTATTTGTTTAGCTATTAAACTTTGTATTTAGCTATTTACGCAGTGCGTTCAGTTTCGCTTGAGCGATACCAAAAATAGTATCAATTGGGTAGCTACCCTCATCACTTGCCTCACCTGCGGCTTTGCCTGTGAACAGCTCAATCGCTTCTGTTACATGGTCAATCGCCCAGATATTAAACTCGCCCTTTTCAACCGCTTTTACGATGTCGCTACGCAGCATCAGGTTGTGAACATTTGAACGCGGGATGATCACTCCTTGTTCGTTTGAACGCCCTTTGATTTCACACACATCAAAGAAACCTTCAATTTTCTCGTTTACACCACCTATGGGTTGAGACTCACCAAACTGGTTCATCGAACCCGTAATCGCAATATCTTGACGGTTTGGTTGCTTAGAAAATGCAGATACCACCGCACAGAACTCGGCCATACTCGCACTGTCACCATCGACGCCACCATACGACTGCTCGAAGGTAATGTTAGTAGTGAGTGGTACTTTGGCCGTTTTACCAAACACAGAAGAAAGGTAAGCCGACAAGATCATCACACCCTTCGAGTGAATACTGCCACCTAGGTCTACGTTTCTTTCAATATCAATCACTTCACCATCACCGTAAGCGGTGGTTGCCGTGATTCGGTTCGGCGCACCAAACATATGATCCGTCGTGCTAAGTACAGAAAGCGCATTCACTTGCCCAACCGCCTGACCATCGACATGAATCAGCGTTGTGCCATTAGTAAAGGTTTCCATCACACTGTCTTGCAGTCGTCCAACACGCATCTGTTGGTTAGATAACGCTTGGTCGACGTGCGTTGCACGAATCAGATTCGATTTTGAGCCTCTCGCAACGTAGTTTGACTCACGAAGCAGATTGGCAATGTGTGCCGAGTGCAGAGACAATTTACCTTGGTCACCCGCCTGACGAGAACTGTGCTCAATGATGCGAGCAATCGCTTTGCGGTCACAATGCAACATGTTGTTGTCATGTACGATGCTCGAAATAAAGCGCGCGTAATGCATTTCAGAATCGGGAGTGCGCTTCATCTCATCTTCAAAATCGGCTGTCACACGGAACAGTTCACCAAACTCCGCATCGTAATGTTGCAGCAGTTGGTAAGTTCGGTAATCACCAAACAGAATGATCTTAACGTCCAATGGAATCGGTTCAGGATCAAGCGATACCGCCCCCGTTAAGGTCACCTCTTTTTCTAATGAAGTGAAACTCAATTGACGTGAACGCAGCGCTCGCTTCAAGCCTTCCCAAACGTACGGCTGCTCAAGCACCTTGACCGCATCCATCAACAATACGCCGCCGTTTGCTCTGTGCAAGCTACCTGCGCGAATCAAGGAGAAATCGGTAAATACGGTACCTTTAAAAGTCGCTGTTTCCACATGGCCAAACAGAGAGTGGTAATTTGGGTTTTCCTCTACCACGATCGGCATCGCCTCCTCCTTCTGGCTAACAATCACATTAACCTTGTAGCGACGCGGCATTTTCTTATCCAAAGAAGCAGTCGCCACTTCGGCTTGCTCGGTGCTCTCTTCTAAGAAGATGTCAGCGTTATCGACAATGTCTTTACGCAGTGCCGTTAGGTACTTCTTGATCTCTGGATATTGACTGTAATCCTGCTTTAACTGCTTGATAAAGTGAGTAATCACATCTCGCGCCGTATCATCATTTAGCTTTTGAATTTTCTCTGTGTACGTCTCTTCAAGTTCCGTCAATTCACGAGAAATGGTTCGCAGCCCGACTTCCAATCCATCAATGGTTTTATCAAATTGATCTTGTTCTTCCGGCGAAAGCAGATCAAAGCTCTCTTCGGTATGAAGATCATCACCATTCATTGCCACAAATTGGTAATCACCCTGAGTGGTGATCGTCAGGTTAATGCCCTTGTCTTTGGCTTCTTGGCTAATGCTTTCTAACGCGGCTTGTTGCTTAGCTGCTAATTGGTTTTTAAGCCTGTCAGCGCGGCTAAAGTACATCTCGTTATCAAACGCTAGAGGCATACCTTTCAGCAATTTACGCATTAGCTTTTCAATATCTTGCTTTAAGCTGCTGCCAACGCCACGAGGCAATTTCAGTACCTTAGGTGTACGAATATCTTCAAAGTTCGCGATATAACACCAATCAAAAAGCTCCTGAACCTCTTGAGGGTGTCGGTTTAGATAGCGCAAGATCATGGTGCGTTTACCCAGACCATTTCGCCCTATCGCATAAATGTTGTAACCCTTTTCCTTGATTGACATCGCGAACTCAACGGCCTTTTGAGCACGTTCTTGCCCGACGATCTCGTCAATTGGAGCCAGTTCTTTGGTCGACTTACATGGTAACTTCTCGAGTTCTGCTACCTGATACAGCTGTTCTGTATTGAGTCTTTGCATCGCCATCGCCGCCTCCTTAGTCCTTCATTACTTAGGTGTAGATAAAATCAGTGTAGATGTAATTTCCTACAAATTTAGTGACTTACGCTACACAGCTGTTCAACTGAACAAATAACACACAATTTAAGCCATTTTTAGGAATAGCCCGTCATTTAATTCATCAACTTAACATGTGAATGATTTTAATTTGCAATTGATAATAAATATCATTAACATTTTCAGATATTATGAATTGAGGATGTGGATATGGAAATTGAACGATGCTGGATGCACTACCTAAAAGCTGAACAGTTAATGGAACAAGGTCACTGGCCTGAAGCACAGCGCCTGTATGGTGATGTTCTAACATCACTTCCTCATCACATACAAGATGCAGCATACCAAAGCGATATCAAGCCTTGCCAATTTGCCTGCCTGCTTGCCGGGTTGAGAGATGCGAGTGTTGCTCAATCTGAGATTCTCAACCGTTTAGGGCAGCACCAACAAGCCTTCGACACCTTGAATCAATCTTATGCACTGATGCAATTTATCTCGCTTGAAAGCACTGATCTGATTCAACGTACCTATGGGCTATTGGAAAAGCAGAGTGAAGACCTGCTCAATCATTTAATTGCTTTTTGCAGTGCACAGCGCAGTTCACATTGGATGCTCGAACTAGAACAAATTCAACGAGCTCATCACCATTTTGGGCAACTAAAAACAACGTCAGAAGTTCAATCTTCACCTAATGTCTTAAATTGATAAGGATATATCATGTCGGACCGGGCCATTCTTAAAGTTAATAACCTCTCCGTAAGTTTCAAAACCAATGATGGAATCATTGATGCGGTCAAAAAGATTAACTTTACCCTTAACTCAAGCGAAACCTTAGCCATTGTTGGTGAATCAGGTTCAGGTAAATCCGTCTCTTCCAACGCGCTGATGCGTTTACTTCCTGATAACGCGATTATTGATCAACAGTCAGACATCGAGTTTGAAGGTCAATCGATTCTTGGTAAGACTGAGCGAGAAATGCAGTCGATTCGTGGCGATAGAATCGGCATGATCTTTCAGGAGCCAATGACATCTTTGAATCCATACCTGCGTGTCGGCACTCAAGTGGCAGAAGCCATTATGTGTCACCGAAAGGTATCGAAATCAAAAGCAAAACAGCGTGTACTAGAGCTGTTCAATCTGGTGCATTTACCTATGCCAGAGCTGGCTTACACCAAGTATCCGCATGAGTTTTCAGGTGGTCAGTTACAGCGCATCATGATCGCAATGGCGCTAATCAATGAACCAGATATTCTGATTGCCGATGAACCCACAACCGCATTGGACGTAACGGTTCAGGCGGAAGTGCTTTCTCTTATCAAAGAGATTCAAGGCAAAATGGGCATGGCGATTTTGTTCATCACCCATGATCTCGGTGTAGTGAAGCACTTTGCCGACCGTGTTCTGGTGATGTGTAAAGGTGAACTGGTTGAAGAAGGGGTGACTCAAGCCTTATTCGAAAACCCAAGACACGACTACACACGCATGCTGATTAACTCCATTCCGAAAGGCGCTAAGGTTCCTGTTGAGGCATCCGCACCTGAACTGCTTTGTGCAGAAAATATTCGCGTGAAGTTCTTGATCAAATCTCACTTTATCCAAAGTAAGAACCAGTACTTCGAAGCAGTTAAAGGCATTTCGTTGAAGCTGAAACAAGGCGAAACCTTAGGCATTGTGGGCGAGTCTGGTTCCGGTAAATCGACCCTTGGACGAGCTTTGATCGGCTTGCTGCCAAGTAGCGGGCGTATTGTCTACAAAGGCCAAGACGTCAGCTTATTGACCGATAAAGAGCGTCACAAGCTTAAGAAAGATGTTCAGATGGTGTTCCAAGACCCTTATGGTTCTTTATCACCACGTATGACGGTTGGGGAAATCATCACCGAAGGCTTAACGGTACATCAACCTCATTTGTCAAAACAAGAACGTTTAGAAAGAGCGCGCAAAGCACTGATTGAGGTTCGCTTGGAGCCAAACTCAATTAACCGCTACCCGCACGAATTCTCAGGTGGACAAAGACAACGTATCGCGATTGCTCGCGCGTTGATTCTTGAACCTTCTTTCATTTTGCTGGATGAACCAACTTCGGCACTCGATCGCTCAGTACAACTGACCGTGATCGACCTACTGAAAGACATTCAAGCTAAGCACAATATCGGCTTCCTATTCATCAGCCACGATCTCTCGGTAGTGAAAGCTCTGTCGGATCGAGTGCTGGTGATGCAGAAGGGCGAAGTGATGGAAGAAGGGGCTGCAGAAGAGATTTTCAATGCGCCGAAAAACGACTACACCAAGAAACTGATCGCAGCGTCATTCGACTTAGAAAATAAATCGAAAAAAAATGCCGCATAGAGGGAACTAATCAACATTAACAGCGTCTTATAAGTACATTCTGAATAATATCGCTACTCAAAATAATTGGAATTGCAGCTAGGCAACAAATAAGTTCAGCCCTATGAGCATAGGGGCTCTATGTGATTTGGGTGAACTTAGGCAGTTAACAACGCTGCGGCTTCAAGTATGAAGAGTAGAATGGGTTTCACTCTAGAATGGATATAGCAAAACTGGTTTGGCCGCCAAAAGAAAAATGTCGCATGGATGCGGCATTTTTCGTTTCTGAAAGGAAATAATTTATCTTTAAATCTCACTCCCTACGATTCAATCACTTCACAATTAACGATACAAAGACTTGGTTGACTCTCTGACGATTAAGTCAATCGGTGGCAGTCGAGCTTCATGTCGCTCGCCAGATAACAAGTTCAAAATCGACTGAGCACACACCTCTCCAATCTCTTCAATCGGCTGTCTCAGCGTCGTCAGGGCTGGCGTGAAATACTTAGACGTTGGCAAGTCATCAAAGCCAATCACAGACACATCTTCTGGAACTTTATAACCGTGATCGTGTAGCGCCTTAATCGCCCCGTAAGCGGTTTGATCATTGGCTGCAAACAGAGCAGAAAAGTGAATCTTCGACTCGATTAATTCCACGGTTTTCTCGTAGCCAGACTCACTACTGAAATCCCCTTGCTTGACGAGTTTTGGCATCACCTTGATGCCCGCCTCTTGCAGCGCTTTTTTATAGCCTTCAAAGCGGTTCCCCGCATCAGGTTGACTTGAAAGCCCTTTAATATGAGCGATATTCACATGCCCTTGTTGCAGTAAGTGCAGGGTCGCCATGTAGCCGCCCAGCACATTATCAATGTTGAGCGTGCGGATATTGTCATCAATAATGTCGTACCCTACCGCCACGACCGGGATGTCTTGTGCATATTTGGCGATATCTTCTTTACTCACGCTTCCGGTCACAATGATCATGCCATCAACATTACTTTTCGCCAGATACTCCAGTGCATGTAATTCCAGTTTTTTCTGCCAATGTCCTGTCGCAATCACCAAAGAGTAACCTTGAGCAATCAAAGTTTTCTCCATGTCGTTGAGGATTCGACTGGTATAAGGGCTGTCAGGGTGTTGCACCAATACGCCTATCGTGAGTGAACGGCGATTGATATTCTCCTGCATCTGAAAATTGGGCTTGTAGCCAGTGTCTTTGATGGCCTGCTCGATGTTCTGGCTTTTATCATCCGACACATAAGTGGTTCGATTAAGAAAACGAGAAACCGTGCTTGGGGAAACACCAGCGAGTCTCGCTACATCGTATACGGTTGTTTTTTTAGTTTTAGTGCGCATCTCGATACCCTAATCCAGTGACATTTGGGGAGCCCGAAAGCTCCCCACCTATTTCAACCTGCATACCACAGCTTTCGTTGAAACTCGTATCATTAAGTTAATACATGTAGGCGAAGATCATCCCCGGTCTGAAATAACGACCTGCGGTGTATTTCAACCCGGTGCTCAGTAGCCATTTGTGAAGAATCATGGCTTGTTCCGCTGAAATTTCGCCTTGCAACATACTAACAAATTTATCACTGTCTTTAGTCAGGTCAGGACTAACTCGACCGTCAGACAGCACACACTTTTGCAATTTAAGTGCAGTAAGCCACTTTTTCGCATCATTTTGTGACAATTTAAAAGACTCTGAAAGATCTTTCTCATCAAATGATACTGAGCAATTGAACCCTTCTGGCGCGGCAAATGGAATTTTTGAATAGTCATACAGCGCGGTATACACGGTGTCCATCAATGTTTCTGCTTGCTGCGATTTGCCCGCTAAACTCAACGCTGTTGCGACACTAAATTGCACACCAATCCACACATCTTGTGCCTGAAAAGCCTCATGTGGTGAACCGTCTGCCAATGTCATATTCGCAACACCCAGCTTAGGGCTGTTGATCTCAAAGTTATGTTTATAAACATAGTCCAATGCGCGTTGAATACGCTCTTGCGGGAAAATGCCCTCTAAGCCAATCAGCTTGAGATAGCTGTCAGCAAGCAGTGCATCACCAAAGCTGTTGTCTGAATCTGGTACTAGTTCTAGATATTCTTGAGTAAAGGCTTGAGGCGCGGTCTCACTCAGTAAGCGTTTCTTAGAGATTCTTTGAGATACCTTATTGATGTTAATGGAGGTATCGGTCTCATTGAGATAGGCATTGAGCGTATTCTTGTCAGCAATCGTATCACCCGTCAAAGTCAGGCCTAAGGTTTCCAGGCTTTGGTAGCCTTCGCCCGTTAGATGCTTGGCTTGAACTGGCGTCACGAAGAAATGGTAGTAGCCTTCTTTCTCATCCCACAAGCTTTGCTCAACTGTTGCTAATGCCTTTTTCGAACGTGTTAGGTAATCCGAACCCAGATCGTTTTCGCCCATCAATTGTGCAAGTTCACTCGCGGCTTGAAGGCCAGCAACCCAAAGGCTCGCGCAGTAAATTGAAATACCATGAGAAGCCAGGTTATCAAAGGTATCGTCTGTGCCTCGGGTTAGCGGTAAATCATCGCCCTCAGCGACCAAGTTCGATAAGAAATCGATGCTCTCAGTCACAGCCTGCCAGCACTCTTTAACTACAGAAATATCTTGCGTGTTTTGATAGTGACGGTACACCATCAGAATGTATTTCGGTGCTAAGTCCTTCCACTCTTTCACGTTGTGCCAGCTGTACGCGTCAGGCTGGATGTCGAACGGGCTACCCAAGTCATGAATAACCGCACCTCGAATAGCACGCACGCCTTGGTACTTCTCATCGATCAATTCAGCATTCGGTGTTGCTTCATATTCCCAGTATCGGCGCTGAGTAAAGTCTTCGGCCAAAATGGCTTTCGAAAACTCTTTCATCACGCAGCCATCAAGCTCCGGCAATAAATAAAGAAGCGAAAATGAGCCGTAGAAATACACATCCAGAGAGTTAAAGAACGGGTAATCAACACACTCCTTCACCAGGAACTTGTCTTCTTTATCCCATACCGTTGATTCGGCTAGGAATGATAGTGAATTCATCGCCATCGTCGCATATCGAAGTGCCGATTCAGGCTGTGAAATTTTGCGTTGAGCTTGCTGTAGGAAGGCCGTTTGTTGTTCGACAATTCGTTGCTCAATCGCTTCTAGCTCTGGCAATACCTCTTCTAACATCGGCAGAGCAGGTTTCGCTTGCGGATAGAATTGCGTGTAGGCCTTCTCTGAACGCCAACCATTAAGCATGACTTTGCTGTGTGCCATCACCTGTGTAAAACGCAGATCAACAGACTCCCCCGGCTCCAACTCAACCTGAACCACAATCAATGCACTCAGAGCTTCACGCCCAGTGTAGATACCTGTTTGGAATTCAGCGTTTGTGCGGCCTGTTCTCAGTGCGAACTCTGTTTGCTCCGCTGCCTTAGAGGTATAAAGTGTTGGCTTCACAGACACCGATATCTTGCCAGATTCGGTCAGGTGGTTATTCGCTTGAACACCAAACACCACTTCACCTTCAATATCACTTTGATACGGGGACTGACTAGTGAGCTGGACACCCGTAAAACCGTGGTTTTCGCCGTTTACGCTAACCGCTTGATGCTGCTGGGCGATTGGATTTTGAGACAAGGTACACGCCGAATCTTGAATGCCATCGCGACCTTTGCGATAAGTTGAGCCAATCAAATTTTGTAGCGGCTGAGCAAGCGTAATCACGCGGGTTTGCGCCGAATGATTGGTTAATTCGAAGTGATTCCAGTGCATCGGTAAAGAGCACAGGCGTTTGTCATTTTTAACGATTGGAGAAACCACTTTACGTTTTATTTTAATGTCATCAAAACTGTTGTATTTATATTCAGCTAATGGATACAAAGCTTGATATTCGATATCCTTACCGTTGACACTATCTATATCACTGCCATTGAGACTATCCATATCATTATTATCACCAGCAGTAAGTGATAATAATTTAACTGTATCATTTATTAATAAACCATTAAAGAAATCTAAGGCTACATATAATTGACAAATAATTGAAGATGAATCTGAGTCAATCAATAATAGAGTCTTATTTGAAAACTCAATGTTCCATTTTGTAAAGTTAGCTTTATTCTCTTGGTAGAAGCCACCATTTTTTAATGCCGAACAAATGTGGTTAATCGCATTCGACATGTCTGTATTGTCAATCTTCTTACCATCGAACAAAGCAGGGTAAAAGTTCAGGTGAACGCCCAGATCTTGCTCATCAATGACTTGCAGCGTGTCGATGGTTGGCACATCCATCACTGAAGCATAAAAATCATTAAAATTAATAACTTGCTCTGAACAATCAACAAATATACCAGGGATAAAGCTAAAGTTTGGCGTGTTGCCATTTGGCGTCAGTGTAAATGTATTACCAATACCACCCACTGCCATGCCGGTATTTTCTGGTGTGGTAGAAATTGGCGTGTACCAAGGTTGAATAAATTCAACTGCATCACCTTTTTTGCAAAGGTGTTTTGAATTTCCTGAATAGCTTGTATATGGAATTTTATTATTCATTTTAAAACCGCCATTGAATATTTTTTTCTTCTTGTTAATATCTTTCAAAAATGGAGACATCAACATGTTTAAAATTATAAATGAAAAATTTGGAAGTATTGACTCTGTCACATTAATAAACCACCAACATGGTATAGAACTTCAAATAATCAATGAATTTGGTGCTATTATTAATAAATATATCGTAAATAACAGTCCGTTCTCTTTTATTTGTGGTTATCAGAATTATGATGAACTGATCAACCAACATCCGTTCTTTTCCCGCAGTGCTAAATTATTCCCTTTTCCAAACCGTTTAAACTTAGGTCGTTACAGTTTCGATAACCAAAACCATCAACTCCCGGCTAACTTTCCTTGGTCTGATCACGCCGTACATGGCCTGCTCTATAACCAACCTTTTTCAATCACAAACAGCGTAGCCAACGAAGAGTTAGCCAGTGTGACAATGCAGTATCAAACGTCTTCTTTGCACCCTGCTTTCCCATTTGCTTTTAACCTTGAAGTCACCTTCACTATCGACATAACAGGCAAGCTCTCTTGCTCAACAACCGCTTCTAATCTTGGTGATTCTGCCTTCCCATTCGGTGATGCTTGGCACCCTTACTTTTCACTGGGTACGGATCTGACAGAATGTGCGCTGTCCATGTCGCAGTGCTCCGAAGTCATACACGTGAACGACCTACCTAATGGTGAAAAACAGGTTTTTGACCGTTTGTCTTTGGGCGACTCCCTGACGAATCAAAGTCTAAATCATTGCTTTGAATTTGATTCGAAGACAACCAACCAACTGACTTTGACGCGCTCAGATTCATCAGCTGCGATTCACTATCAACAAGATGCAAGCTACCCATTCGTTCAGCTGTACACGCCGGCTAGCGAGCAAAGCATTGCAATAGAACCAATGACTTGCCCTGCAGATGCATTCAATAACCAAATTGGCTTACTGACGCTTAGCCCGAACCAGTCTCAAACCTTCAATTGGCAATGCCAGGCCAGCTATCAACCAAAATAAAACAACACTAAAGAGAAACCAAAAAGCAATAAAGGGCGCATAAAGCGCCCTTCTCTTTGTTAGCCTAATACCACTTCTACCATGTGCTCACCCGATGTAAATACCGGTGCTTTGTTGCCTGAAATCAGGTCACCATTGACCTTCATTTCAACCACACCTTTACACACATTGTTCGGGTTCGAGACATGGATGTTATATGTTGCGCCACGGAACTGACGACGGACTTTGAATTCAGGCCACTCAGCCGGAATACAAGGGTCCACCAGCAAACCATCCACTTCAGGACGAACACCCAGAATCCACTGCGTACCTGCAACGTATGTCCAAGATGAAGTACCAGACAGCCATGCATTACGACCTAAGCCGAACTGTTTATGTTCGTCACCCAAGATGTTTTGTGGGTAGCAGTATGGCTCTGACTCGAAGGTATCAATATCGTCGTTCTTCGAAGCCGGATTAATTTGACGGTAGTACTCATAAGCACGCTCGCCGTTGCCCATTTTCGCTTCTGCGATCATCACCCATGGGTTTGAATGCAGGAAGATACCGCCGTTCTCTTTCGCACCCGGTGGGTATGTTGATACGCCACCTAGCTGTGGATCAAAGCCGTTGTAACCCGGTGTTGAAAGTTTGATGCCATTGGTCGTGTTCAGCTTGTTGTAAACCGAATCTAGAGCTTGTGTGGCACGCTCTTGAGTCGCGAAACCAGAGATCACAGGCCAGCTTTGACCGTTAGTGTAGATCTGTCCTTGCTCGTTTTTATGAGAACCGATTGGCAAACCTTGCTCATCAAAGTAACGCACAAACCACTCGCCATCCCAACCGCACTCATTCACCGTACTCTGCATCTGTTGGTACTGATCTTTAAACTTAGTCGTCAGTTGCGCTTCGCCACGTAGCTCACAAAGGTCCAGCATATCGAGCAGGGCTTTGCCGTACATGTTGGCTACCATCATCGACTCAGCACCCGTTGGCAGGTTCACCGTGTCGTTCCAGTCAGCAAAACCTAGCAGCGGTAGACCGTGCTCACCAGTATTGGTGTAGGTAAATTCAATCGCGCGGCACAGGTGGTTCCAAACAGTTCCCGTTTCGATTGGGTTGCCCGCTTTGTCTTTTTGATAGAACGGGATCTCTTTATTCAAGAAGTCTGCATTGCCCGTTTCTTTCACATATTGCGTCACCGCGTAGATGATCCACAGGTGATCATCACCGTAGTAATCCGGGCGATCTTCTTCTTCACGCGAATCACCTGCGTTTGCTTCCATGGTTGACGGGAAGAACTGGTGCATTGCCGAACCGTTGGTGTTTTGCACCGACAGCAGACGCTCAATAAACTCACGCGCTTCTTCTGGCATGTGAGTAATCACGCCTAATGTATCTTGAGAAGAGTCACGGAAACCGATGCCGCGAGCGCCATAGCCAAGTTGGTACAAAGACAGGTAACGAGACCAGTTTTTGGTTGTGTGGCATTGACGTGGATTATGTACGTTAAGCATCGAGTTCATTGCCGGGTCTGGCGTTTCAACCTGAACCGCTTGTAGGTAAGAGTCCCAGTGCTCAGCCAGTTCAGCGAATGCCGAATCCACCACTTGATGGTCACGATATTTAGCCAATAGAGGCAATGCAGCTTCTAGGCTCTCTTCTTGTGCGATCTGTACGACCGTACGTTCTGTCTGCTCTGGAGATAACCAACCCAGACGTAGGTTAAGTGCACCAATGTTATCGCCACGCAAACACTCAGTGTTGCCAAGCTCATCGTTTTCTAACGCTTGCGGTGCAGCCCAAGTTCCGTAGCCAAACTGACCTAGGAATGATTGGCGGTCACCATCAAATGATGTCACAGGACGATCAGCAGTCATCAAGTTCACCGCGTAGTCGCGCTTCATGAAGGCATACTGCTCAAGCACGGTATGACCCGATTCTTGCTGGTGTGCTTTCAGTGTCATGGTTTGTGGAACCCAATCCGCATTCAATAGCTGCTTAAGCGCATCGAAGTGCGTGAATTCATACACCGGTACCACATCAACGTGCAGCGCTTTGTCTGAAATGTTGGTGACTTTGATGTCTTGCAGCAATACTTGGTCTGCTTTTGGTACGAAGAACGTTGCTTCACAACGCACACCAAACGCTTCTGCAATGATGGTGGTGTAAGACAGGCCTGTATGGTTTTCAAACTTATCTAGCGGCTTCAGAGTCGGAGTGTAGAAGGGTGAGAACACCTCTACATTACCCGCTTCGTCACGCACCTTGAGGTACATGGTCGAACCTTTGAAATCTGAGTTTGGCAGTTGTGCAATGTACTTGGTGATACGGTTCAGTGCCGGGTCGCCCTTACACAACAACACACCGCCATTGCTATCGACAATGCCACCAAAATCTAATGTGCCAACATAGTTACACCATTTAATCGGTGTACATGGCGTGGTTGCTACGTATTCTTTGTTTTTATCGTCAAAATATCCGAATTTCATCATCACTATCCCTAGCCCCTCCCAAATCAGGAGGAGCCAAAACAATTTGTCGTAAGTAGGTTGGTATCAGCTCGTTAGCTGACTTAAATTGACTGGCTAGCTCGTAATTGACTAGCTCGCTAGCGAATTCTCACTCAGTGCATCGAATAGGTGGAAAGCATCCAGATCCAAGTAAAGCGTCAGCTCTTTCACATCCACTTCAGCAGCTTGGGTCTCAACCATCAGCGGTTGACCGCCGATTTCTGTTTTCAGAAGAATGCTCGCGCCTAGCAGTTCCTTGTCTTTGATTTTCACAGGGAATGGCAGCACACGGTCGTGGTCAACTTGCTCAGCACGTAGATGGATGTCTGTTGGACGAACACCAAAATGAAGCGCTAGGTTTTTAGATGCTAGAGACTTAAAGCGCTCTGGCAGTGGGATATGAACATCGCCAAGTTCAACGAAGTACTCGCCTTCTTTTTCAATCAGCTTTGCTTCCAACATGTTCATTGACGGGTTACCAATGAATTGCGCGACAAACTTGTTTGCAGGACGTTGGAACACCTCGGTTGGCGTACCTACTTGAGCAACATAACCGTCTTTCAGGATCACGATGCGATCCGCCAAAGTCATCGCTTCGATTTGATCGTGAGTTACGTAGATCGTGGTAGTTTTAAGCTCGCGGTGTAGGTGTTTGATCTCTTCACGCATCACGCCACGAAGTTTTGCATCTAGGTTAGATAACGGCTCATCAAACAAGAAAACCTTAGGTGTACGAACCATTGCACGGCCCATTGCCACACGCTGACGTTGACCACCAGAAAGCTCTTTTGGCTTACGGTTCAGTAGCGGGTCAAGCTCTAGCATTTTCGCCGCTTTTAGTACTTCTACGTCGATTTCTGCTTTCGGCATGCCTTTCAGTTTTAACGCAAAGGCGATGTTCTCGTACACCGTCATGTGTGGGTACAGAGCGTAGCTTTGGAATACCATCGCCAAATCACGGTCTTTCGCGTCGACTTTATTCATCAACTTACCGCCAACCACAATGTCGCCAGAGCTGATGCTTTCAAGACCCGCAAGCATACGTAGCGTTGTCGATTTACCACATCCAGATGGGCCAAGGAAAACCACGAACTCACCGTCTTCAACTGTAAAATCAAATTCTTTGACAACTTCAACATCACCGAATGATTTTTTGATGTTTTTAAATTCTACTTTAGCCATTATCTGTTCTCCTCAGCGCGCTCTAGAAGCATATTTCGGTACGCAATTGCGCTCTGTTTCAATGTTCTTTCTTGGGTGGTGTAATCAACGTGGACGATGCCAAAACGCTGGCAGTAACCGAATGCCCACTCAAAGTTATCCATCAGACTCCAAGCGAAGTAACCATCCACTTTCACACCGGCTTCAACTGCGTTGTGAACCGCTTCGATATGACCTTGGAAGTAGCGAACACGTTGATCATCCATCACTTGTCCATTAACGCGCTCGTCGTTACCTGCAGCACCGTTCTCCGTAATGTAGATAGGCGGCATATTTTCGTAGCGAGCATCCAGTCTTACCAATAAATCAGTTAGGCCTTGTGGGTTGATCTCCCAACCGATGTAAGTGTGTTCAGCATCGGTTTGCTTGACTGATTCAATGTCACCATTCTCGTTAAAGCGAGCGACATTGCGTGTGTAGTAGTTGATACCAATGTAGTCGACTGGTGCGCTGATGATGTCTAAATCACCTTCAAGGATCATTGGCATGTTCATCGCTTGACGCTCAACCACTAACTGCGGATATTCACCCTTCAATACTGGGTCGATAAACCAGTGGTAGTTCTCCGCTTCGCAGTAATCTGCTGCGCCTTGATCTTGTGGTGTTAATGGGTAAGCCGGAGTCGCGTTAAATACCACGCCATGCTTAGCATGAGGCGCATTCTTACGAAGAATCGGCATCGCCAAACCGTGTGCCAACATTAGGTGATGAGATGCTAAGTAGCCCTCTTTCTCACCCTTGATGCCTGGCGCGTGTTCGCCCCAACGGTAACCAAGGAATGCAGACACAAACGGTTCGTTCAATGTTGTGTAAACATCAATCTTGTCGCCAAAGTAGTTACTCACGACTTCTGCGTATTCCGCAAATTTGTAAGACGTTTCACGTTTTAGCCAACCGCCTTTGTCTTCAAGGTATTGTGGCAGATCCCAGTGATACAAAGTCACATACACCTTCATGCCACGAGCATGACACTCATCGATGATCTGCTCATAAAACTCTAGGCCTTGCTGATTCACCTCACCGTCTTGCGGCAGAATACGTGGCCATGCAATTGATAGGCGGTAAGCATCAACGCCTAAGCCTTGAATCATCTCGATGTCTTGCTTCCATAGGTGGTAGTGATCACATGCCACATCACCATTGTCGCCGTTATCTACCTTACCTGGCGTCTTACAAAACGTGTCCCAGATAGACGGTGTACGACCGCCCTCTTCAACGCCGCCTTCAATTTGGTATGAAGATGTCGCGACACCGAATACAAATTCCTTACTGCGTAACTTTGAATCACTTGGAAGTTGAAATTTATTCATTGTTATAACCCTTAAACCTAACCTTTAACTGCGCCGGACGTTAAACCACTGATCATCTGTTTCGATGCGAACAGGTATGTAATTACGAGTGGTAAAATTGAAATTGTGGTGCCTAGCATTACCGCACCCCATGGCGTATTCGGAATACCTTGAACGCTTCGTAGCGCCTGTGTAATCACATAATTGTCTGGGTTATTTAGCACCACAAGAGGTTGCATAAACATGTTCCAGAAGAAGACGAACTGCACGATAGCCAATGTTGCAAGTGCTGGCTTCATTAGTGGCAGTACCACGCTCCAGTACGTTCTGAACTCGCCTGCGCCATCTAGTTTCGCCGCTTCTAATAGCTCTTTAGGAATCGATGCAATCACGTGCTGACGCATCAAGAAGATACCAAATGGCGTGGTTGTGAACGGTAGCCATACAGCCATGTGGTTATCTAGCAAGCCTAAGAATTTCACGATCATGAAGTAAGGGATCAAGCTAAGCACAGGCGGAATCGCCATTGAGCCAACCAGCATACCGAACAACACGTTCTTACCGCGGAACTTAAACACAGCAAACGCGTAGCCACCCATGCTACAGAACAGCAGTGAGATGGTGGTGCCTAAGAAAGCCACGTAAATCGAGTTAAACATCGCTTTCCAAAACGGCATGATTTCCAGCAGTTTTGCGTAGTTCACCATTAGGCTATCGCCAATCGCAAAGCTGATGCCTGAACCGAAGATCTCCGAACGGTCACGTGTTGAAAGCAGTGCTGACCACACAAACGGGAACACCGTAATGATTGCGGAAACAATCAGTAATATGCCGAGCATAACCATCAAGATCTTAGTCATGATGTACATGGTGCGTTCACTTGGCATTAGGCCACTTAGTGGTGAGGTATTTGTCTTAATTGATGTCGACATCTTAATGTTCCCCTAAGCCTTTCTTACCGAAGAATAAAAATTGAACCAAGGTACACGTTGCGATGAGTGCAAACAGGAGCCATGAAATCGCTGACGCTGTGCCCATTTCTAACCATTCCCAACCCACTTTGTAGAGGTACATAGAGATAGTTAGACCTGATTGACCCGTACCACCTGTACCACGCGTTAGAACGAACGGTTCTTCAAACATTTGCAGGTTACCGATGATGGTCATCGTGATAGCAAAGAAGATAAATGGACGAATCATTGGTAGTGAAATATTCCAGAAGCGGCGAAAGGCGTTGGCACCATCCATACGAGCAGCTTCTAAAATATCTTTAGGAATCGTCATTAAACCTGTGGTGTAAAGGACGATGTTAAAACCGGTGTATTTCCAGAAAACCATGATCGCGATAGACGGCTTCACCATAGTGGCATCGTCTAACCAGCGGATTGGTTGGAAATCGTTAACCCAAGCAAATGCCCAACCAAACAGCGTGCTATCGGCCAGTGCCATTAGCGTTTGGTTAATGATTCCTGAGTTAGGAGAATACATGTTGAAGAAAATCAGTGACGCTGCGACCGTTGATGTGATGAACGGTAGAAAATACGCCGATGTTAACCAGTGACGCATACGGTCACCCATTGAAACCAACATGTAAGCCACTGGAATTGCGACTAAGTGCTGAGCCACACCCGATGTGATTGCTAGCCACAATGTGTTCTTTAATGAACGCCATAACCACGGGTCAGTCAATGCAATGTGATAGTTCTCAAAACCAACGAACTGCATTGCGTCCATGCCCTGTACTGGGTTCCATTCGTGGAACGACAGGTAAACAGAGAACAACAGCGGGAAGATCCCAAATACAGAAAAAATGATCAGAAACGGCAGAAGGAATCCATACGGTGTAAGCGCTTTCAAATTCAGACGAGAAAAAAGGCTTTTGTCCGCAGGTTCTATCGTTGTGCTCGCTGTATGATTCATAGTAACGACCTCTTAAAAAAGGAAGCGCGTTATCCACGCTTCCTCACTTACTCAAAATAAAAACAAATTAAAGATTACGCGTACGACGCTTGATTAGGCGCTCTGCCTCTTTCAATGCAGTCTCGATGTCCTTACCTTCATCAAGCACTTCCATCAATGCGTTCTCTAAAATTATAGAACGTGCTACGTGGTCGCCTTGAGCTGGAGATACTGGTTTGATGTTTTGTGCCACTTCAGCAAATAGAAGGCGCGCTTTCTGCCCACCTAGGAACTCCATCTCTTCTTGGAACAACTCATCGTCATACGTCGTTACGTTCGCAGGGAAAGCCGCAATCGTTTCGAAGTGCTTAAGTTGAACTTCACGGTCAGTCGTCATGTATTCAATAAGTGCCCAAGCTTCATCTGGGTTGTCTGACTGAGTTGGGATAGATAGGAATGAACCACCCCAGCTGCCGTAGATGCCATCAGGAAGGTTCTCTACTGCCCACTTACCTTTGGTTTCAGGTGCAATCCAGTTGTTTAGGTGACCAAGTAGCCAAGCGCCAGAAAGTTGAGTTGCAAATGTGCCGTTGCGGAAGCCTTCGTACCATTCGTTAGACCAAGCCAGAATGCGGCCATCTAAGCCTTTGTCGCGAATCTCTTTTGCCACTTCAAAAGCGTGAACAAAACGCTCAGATGTCACCACTGGGTTGCCATCTTTATCGAAGTAAAGACCTTCACCTTCAGGAACTGTTGTGAAGATGATCGCTTGTGCCACGTCGGCTGCTGAAGCGATAAGTTGTACGTTTTGCTCTTTCAGTTTTTCACCCGCAGCGATGTATGAATCCCAATCTTTGATTGCGTCTTCTACATTGATGCCTGCTTTTTCAAACACGTCGGTGCGGTAGTACATAACACCTGGACCAAGATCGACAGGGATGCCGTACATGTCGCCGTCAGCGCCTTTGCCTTGCGCCCATGCGTATGGAGCGAATCGTTCTTCGTATTTATCTGCACCATAGTTTTCAGACAGGTTAACTAGGCCGCCAGAACCAACGAATGGGCCGATTTTCTCTACGTCCACAACAATCACGTCACCCGCACCTGAGCCAGTTGCTAGGTTAGTGGTTAGTTTTGTGTGGTGGTCACCGTGGTTGTTCATAAGGTAATCAACTTTAATCCCTGTTTTCTTTTCGAAATCAGGCAGTAATACCTTCAGGCTGCTATCGAAATCAGGGAAGCCATCGAAACGAATCTCTTTGTCAGCCGCATTAACAGCCGTTGTACCTAATCCTAAAGCAACCGCGCATGAGAGCGCTAAGGTCTTAAATTTCATGTTCTATCCTTAATGTTTTTATAGGGTAACGAGTAAATCCGATACCGAGTTTCTAGTGACCAACGTCGGCAGCAATTTAAAGTTCACGTCATGTTTGATTTTTTTTAGCTTTTGCAGAGTGAGCTGCACTGCTTCAATGCTCATCTCTTCAATAGGGAAATTAATGGTGGTCAAACTAGGGGTCAGATAGCGCGCGAAGATAGTGTTATCGAAGCCAACAAGAGAAACATCTTTCGGAACAGACAATCCCTCTTGATGCAGAACTTCGAAGGCGCCAAATGCCATGTGATCATTAGAAGCAAACACCGCCGTAAACTTACACTTACGGTTGATTAGCTTCTTCATAGCACTGATGCCAGTCTCTTCAGTAAAGCCCGCTTCCGAGACTAAAGCTTCATCGTAAGGCACACCCGCTTCTTCCAAGGCCTTTCGATACCCCTGTAAACGCCCCCTAGCGTCTGCTTTATCTAAAGGCCCGGTAATACACGCGATATCTGTATGTCCCTTTTGCAAAAGGTATTGAGTAGCGAGTAGCCCCCCGACTTCGTTATCAATATCAATGCAACTCATCGCCATTTCTGGGATGAAGCGGTTAATTAAAACCACAGGAGTCCCCTGTTCTTCCAATTCAATTAAATAGTCATCACTGAGCAGTTGAGTATGAAGAATCAAAGCATCAACACGACGCCCCAACAGAAACTCCACCGACTCGCGCTGCCCTTGTTCGGTGTTCGAGCCCGCCGCAACAACAGCGTGGTAACCAAAGCGGCGTAGGTTTTCTTCTATGCTATGCAAGATGCCTGAATAGAAAGAGCCACCAAGTTCTGGAACAACAACGCCAACACTACCGGTACGACTTGAAGCTAAGGCTTGAGCGATAGAATTCGGGCGATAACCCAACTCCTTGATCGCTTTTTCAACCTTTAATTTCTTGTCATGACTCACTCTACTGGTGCCGTTGATCACTCTAGACACTGTCGCTTGAGACACACCTGCATGTTCTGATACGTGTTTAATTGTCGCCACTCGAACCTCGATACTTCATTAGCTTGTAACCGCTTACAAAACGATTATTAAGGAATTAGGTCTCAGTAGGCGTGAGTAACATCACACTAAACTTGGAGGTAAAAAGGTCAGTTCTGGAAATCATGAAAGCGCTTACAGATTACCTTTACGCCATGAAACTGTTTCATGGGATTATTGTTAATACTATCAGGACGCCTATCGGTTACTTGTTCTTCAGATCAAACAAGCACGTCTAAACTCAGTTTTTCTATCAGCGCGATTGGGTGATGTTTTCGATTCGAGTCGTTATGTCTTTATTGCTACTGATGCTTAACCATGCATAATCACGATCAGTACAGAGAAACCTAAATAAACTCGAGACACGATGGAAGAAAGTCTCATGGTGAATCCTTGATTTAGTGGCGAAAAAAAGGGCACAAAGAATGTGCCCAAGAATGGAGTTATATAACATGCCCTAATCAATCTGCCTTTAGGGCTAAAATGGACAGTATTACTTGCTCGTTAAAAGCATAGGTATTTCAACGTATGCCCTTAACAAGCTTGGATATTCGAAAGTATCGCTCCTTG
The DNA here is from genome assembly GCF_003050065.1 of Vibrio sp. 10N.286.51.C3. Lineage (NCBI taxonomy): Bacteria > Pseudomonadati > Pseudomonadota > Gammaproteobacteria > Vibrionales > Vibrionaceae > Vibrio > Vibrio sp. 10N.286.51.C3. Next base: position 221,708 of record NZ_PIGC01000003.1, on the reverse strand, counting down.
AAAATATGCCGAATTCAAAGAGCTGCGCTTTCTATATCGGTGATTACCACCAGGCTTCAAACATTGCGCCGAACGACAATGTATCAACATTCGTTGTCTTCACTGTGTTACCTTTCGTTTCTACATCACCCACCGTTGTGTAGAAGCGAAGCATTGGACGGCTCCAAGGTAAACCACCTAGAGAAACGTTTTGAGACAGCGTTACTTTCCACGCGTTCTCTTCACCATCGTCATCGTAATCAACCATGCCGTAGCCAGCTTCTAACCATGTAGAGTGAACATCATCCCATTGGTACTGTGGACGAACGATACCCGCGTATTCTGTGTTCTCACGGTCTAGATCTGAGCCAGAATTGTCTTTGTACGACACTAAGTAATCAATGATGAAGTTGTCTGTCGCTGCGTAGCTACCTTCAACACTTGCGTACAAAGTTTGGTAATCACCTTTCAGTTCAAATACAGATGAGTCTGCACCGTCACCGTACTTAACAACCAATTTGTTAGACTCACCCAAGCCCAATGTTGCACCTACTAAGTATGCCGTTTCATCACTGACTTTTTGACCTGCAGTCACGACAGGCTGCATTGAATCTGTTACTGGATCGTATACATACTCAGTCGTCGTAGACGTATCCGCTTCGCTCGATGCAAAACCGTAGTTCGCGTAAAAATCCAGATTACCTATGCCAGCATCAATACTGTGTAGCTTCGCGGTCACTGCGTATCGACCATTGTCATTTACTAGGCCACCTTTCACTTGACCAACAAAGCCCATGTCTAGCTTGGCGCCACCGAAGTCTAAGTTGTTAAAACCAGCACCTTGACCATCATGTGTCATCCAGAAGTAATCGTTCAAACCTTGTTGCGGACGTTGATGGAAATCGCGACCAGCCCACATGTAAAGTTCTGGTTGGCTTTCAAATACATTAGTTACACCGGCATACATTTTCTTCATACTTAGACCGCCGTCATCAGCCCACGCGTCTGCTTCCCAGTGGTCAGCCATGAATACGACGTCCCAGATAGCGCCATTGTCAGCTTGGAAAAGTTTAGCTAACTGAACTTCACCACCATTGGCTTCATTACCTAAACGACCAACTGAGCGACCTGTTGTACCGATGTCTACATAACGCTCATCACCGCTTTTATAGTGAGCGCCGTAACGAGCATAACCAGAGAAGACGATACCGTCTGGTACATTCGTGTCTGAAGTTAGAACCGCTTGTTGTTGGTCATCAGTGTACTTGATATCTCCAACCTGAGACTCCAACTCTTGGATTCGTTGTTCCAAAGCAGCAAGATCCGTCTCTGCAGCGAAAGAAGAGAGTGAAGCAAGCGAAGCCGCCACTGCGACTGTTATTGGCAAAAGCTTAAATTTTTGCATTGTAATTCCCTATTATTTTTTTGAGTTTTCATCGAACAGGGAAATATTAAGCAATGAAAGCGTTGAAAAGTTAGTCGCTGTTCACACTGATAAATCAGCTTAAAACCCATGAAACTTTTAGAAAGTTCACAGCCAAAAGTATTAATTAAATATCAGTAAGTTAGATTGAATAATGCGTAAAACAGCAGCTTGAAATCGCTTTCATTTCATCAATAATGGCGGGGTCTATCACGGAAAACAGAGTGTAAAAGTGAGGGAAACATGATGCAGTTTTGATTGGTTTTCATATATATGAAAAACCTCAAAATCTAAGGCAGATTTTGAGGTTTTTTGGTCTTAGTCAAATACCCAGTTATCTAAAATCAAGTATTCGCTAAAGTGAATCTAGGGACTCTATTCCCATATTGAATAGAGTAAATGCATAGATATTAGCAGTGAGATCGACAGCTTTACTCTGCGGCATCCCCCGCAGTTATCATGATCCTTCTTTTATATGCTGTAACGCTATGACTCGACTCATCAAAACATGGCGAAAACTCATAACATTAAAAATAATGTGAAATCGTCAGGTAACGCGCTCTGATGTGTTCGATCAGTAGCTTAATTTTGTTTGGTGGCTGGCGAGTAAAAGGGTACACCGCATAAATGCCCAACTTTTTCCCGACCAAATCAGGGAAAATATCCACCAGCTGACCATTACGAATATCGTGATAAACCAGACAACGTGGCACGTACGCCACTCCATGTCCGCCCAATGCGGCTTTTCTTAATGCCGTCGCGTTGTCAGTCGAAAAAGAGCCTGAGACACGCACAATGTATTTATCGTTGTCGGTACAGCCATCTTTACTGTGCAGAAACTGCCACTCGCTAGCGCCTGTTGTTTGATAGGCGTATTGCAAGCAATTGTGCTTCACCAAGTCTTTAGGCAGCATTGGCTTACCATTCTTGGCGATATAAGAGGGCGAGGCACACACCACCCATTGCGAATCCAATATATGACGGGCAATAAGGCTGGAATCTTCCAAGTAACCGGTACGAATTACCAAGTCCAAACCATCCTCAACCAGATCAACAAAACGATTGTTAAGCGACATATCGACCGTTAAACCTGGGTGCATATTACAAAACTCGGCAACGGCGTCTGCGAGAATCAAATCTCCAGAGATAGTAGGCACTGACATTTTGATATGACCACTGACATTCTCACCAAAGCCTGAAACTGCGTCCATAGCCTCTTGCGCCGCCTGCTTCACATTTTTGGCGCTATGTAACATTGCCTTACCGGCTTCGGTAAGCGTCAATTTACGCGTCGTTCGATACAATAATTGCACGCCAATCTCTTCTTCCAAACGCGCAATTCTTTTACTAACTACCGAATTTGTAAGGTTATTTTGCTCTGCCACTTTACTGAAACTGCCCAGTTCTACTACCTGTGAAAACAGGATCAAATCGTCTGCTCGCATTTGATTATGCCAATTTTGGAATTAATTATTTTCATTATTTCCCTATATCAATAAAAAATAAAGGGGTAAATTCACGCCAAATTAACAAAACAATTACAAAAACAGCTTTTGCAATCACATCGGTTACAAATAAAGCGACTCTAATTACAACAATTGAATCCTCGAGATTCAGATTACACCTACAAAACTAATGACGTGTTATTCACTTCAAACATGAACGTTTGAAAACAAGTACGAGGAAGTACCCATGAGTGAAACTCTACTAGCATTATTGGCCTTTTCGCCAATAGTTGTTGCAGCGATTCTGCTGGTTGGCCTTAACTGGCCTGCAAAAAAAGCGATGCCAGTGGCATTTGCATTAACCGTTGCTATCGCCCTATTCGCATGGGATATGTCTAGCACTCGCGTGCTGGCTTCAGTATTCCAAGGCTTCGGCATTACCGTATCAGTTCTCTGGATTGTGTTTGGCGCCATCTTCTTATTAAACACTTTGAAACACACCGGAGCTATCACCACCATCCGCAACGGCTTTACTGATATATCAGCAGACCGTCGTGTGCAAGCGATCATCATTGCTTGGTGTTTTGGTTCATTCATTGAGGGCGCATCTGGCTTCGGCACACCCGCTGCAATCGCCGCACCGCTACTCGTTGCAATCGGCTTCCCAGCATTAGCTGCGGTACTGATGGGCATGATGATTCAATCTACGCCGGTATCGTTCGGCGCGGTTGGCACTCCTATTATCGTTGGTGTGAACAAAGGTTTAGATACGCACAACATCGGTGAAAGCTTGATTGCTCACGGCTCTACTTGGGACGCTTACCTACAACAAATCACGTCAAGTGTTGCGATCATCCACGCCTGTGTTGGTGTGATGATTCCTGTATTGATGGCGATGATGCTGACTCGCTTCTTCGGTAAGAACAAAAGCTGGACTGAAGGTCTTGATATCCTGCCATTCGCACTGTTCGCAGGTGCCGCTTTCACCATTCCTTACGCACTAACGGGTGTCTTCCTAGGTGCTGAATTCCCATCACTGATTGGTGGTTTGGTTGGCCTTGCGATTGTCGTAACAGCAGCAAAACGCGGCTTCCTAGTACCTAAATCAAAATGGGATTTTGAAAGCGAAGACAAGTGGCCAGCAGAATGGCTAGGTTCGCTGAAAATCGACCTTGACGACAACAACCACAATCATAAGAAGATGAGCATGGCGATGGCATGGGCACCTTACGTGCTGCTAGCTGTAACTCTGGTTGCTAGCCGTGTGAGTCCTGAGTTCAAAGGCCTACTCAAGAGCGTTAGCCTTTCATTCAGCAACATCCTTGGTGAGACAGGCGTCAGCACAGCGATTCAACCTCTGTACCTACCGGGCGGCATCTTAGTCTTCGTCGCGCTGGTTGCGGTTCTGATGCAATCTCGCAGCGCAGCTCCACTGGCTAAAGCCTTTGGTGAGTCGAGCAAGACACTGATTGGTGCAGGCTTTGTGTTGGTGTTCACCATCCCAATGGTACGTATCTTCATTAACTCTGGTGTAAACGGTGCAGATTTGGCAAGTATGCCAGTAACGACGGCAAACTTTGCAGCAGGCCTAGTTGGCGGCGCATTCCCAGCATTGAGTGCCACGGTGGGTGCGCTAGGTGCCTTCATTGCAGGTTCGAACACGGTTTCAAACATGATGTTCAGCCAGTTCCAATTCGAAGTTGCGCAAACTCTGACTATCTCTAGTGCGGTGGTTGTTGCTCTTCAAGCCGTTGGTGCAGCAGCAGGTAACATGATTGCGATTCACAACGTGGTAGCCGCTTCAGCAACCGTGGGCTTACTAGGACGCGAAGGCGCAACCCTACGTAAGACAATCATCCCAACGTTCTACTACTTGGTGATGACAGGAATCATCGGCCTAGTGGTGATCTACGGCTTCAAAATGACAGACGCACTTATGTAAACCATAAGTCGTTACAAAAGCACTTGGCGTTAATACTCAATTCCCCGACTGCAACACCGTCTAATAAGACAGTTGATGAGTTTCGGAATGGATACTAAAACACATCAACACCCTCGGGTATTAACGCCATTTTATTGCTTATCTGTTTCACTGTTTAAGAAACAACCAACGCTTACTTTTTCAAGAATTAAAGCAGCCCAAGCCAAGCTCTCATAGAAGGGCAACATCCCAAGAATTTAGGACTGAAATTATGATCATATCCGCATCGACTGATTACCGCGCCGCAGCAAAAGCGAAATTACCACCGTTTCTTTTCCACTACATTGACGGCGGTTCTTACGGTGAACATACCCTACGCCGCAACACAGCCGATCTTGCAGAGATCGCGCTCAAGCAGCGTGTCCTCAATGACATGTCAGATCTGAATTTGGAAACTGAGCTGTTTGGCGAAAAACTAGCGATGCCGATTGCCTTAGCACCCGTTGGTCTAACCGGCATGTACGCACGACGTGGCGAAGTACAAGCTGCTAAAGCCGCAGACAATAAAGGCATCCCTTTTACGATGTCGACCGTATCGGTATGCCCGATCGAAGAAGTCGCACCTAAGATTGAGCGCCCAATGTGGTTCCAACTTTACGTACTAAAAGATCGTGGCTTCATGAAGAACGTATTGGAACGTGCCAAAGCGGCTGGCGTAACAACACTGGTCTTCACGGTGGATATGCCAGTACCCGGCGCTCGCTACCGTGACATGCACTCAGGAATGAGTGGTCCAAATGCAGCAATTCGTCGTGTATTTCAATCTATGCGTCATCCTAGTTGGGCCGTTGATGTTGGCCTTTTGGGTAAACCACACGATCTTGGCAATATCTCTACTTACCGCGGATCTCCAACCAAACTGGAAGACTACATCGGTTGGTTGGGTGACAACTTCGACCCGTCGATTTCATGGAAAGACCTAGAGTGGATCCGTGACTTCTGGGACGGCCCGATGGTCATCAAAGGCATTCTTGATGAAGAAGATGCAAAAGACGCCGTTAGATTTGGTGCAGACGGTATCGTAGTTTCAAACCACGGCGGTCGTCAGCTTGATGGTGTTCTATCAAGTGCTAAAGCACTGCCTGCGATTGCAGACGCGGTAAAAGGCGACACCAAGATTCTGGTCGACTCTGGCATTCGTACTGGCTTAGATGTAGTTCGCATGATGGCGATGGGCGCAGACTGCACCTTGCTTGGTCGCTCTTTCGTCTACGCGTTAGCTGCGCAAGGACAAGCAGGTGTTGAAAACCTACTCGACCTGTACGACAAAGAGATGCGTGTTGCGATGACATTAACAGGCGCAAAGACAATCAAAGACTTAACTCGTGAATCTTTGGTGGGGTTAGATTAACCCGCCACGACTCGGATTCAGATTCAGATTCAGATTCGGACTAATGCTTTGGTCTACTTAGACTGAAGTTCAATCGGTGTCACAGCAATTCCACTGCCGTTGTGACACCGTTTAAGCACTGGAAAATAAAATAAAAAGCTAGGGCGTGTTGATCTTTCGAGTTGATTTTTGCAGCGAGTTGCTGGGTATTTATACAAGGCAGAGGCGTCGATGTGTAGCTAGCCTACATGAGAAGCCGATAACGTAGTAGAAATGGCCAGCAAACGCTGCCCGAAGGGTTCAGCTAAAAGCGTTTTACTCGAACAAAATTTAACCACGAAAGGTCAACACGCCCTGAACAGTGCCAAATAAGAAGCACAAGGAAGCAAAGATGGAGACAAACACATCCCATGAGCGAGTAATAGACGCACAAGCTTATCTGCAGCTTGAAGCGATACTGGCTCAAAAAATAGAAACAGAACGCATTGTCACTCAAGATGCAAAGCGCTTGGCTTACGGCACCGATGCGAGTTTTTATCGCTTGGTGCCGAAAATGGTTCTAAGGCTCAAAAACTTAGACGAAGTCATATTCACCATTCAAAGCTGTCGCGAACTGGGGATTCATTTTACCTTTCGCGCCGCGGGCACCAGCCTTTCAGGGCAAGCGGTTTCAGACTCGGTGCTCATCACATTGACTGATGACTGGCGTGGCCACGAAATCGTCGATAACGGCAATCAGATCATTCTTCAACCTGGTGTAATTGGTGCTGATGCCAACAAATATCTTGCCCCTTTCCAACGTAAAATCGGCCCCGATCCAGCCTCTATCAATACCTGTAAAATCGGTGGTATCGCAGCCAATAACGCCAGTGGCATGTGTTGCGGTACTGCGCAAAACTCTTATCGCACCGTTGAGAGCATGAAAGTCGTACTGAGTGATGGCACCCTGCTTGATACTGCTGATAACGCCAGTGTTGAGGCGTTCAAGCAATCACACAAAGCGCTGTTTGAAGGCATTGTCGAATTACATCAACAGACAGCGTCAAACCAAGAACTGGCCGACAGAATCCGCCACAAGTACCGCCTAAAAAACACCACCGGCTACGCGCTCAATGCTTTGGTCGATTACCACGACCCAATTGAGATCATCAAACACCTGATGATTGGCTCAGAAGGCACGCTCGGCTTCATCGCTGAGATTACCTACAACACGGTGATCGAACATCCGAACAAAGCTTCGGCGCTGCTAGTGTTTGCCGATATCGAGCAAGCAAGTAAAGCCGTGACGACACTATCCAAAACACCAGTTGCTGCGGTGGAATTGATGGATGGCAGAGCACTGTGTTCAGTCGCGGATAAACCGGGTATGCCTGCGTTTATGCCGAGCTTAGATTTAGAAGCAGCGGCGATTTTAGTTGAGTCACACGCCAGCTCCCAGCAGGACTTAGATTTACAATGTAAATCAATTTTGGATGCGTTATCGGAATATACGATTGTTGAATCAGTGCCTTTCACTTCCGATCCAAAGACAGTCGCGACTCTGTGGGGCATTCGCAAAGGTATGTTCCCAGCGGTTGGCGCGGTTCGTGAAGTTGGTACTACCGTTATCATTGAAGACGTGGCTTTCCCCGTTGAAAACCTCGCTAACGGCATTCGAGAACTGCAAGAGCTGTTCGATAAATACGACTACAGCGAAGCGATCATTTTTGGTCACGCCCTCGAAGGCAACCTGCACTTTGTGTTTACTCAAGGCTTCGACAGCCAAGAAGAGATCGATCGCTACGGCGGTTTCATGGATGACGTTGCCGAACTGGTCGCGGTGAAATACCAAGGTTCATTGAAAGCAGAACACGGCACGGGTCGTAACATGGCACCTTACGTCGAGTTGGAATGGGGTAAAGATGGTTATGCTTTGATGCAACAAATCAAGGCGTTGTTCGATCCAGAAAGACTGCTCAACCCCGGCGTTATTATCAACGACAATCCAAATTCACACATCACCAATTTGAAGCCAATGCCTGCTGCCGATGACCTTATCGACCGCTGTATTGAATGTGGCTTCTGTGAGCCTGTCTGCCCATCTCGTACGCTCACTCTATCGCCACGCCAACGTATTGTGTTGTATCGAGAGCTACAACGCCGCCGAGCAGTAGGTGAAGAAATAGAAGCCAGCGAACTAGAGAAGACCTTTGAATACCAAGGCATTGATACCTGCGCTGCGACAGGCCTGTGTGCCGAGCGTTGTCCAGTGGGAATCAACACTGGCGACTTGATTAAGAAGCTTCGTATCGCCAAGTATGAGAAATTTACGCCAATCGCTAAGTGGACCGCAGATCATTTCTCGACCACCACTAAGTTGACCAAGGTTGGCCTCAAAACCAACCAAGTGGCGAGCAAAATATTAGGCGAAAATACAGTCGGCAAGCTAACCAACGGCTTGCGTTCGATGACCAAAGGCGCAACACCAATTTGGATGCCTGAGATGCCGCAATCCAATAGTCACTCGCTAGTCTCATCACCAGTGACGGCAGAATCCTCAAGCAATCATAAGAAGGTGGTTTACCTGCCTTCGTGTGCGAGTCGCACCATGGGACAACAGAGTGATGCGGGCGACCAACGTCCCCTAACTGAAGTGACCATGTCTTTGCTTAACAAAGCAGGATTTGAGGTTATTCTTGCGAAGAAGCTAGATGACCAATGTTGTGGCATGCCTTACGACAGCAAAGGAATGACCGATTTAGCCCAATCTAAAGCGCAACAGCTCGAAGAAGTGTTGTGGCAAGCGAGTCGTCAGGGTGAATACCCAGTATTAATGGATACCAGCCCGTGTGCTAAACGCAGTATTGAACAGTTCACCAAGCCCCTAGAAGTGCTAGAGCCGACAGGGTTTGTGAACCAGTACCTGCTGGAGCACCTGACACTTGAGCCGCTGCAAGAGACCGTGATGCTGCATGTGACGTGTAGTTCTCGTCGAATGGGTTTGGAAGGCGCGATGTTGAACCTTGCTAAAGCCTGTACCGAAGAGGTCATCGTTCCTGAGCACATTCAATGCTGTGGTTGGGCGGGTGATAAAGGTTTTACCACTCCAGAGCTGAATGAAGCGGCGGTACACCCACTTAAGGAACAAGTGCCGAGCAACTGTACTCGTGGATTCAGTAACAGCCGAACCTGTGAGATCGGTTTATCACACCACAGCGGCATTCCTTACCAGTCAATCTTGTACTTGGTGGACGAAGTGGCGCAATAATTATGTTCAAAATGCAATAACACCAAAGAGGCTAGCCTAGCATAGCCTCTTTTTAACTTTTATCTCCAACCGAAATATTTAGTTTTTCATACTTAGTTTATCAATTGGCTTAAATCCCTTGTTACCACACCAATTATCTAACGGTTCACCAGGAAAAATGTTAGCTGTTTGCTTGTTTGAAGCCATCATAAACATGGACATAGAAAGAAAATGATCAAACTTTTTATCACCTACAACTTTTCTTTGTACTAGATACCAATCCCCCCCGCTCATTTGAAGTGCGAAATCCTCTCCACAATAATATATTTGAGTTATTGTTTGGTTAGCACCGGTAGCAAAAGCTCCAGTTGGGTTGATCGTTATTAATATTAAAAGTAAATATTTTTTCAACTTAAAATCCTATAAATCATTTTAATTGTCCTCTTAGGTATTGTTTCATAGATATACTAATTCTCAGGATCCCACTGATTTACAAGACACACTCCATCTCCATTTTCGCGACCTGATATATATACCGTTCCAGACTTTTTCCCTGCAATCCAACCAGCCAGAACTACAGAAGTTAAAGCTGTATACTCTTGCTTGATTAGCATCCATCCATATGGGCTTCCATTACACTTGGTTGGTAGTCCTGTATCTAACATAATCATTATACCCGCGGTTGTTGCAGTAAGATTTGAAATACTTCCACTCTGATAATTTTCAGCCGCATTCACACTCAATGACATAATGAAAAAAAATAATATCATTGTGATTTTCACCACTTTCCTCCCCCTAAATTCACATTTGTTTTCACAAACCATAACATATTTAATCTCTTCCTAATCACCGACGATTATAAATCGTTTATATTGTGCAAAAGAAACCTGTCCACCCAACATTTATATGACCTCGATTTCAATAAAGGTGTTCTAAAAAATATAGGAAGATAAATATCACCAATTATTAAAATTCAATAACCAATTAGATTAAATAGTCGCTGGGCGATACATTTCACATTGAATTATTAATATGTTAAAAAATAAAAATCTAATTACTGGGATGTACTACTATATAATTAAATTTAGGAAATACCCCCATACAATTACCATCAAGATTAAATGTAACTTTTTTCTGTGCAACCGAAGCTGCCATCAATAGGCTTAAGGTTTCTTTACCATTAACGTCATTTGACTTCCAGCGTATCGACGTCGATGAACATTCATTGCTTCCAACTACCTTATCAACCGAAACATAGCATGTGTTGTCGTGTAAATGACAACCTACTGCATGAATTGTTCTTGGTCCAGTAGTAGCCGCCTGAGAAAATGAACTTAGTGACAAAAGAAACAATATAGCTTTTTTTTTCATTTTTATTTTAAAACCCACAATTATAATTAGTACGGATAGCAAAGAAAGCCAAACTTCTGTATCGCTACCATTGATTAAAATTCAAACCAAACAACAGTATTACCTCCTATCGACAAGAAGGGTATAAAAATCATTGTAAATGACTACATCGTATAGAATGGTAGTTCCAATAATAAAACGTTCATTAGAACCTACTTTGAACAGTCGAATACAGATTTATAATATTGTTTCATTTGTCTGACACAACATAGGAAATCTTACATGTAGGCTCATCAGAAACACGAATCCAGATTGGGTGTTCTATAGTGTGAGCACTCAAAATTAGACTATAGATTGAGTTGTAGTTTCTACTATTCGAATCAAGTTTCAAATAGTTATATTTTCCAGAATCACAATTCAATTTATTTTCTTCTCCAGATGTACCGACAGAAATGCCAGAATCAGTAACAACCAAGCGGGTTACTTTTACATTAGTACAATGAACGCCGTTGCAATCAGAAAAACCATACGGTGAGAAAAAGAACACTAAAAAAAACAATACTACTTTCAATATAAAGCCTCCCTCTTAAGAGCGTGGAATAAAGTCTAATCTTGTTATTTTAGTTTTAGTGTTTCCCCAAACGTTATAACAGCCATTCACCCACCCACTGACTTTTGCTCCAGAGTGCATTGAGGCTAACAAACCTGAATACATCTCTTTGAAGAAAATATTTTCTTTAGGTAACACATAAGTAGATTTAGAGTCACAGTTTTCGCTATGAGTTGTTTCCCCTGAAAAATAGACAAAGATATTCCCGGAATCATGAGCTATGATTTTTGTAATATTTTTGGTTCCAAAATTTGAATTTGCACTAGCTGACAAAGATATCAGACAAATAAAAAATAAAACGATAGACCTACTCACAGATCACCTCTTAATTAGCGACCGAGCTGAAAAATCACTATGAAAATTCTCCACACCAGTCAACAAAAATGACAATAAAGTCAATTAAAAATTCACCTAACGTTAAATCGCTTCTAAAAGATTAGAACCATACGTGCCAATTTAGGTGGCGCAATACTACTTTTTAACCGTAATTTTGTAAACTTTTTTCTTTTTGATGACATTCTATAAAATTTAACTGGCATTTACCATTGCATCATGTAGCATACCGCCCGTTTTTTTATGGTAATCATGAAGCAACAATAACAAGTTCTTAAGAATTCTCTTTATCCATTCTGGAGCCCAGAAAATAATATTATTAAAGGAAAGGAAATGAAAAAAACAATGATTTCAGCTGGGTTGGCATTAATAACGTCAATGGCGGCACACTCCGCGACTACTTGGAAGAGCTCCCCTTGGGTTCATATTAAACACCTCTATCCTCACGACAGCGGTTTAATTGTGATAATTGACTATAAAGATGAAAATGTTTCTAGCTGCGACAACGGATCTCGATTTGGCATTTTAATTACTGACAAAAACTACAATGTCAAAGCAAGTGCTCTGATGGCTGCCTTTTCATCACAAAAAAAAGTGTTAATACGTTATGACCCACAACAAACTAAACAATGTGAAGCCAATATCAATCGATTTTTAGTTAGGCATTAAGTAGGCCAACACTGTGCGTAATAAAAGTTACGCCATTTTAGTCTACCTAGTTTTAGGCTCCTCCAGTCTAATAATTTCAACTTTAATCAGCTATTTCGAATAGTCATAAAGGAAATAATACTCTCGTATTAATTAATATCTCCTATGAGAATAATAAAAATAATTATATGTTTACTCCTTGCAGTAACATCATATGCTCGTTCAGCCACGCTTGATGTCTATCTAAAAGATGTAAGCAAAGACAATTATCAGTTCTATGCCAAGGTTATAGAATCGACCGATCGCCCCTTTGTTATGATTCATGGCGAAGTGGCAGTCCCTGTCCCAATTGGGCCTGGGTCTTCAGTACAATCCCGTACTCGATACTTGCGAGTATGGAAAGAAAATAAACATTGGAAAAGTGAACTCTTTACCAATAAAAATAAGACACGTTACAGTGATTTCGTGAAATGGAGTCGCAGTAATAAGCTTCCTAGTAACAGTTATAGTTACGATAAAACTGCCCAGTCAATATCTTTAGCGATGGGGGCTTATAAATTTAATATAAATAACTATAAAACCTCACCTAGGGTTTCTCAGTCTTATCGTGCCGTCACAACTGGTCTTATTAGAGGGTACTTCTCTTATCCATACTCATCATTTTCCCAATCTGACCAGGCGATTAATCTAGAGTCATATGTTACCGACCAAGGTCAAGCTGGTTTGTCTCTATCAGTACCATATGAGAATAAATCGGCACGTCTTTCTTTTGTCAAAAACACCCATCAGATCGAGGGAATTAAAGCTTTAGAAGCTAGCGCTTCCGTCTCGGTGACCAAAAAAGGCAGCTTAACGCAAGTGGACGTTGATCACAGCGATAGACTTGTTTCTTATTTCTTTAATACTCAGACTTGGATTGATCATAATTCTGGGGTCAAAAACCCTAATGGTTCTGGCTGGAAAAAAGCACCGTACCAAGCAGAATACTTATCAGCGATTGGTCAGTGTGAACGCCGAAAAGACGAGTTGGAGCCAACGTGCGCCCCTATTATCACGCTTGATTATGGGCGTGATGCTAACCTAGACGCCTTCCCGTATTTGAGTGGCTGGAGAGACAGTACACAAACCGTCAAACATCATTATAAGAAAATGGGAGGAGTACTCGCGATTATCAACAGTGATAACTTGCCACGCAATAACACTCAATCCCAAAAATCAAATTACACCTACTCGTTAAATAGCAAGGGACAACCAACTTCTGTTCGAGAAGAAAGTACTTTTGATCCATTAGCTCGTGTCCGCACAGTAACCAGTTATCTTACTCACGGTGCATACGCAGGCTTGGCTAATAACATTACCCGTTTTGGTATGTTAGATAACGTCGAGTATCGTCTCTCCAACACAGCCACAGAATGGCATTTAACCTCCTCAGGCCATGCTCAAAAATCAAGAGTTGTTGAATCCGTTTACGCTGAAGATGGCTCTCTCAGTCAAGAGGTAACAACAGAAAACGACTATGACGACAAAGATCGTTTAGAAAAGCGTTTAACGGTAACAAATAACGGCGAAGGCCAACAAATAGAAGAGGAAGTTCAATACCAGTATGCGAATGACTACCTAGTAGGGAAAATTGAAAAACGATCTATTGTTAGCCCAGCCTACGAAAATGGCGTCAGTGATCTACTGGTCAAAGAGTTCGAATATGAGTATGACAATGACAAGCTCATTGAGCAGCTGACACGTCAGGGGCGCTACGAAACACGGGATCACGTAATACAAGATAGCCAAGACCGAGTTATCTCGAGACGCCGAACGGTTAACGGAAAGCGTGTACTCGATGAAAAAATTGTTTATCAAGGCGACGATGTAATTCAGCGCTGTGAAAACAACCATTGTATTGATTACCAGTACCAAACAACAAGCGAGGGGCGTCTAGAAAAATCACTCATTAATGGCATCATTTACGATGAAACCCAATATGATGATCAACATCGTATTACGAGTAAAACCGTACGAGGTATTACCAAAAAATCCCAGTATTACCCAATTAATGAAGTACCAGCGCGACTTCAGGAATGGGTAGGCGTTTGTCCTACTGATACCACGTTTGTCACCTATTACTCATTGCCGGAATCAGTGACTTGTACCACCACTCGTGGTGAATTCAATGTTAGAAAAGGGTTGAATGATCGATTCATTATCACAGGTGAAACTAGAGATAATGACAACGCGAACCTAATCACTCTTCCTCATTTTGAAGGTGAAACCGCTGTCATACACACTGTTACTGGGGATCTTGATAGACAAAATATCGAGCACGAGGTTAATGGGCAGCTCAAAAAGCGTTCAGACATTTCAAAGAATCTGACCGAAACTTATGATCAATGGGGCAATGCAGTACGTCGCTACTACGACATCACAGGCCTTTTATACCGAGTAGAGGACCACTTAGGCAACGAAGTCACCTTCACTTATAACACCGATGGTAAAATAACGTCGTCTGAACTGAACGGAAACTCAGCCACCAGAATCATACACAAGTATGACGAACGTGGTCTTAGAACCGATACTATCGATCCAACGCGTGGACATTGGCAGTACCATTACAACGTCAACAAGCAATTGGAATGGCAGCAAGACGCCAATGGGGATCGTTCTGTGTTCAGTTACGATCAATTGAATCGTATCACTCGATTGAACACCGCCAATTCAACCATCTGTTATCAATATCCAACAGAACTACCATTAGCTGAACCAAGCCAAGTCATTCAAGTGGCGGGCAACCAAGATGAATGTGTCGGCCACCCTGTTCAATACCGAGAAGACAACACCTATCAATGGCCTAACGGTTGGCTGAAACAGCGTGATATAACACTAGAGGATGGGAAAACACAAAGCACTTACTACGATTACGATCTTAATGGTCAGGTCATCAAAGAGTCCACATCATCTCGATTGGGTAACAGTTTTGCTATCGAAACCGCCTTTAAGAATGGCGCGGCGTATAAATGGAGTAACGCTGAAACAGGCCGAGTATACAAAGAGATCTTGTCAGAAGATGCACAACAAAGACCGACTCACGTAAGATTTGGTAACGGCATAGAGGAGTTTTACCAATATGACCGTATATCAGGCCAAGTCACGCAGCAATCTGCGGCACGAAATGGTTTATTGGTTTATCAATTCGATTATCAATATGATCTCGACGATAGGTTGACTCGCAGGCTCCGTCATTTTTACTATAAAAATCGCAGCGAGACTTCATTTGAGGATGAATATGGGTATGACGATAATGGACGTTTAGCTTCACATGAAATAAAGCAATTTTGTATCAATGGCGTATGCCAAAATATTGATGCAGGTAACTATATTTCAGCTGTCGCAGAGTACGAATACGACCAATATGGCAACATTACTTACAAAAAGGGGGTTGGCCAATATTACTACGAATCAGACGATCCGTTCAAGTTAACGCGCCTTGAAGAAGAAAACGGTGAAAATCGCGATTTTAGTTATGACTTAAACGGTAACTTACTATCCGATGGTGTCCGAGAGTTCGAATATCAAAGCAACCGCTTGGTGCATGTAGCTCGCTATGATTCGCAAGACAACAACATTGTCGAACGTGATGAAACGCGCTTTACTTATGGCCCCGATGGGCAACAAATAGTCCGCACAGACAAGCGCTTTGACATTGCAACATTGGAGTGGGCGACAACAAAAACGCTATCAACGGGGGCGTACAGTTATACCCAAAAAGATGGGGAATCTAGCGCACAAGAAAGTTTTGGTGGCAATGGTTTTTCGGTAAGTTGCAACGAGTCACTGTGCGGCACGGCCTACTCTCATACTGATCGCTTAGGCCAACGAATTATGGTCACAGGTTCTGAAGGTGATATCACCTCTCAAACCTTTACAGACCCGTTTGGTGCCACGCACAACATATTATTACCTGAAATGGATGACGCTTTTGCCGTGTCAACTGCCTACAGTTCAATGTTCGGACATGTGGGCGTGGCAGGCTTTGACCTTATCCATATGAAAGGAAGAGTCTATGACCCATACCTTGCTAGGTTCATTCAAGCCGACCCATTTGTAAAAGGGCAAGAGTTTGTTCCTAATTACAACCGCTACAGTTTTAAGCAAAATGACCCGCTGAATATCTTAGACCCTAGTGGTTATTGGAGCCTAAAAAAGAAGTGGAAAAAAATTAGAAATAAAGTCAAAAAAGTCGTCAAACGAGCGGAAAGCAAAATAAGGAATGAAGCAAAGCGCGTAGAGAGTAAAGTTCGAAATGAAGCCAAACGTGCCGAAAGCCGAATTAGAAAAGAAGCGAAAAGAGTAGAAAGCCAAATACGAAATGAAGCCAAACGAGCGGAAAGCAACGTTCGTAATGAAGTAAAGCGCGTTGAAAGTCGAGTCCGGAACGAAGCAAAACGGATAGAAAGTCAAATACGTCACGAAAGTAAACGTTTTGAAAGACGAATACGCCATGAAGTAGGGCGCTGGGAATCAGATGTTCGTCATGGTGTCAAAATCGTTGGCATGATGATCAAAGAGAACCCTGAAATGGTGCTGGCCATGCTAGCGGCAGCCTGGGTTGTTGGGCCAGCGGCACTCGCTTATTTCAATGGGTTAATTGGAGAAGGAATTCTCGCAGCGATGGCCGCAGGGGCAACTACTGGTGGAGCTACTCACCTCATAGCCAACAAAGGAAGCCTAAAAGGTATCGAAAAGTCGATATTAATGGGGGCTGTGGGTGGCGGTATTGCTTACGGTAGCGCCCATATCATAATGGAAAGTCAAGTTATGGTTGACTTACTGGGTAACGACACTCTGCTGCAAAGTGTCGCTAACATTGGGTTAAAAAGTGCTGCGTATGCGGGTGCCGATAACCTGATTTACGGCCGAGACTTTTCTGATGCTTTATTAGCCAACATATTAACCACCGCTGCTAATAGCCAAATTGGTCAGCACATGTCGGATTTCAGCACCACCCTTCAGAGCTTTGTTGCGGCTGTAGCCGGTGGTATTATTACCACTGAAATCTATGGTGGTGATTTTGCGACAAATGTCGCTTCAGGGTTTATCCGTTCCTATATTGATTACACCAGTAACGAGTTAGGCGGTAACCTATTCGACGGTGATATCGCCGAAGCACTAGAACTGACCATGGATTTCATTCCGGTTGTCAGTAATCTTAAAGCGGTTATTGAAGTCTCCACCGGAAAAACAATATTTGGCGGACACGACATACCACCGAAGATATTAGGGCTAACTGCGGCGGCGATTTTCATTGGACCTGCAGCGAAAGTGGCAATACGTGGCGCTCAATTTGCTAAAGTTACTTTAAAGCATAGTGACGAAACGATAGGCCTGCTGACATCCAGCTCGAGCGTGTCCGGTGTTACAAAGGGTATAACCAGGTTGTCTGATGACCTTGCAGGTACCTTTACAGGTGGAAAGTATACTTCGAGAGTGCTAGAAAAAGATATGATTCTTTACCGCGCCGGTACAGCAGATAGACCACTGGGGCAATTCTTCTCAAAAGATATGCCTATTAGCGAGATTCAAACAAGAATTGATAAAGCAGTATTACCTGTTTGGCCTGGTGGTGCAAAATCTCCGCTTGATACTGTTTTTAAAGTTCGAATACCTGCTGGAACGCTAATTCATACTGGTCGTGTTGGCTCTCAAGGGGGGCATTTTGTTGGTGGTACTCAGCAGATTGTAGTCGAGAAACCTTGGTTGCTTGAAGGTGTGAAAGTTTTAGGCAACTCGCCTTTAAAATAGGAATAAATATGAAGAATGTAATTTTGCTAATTTCTGTAATTGAAAAAATTATTGAGCTGCTCGTTTTCGTTGGTGAGAGTAACTGGGCCGGGTCATTCAATAGCTTTAGACAAAAATGTGATAACGCTAGTGTGGAGAATTTAGATATTCTCCGTAACGAAATTCTAAGAATATATGGTGGAATGGGTTCTTTTAATGACCTTGTTTTATATAAGCAAGGTCAACCTATGATAAAGGAAAACCAAAAGTTAGATGAGTTAAGAACAGAGCTATTTCGCATATTAAACGATAGGTAATTTAACAAACAAACTAGCCAAATCTTTTCTATCGAAGATGAACAGGACAGTGAGGTTTTAAGAGAGCACTTCGATGCATTTGATGAAAATATATTAGATCCGAATTGAGTAATACCAAAGCCCTTCGGGGCTTTTTAACTTGCAACTTGTTGGATCACCGCAGCTAAAATTTCCATCTCAAACTCGAGATGCTCTGCTTACCCATAACGAAAAAGGTTGCCTTGTAGGCAACCTTTTGTGGTTTTGGTTAAAGCTCCCTCATGATGATTTGACAATATATGTCGTTTTCTGGGCAAAAACTTAACGAATTGTTCATCTCGTTATTGAGTTCTTGAGCGTGACTGGTAGAGGCCAACATGAGTTGTATCAGTGCGACTAAGATGATTATTTTCTTCATTACTATTTTTCCTAAATATACAGTTAACAATGAGCCTTCAAGTTTAAGCATATTAAAAGCTGGCTCACCCCGAAAAACCATACTATTCAGAACTTTAAATAAGAATGCCCTTTGCTTAAAAAAGACGATGGAAGACTCAAAGCCGCATGAGCTTTCTCTGAATAATGACTACCAGTCCGAACCAAGCTAAGTTTAGCGATAAGCAATATTTAGGGTTTTCAATATTTTACAATACACTTTATTTAAACGAGACCATACTCAACGCTATGGTTACGCACTAATCAGGTTCGCTAACTCTTGCGCAGAATAGTGCTCAGCCTCTTGACCTCTGCTGATCAAGTCAATCACTCGGAACCCTCTCATATCACCAAACTCTTTGATCAAGTAATCTCGAAACGCTTTTTCGTTCGGCCATTTTCCTCGCACGATATAACCCTCTTCTTTGTCGAAGTCTTCCGTCTCAAAAAAAGAAAAATCAGTCATACCAATGTTATGGCAATACAAAACAAGATACATGTTTACTCCTCAAAATGGGTGGATTAATAAAAACTCACGGGAAGATAGAAATCAAGTTCAAACACTTCATCACTATTAAGGAAATGATTCTGATGATAATGCACATAGGCGGGAGTTGAACGCTGCTTGAAACCTGATGTAGGTAACCATTTTTCTAATACCATACTGATCTGTGGTAGCAACTCTCCATAACGGCCATTGAGTCGAAACACAGCATGCAAACCGCCGGGAATCACCATCTGATTAACTACGCTACGGTACTTAATAGGTTCACTGATCGCGATACACGCCACATAGCGACACTGGTCCATCTCGACCCAAGCAGGGTTTGAATGGTGCAAACCAAACTGGGTCGAAAAATCACGTTGCTCAGAGTTCGCCCACGCTTTCAATATCAACCACGCATTGCGAATAGAACGGTTATAGCCAGTGTGGCGAACATAGGCTGCCATACGTTCAGGTGTTTCCACTATTTTTGGTTCGGGTAGTATCCGCTGTGCGACATTTTGATAACCCGCCGCCACTTCAGGATCTTTCAAATAAGGCTTTTCGGCGATCTGTAAATCGTGTTTGCGCCACTCGCTCGGAGACATATTAAAGGTCGCTTTAAACGCTCGGCTAAACGAAGACACCGAACTGAAACCACATTTATTGGCTATCTCCACCACCGACGAGCGGGTATCGAACATCAACTGATTAGCGGCATACTCCATTCGGGTACGTCGAATGTATTGATGTAACGACTCCCCCACCACACTTTTGAACGTGCGATGAAAATGTTGCTCTGAGTAAGCCGCAATCTCAGATAGCGCTTTGGCAGACAACGGCTGACTGATGTCTTGATGAATATGGAACAGAACATCATTGATTCGAGATATATGTTGTCGTGACATTTTTCAAATAGCATAAATGGACATGTTTATGAGCATAAACGGACACGCCAATTTTTACAATTGCCGTGTAATATCAAGCGATAGAATAAAAACGATAAACGACGAGACACAACACATGGAAATCGCACAGTCATTACAACAGATTCAATCTTCATACATTCGAGAGATCCTCGCAGCAGCAAGCGATCCAAACGTCATCTCACTGGCCGGTGGTCTGCCGGATGAGAAAACCTTCCCGATCGATTTAATGAAGCCAACGCTAGAAAACCTAGCGAACATGCCTGAAGTTTTCCAATACGGCTCGACAGCGGGTTACGGCCCTTTGCTTGACCACCTGACGCAAAGCTACCAATTGCCAGAAACTCACACAGCGATGATCTGTACCGGTTCTCAGCAAGGTCTGGATTTGATTGCTCGTGCGTATGTTGATCCGAATGATGTGGTTGTAATGGAAGCGCCGAGCTACTTGGGTGCGATGCAGGTGTTTGGTTTGGTTCAGGCGAATATAGTGACTGTGTCTCAAACTGAATTTGGTCCGAACTTAGACGAACTAGAAACGTGCTTTGCACAGCAATCTCCGAAGATGTTCTATGCGGTGCCAGATTTCCATAACCCGACTGGCGTTTGTTGGACAACAGAAACTCGTCAAAAAGTAGCTGAGCTTTGTATCAAATACAACGTGGCATTTATTGAAGATGCGCCTTACCGTGAGCTACGTTTCACAGGTACGGAACTGCCGTTGGTCTCTTCATTCTGCCCTGATAACTCTATCGTTCTTCGTTCATTCTCTAAGATTGCATCGCCAGGCTTACGTATTGGTGCGGTGACAGGTAAACGCAGCTACCTTGAGCCACTGATTAAAGTGAAGCAAGGCGCGGATTTGCACTCAAGCGTTCCTATGCAAGCATTGCTTGTTGGTCTTCTAAAACATGAAGATTTCAACCTGCACATGGAAAACATTCGTACTTTGTACAAGTCTCGTTATGAGGTGCTGTTCTCAGAACTAGAGAAACAGCTGCCTGCTGACTGTGTATTGAAAGCCGTTGATGGCGGGATGTTCATTTGGGTTGAGATCCCTGAGTGCGACACCTTCGAATTGGCTAAAACTCTACTATCGAATGGTGTGGCGGTTGTACCAAGCCCAGTATTTTATCCAAAGGCCGATGAAGCGAAAGCCGCACTGCGCCTAAACTTCACTAACGCCAACCCAGAAGAGTTGACTGAAGCGGTGAAACGCTTAGCTGAAGTACTTAACCAAGCGTAATCACCGATTAAGTAAAACGGACTAGATACCAAGGCCCTGCTGTATTGTTACAGCAGGGCCTTTTTGGTTTGGGAATACGTGTTGTAATTCGAAGCAGATAAAACGGTTTCATTGCATTTTCTAGCCCATAAACCACACAAATAGAAATGATAAATAGCCCTACTTTTGGTTGGTTTTTGTCCATCCTTGGCTTGGTTATACTGCGGCGGATTTTAATAAGCCAATATGAGCAAACCTGAGTGAATTAAACTCAGTCTGCATCATAAAAGGCAACCGCTCTGGATTTACGTTCCAGCTCGCAGAAAGGAAAAACCATGTCTCAATATGTTGTATGTGCTCTGTATAAATTCGTAGCACTTGATGATTACCAAGAAATTCGCCAACCACTCACTGGCGTGTTAGAAGCTAACCAAATCCGCGGTACTTTGCTACTTGCAAGCGAAGGTATCAACGGTACTGTTGCAGGTAAGCGCGAATCTATCGACGCTCTTCTTCAATGGTTCAAACAAGATTCTCGTTTGGCTGATGTTGTTTACAAAGAGTCGTTCAACGAAGAACAACCATTCAACCGCACCAAGGTTAAGCTTAAGAAAGAGATCGTAACCATGGGCGTTGAAGGCATCGACCCTCGCCACGTCGTCGGCACTTACGTGAAGCCGAACGAATGGAACGACCTTATCTCTGATCCAGATGTGATCTTGGTTGATACTCGTAACGATTACGAAGTCGATATCGGCACATTCAAAAATGCCGTAAACCCAAACACGGAAACCTTCCGTGAATTCCCTCAGTACGTTGAAGAAAATCTTGATCCTAAGAAGCACAAGAAAGTCGCGATGTTCTGTACTGGCGGTATTCGTTGCGAAAAATCAACAGCCTACATGAAAGAGCAAGGCTTTGATGAGGTTTATCACCTTGAAGGCGGCATTCTTAAGTACCTAGAAGAAGTACCAGAAGAAGAGAGCATGTGGGAAGGCGACTGCTACGTATTTGATGGTCGTGTTGCAGTTAACCACCAGCTAGAGAAGAGCGGTTACGACGTGTGTAACGCTTGTCGCCTGCCAATCACAGACGAAGACAAAGCGTCTGAGCACTTTGAGAAAGGCGTAAGCTGCCCTAAGTGTATTGATAAACACAGCGACGAGCAGAAAGCGCGTTTCCGCGAACGTGAAAAGCAAGTTCAGCTATCGAATGCTCGTGGCGAAACCCACGTAGGCGGCGATGCTGCTCACCTTATCGAGCAACGTAAAAAAGAGAAGCTTGCGCACAAAGAGCAACAACGTTCTGGTAAGAAAGCAAAGTAGGCTTTCTGATTTAGGCCTATAACTGTATAGCTCTAAACGTATAGCTTTGAATATATAGCTATGAACATTAAAAAGGGCGCAAGTTCGAGGATGATCCCTCGAGTTTGTGCCCTTTTTTGATCGCTTTACGGCTTTGTGTTTTGAACCACATTTATCTTCAAAAATAGGCTCTATACTGAAGTTAATTAGACAAGTGAGGAAGTGCCAATGCTCAATGAAAACCATGCCTTTATCTTAGATTTCCCAGATCTTAAATTAGACATTGTTCAGCTCAACCACGACGACGAAAAATTCAAAGCAGACATGCAGAAGTACCACCAACTCGACTACGACATCCGTCAGCTAGAAATCTCTGGCAGCCCTATCGATGACGACAGCATGCACAACCTCAAAGTAGAACGCATGGAGCTCAAAGACTCGCTACACAAACAGCTCACGCGCCATCACGCGCTTAAGATTGTATAACAACGCATATGCTAGTGTGGCTGACTTGGCCACACTACTCTCCTTCTCAAAGAGTTCTTTGTTTTAAATCGAAACTACCTGCTACCCCACTTGATTATTCGCTGAAAAGTCTAAGTAAGTACTGAATTGAAGCCCATCATCTTGAGTTTCAAAACTCCAACCCATTCGCTCACAAATTCGTTGCACAATCACTAGGCCACAACCATAGCCAGCATTGTAAGTCTCGTTGCCATCATGACGGTTAGTAATCACTAAGTGAGAACCTGTCACCACAATTCCAACATCGCCAATACTGTAGCTAAACGCATTTTTAATTAAGTTATTCAATACAATAGTAATAAAGCTCTCTGGCGCATACACAGTAACAGTCTCTTTGACATCCAGATCATAACTCGCATCCTGCTTGGCAAACAAAGGCGCCATTTCAAGCAACTGATTCTGAACTTCGACTACCAAGTCATAGTGACCGAAATAGTGCTCATCGATACTCTCTTTACCAAGCAGCAAAAACATTTCAGTCAGCACTCGCATCTGTTCACTCGCTTCTTGAAGGCGATTAATCGCTTTTAACGCAACAGGAGGTTGATTGGGTACTTTAGTTAGCAGATCTGCCGACCCTTTAATCACCATAATAGGAGTTCGTAGCTCGTGAGAGGCAAATCGATTGAACTCCTCTTCCCGCTGAAAAAAACCTGAAATGTGATTCTTTGAATCTAAAAGCGTTTGCTCAATGTGTCGTGTTTCAGCGTAAGACGTCTCGACTTCAAAACTTGGCTGCTCAGGGTGCATTTGCCTAATTTTCTTTTCTATCTGATTGAGTGGCTTCGACAGCGATCGCACAACATAGATTCCATACAAAACCATAAAAATGGACGTTAAACCGCCAAGTATGAGGGTGTAGTTGTGGAGGCTCCATTCATACTCGTCGAGGTAGTCGTCAGCGTCATCTTGAAACAAGATATACATCAACCCTTCGCCTGATGGGTGCTCGAATACGTAAAAGTGTTTATCTTCCGTACCCAACAGATGTTCATAGAAGCCGGGCTGTTTGTATCGAGCTAACCAATTAGGCAGTTCCGCTTCACTCCAGTAACTCGAAAACTCGTTTTGATTCGGCAACAACGCATCTTCGCCAAGTAACTGATATTCAGACGTATAACGGTTAGCTTCAGTGTCTAGCCAGTGATGGAGGCTGATCACTTCCATCTGGTTTTCAGCGATATAAATCACTGTCCAAAAAAGCCCGAACATGACCAAGGTCATCAAGCCAAAACTGCGGCGGATTTTTCGGTAGATGCTCGGGTAATCGCCGTGGCTTGAACTGTTATGCTTTGAGTCGGTAACCTTGTCCATGAATAGTCTCTAATCGTGAATGTTCAAACCCTTTATCGAGCGCGTTACGCAGGCCATAAATATGACTTCGCAGTGCATCACTGCTTGGCGATTCATCACCCCAAACAGAATCAATCACTTCAGTTCTTGAAACAATCGCTGGTGCATGACGCATAAGGACTTTTAGTATCTTGAGCTGAATACGACTCAACTTAATCAACCTACCTTCTCGGTATACCTCGTCGGTCTGCGAGTTGAGAGAGATATCGGCAAAACTCTGCTTTCCAATATCTTGGCGTGGTCCGCGGCTTGCCAATGCGTTGAGCCTTAAACTGAGCTCTTGCATGGCGAAAGGCTTAACCAAGTAATCATCTCCGCCCGCTTGAAAGGCCGCAATCTTGTCGTCCAACCTATCTTTAGCGGTTAAAAAAAGAATTGGCGTAGGGCACTGCACCTCTTCTCTTAACTTTCTAACAGCGGAGATGCCGTCCAATTTAGGCATCATGATGTCCATGATAATCACGTCATAATGATTCTCAGACGCTAACTTCAATGCCGCTTCACCATGATAAGCACAATCGATCACCATCCCTTCCAGCTCTAGGTAATCGGCAATGGTTTCTGCCACATTGTGGCTGTCATCAACGATCAAAACTTTCATCGATTTATTTCACCTTTCTTCACGAGTGCTTCACGCTTGAGTTTATAAGATACACCCTCAATAAACTAAATAAAGAGTATATAGATGAAAAAGTTAGCGCTGATTTCGGTTGTCGGTTTAATTCTAACTGGCTGTGGCGGTAGTGACAGCAATAGCAATGGAAGCAACGATAACAACACGCAAGCTCCATCAGCAGTTCAAGGTACCATTGACTCTGTTTCTGGCAACACCGTTGTTGTGAATGGCTATAGCTATCAAGTAGACAGTGCGAACTATGCAGGCGAAGACGTGGCAATTGCAGACCTAGAAAAAAACATGATGGTCTCTATTTCATCTATTGCTCGCAGCGCTTCAACTCACACTGGCGGGACTCAAGTTGGCCTTGAGCCGACCATGGTTGGTCTTATTTCAGACACCAACCATAATAATGGTACATTTAAAGTCAATGGCATCGCATTGACCTTTACAAATCTGTCAGGTGAAATTGAAAATGGCGATTGGGTTATGGTCTCTTCTTTACCGACAGTGAATGCAGGTTACAAAGTACTTTCTGTTGTTAAGTTTGAGCACTCTAACTTAACTGAATCGGTTGAAGTTGAAGGGCTAATCAGTGATTTAAATGAATCGAATTTCAAACTCGGAGCAAACCTCAGCGTTGATTATTCCAATGCTCACATCGATAACGACGATAGCAACACAGGGTTGTCGAATGGTCTTTGGGTTGAAGTGACAGGCTCAATGGTTGGCTCTATATTGAAAGCAAAAGAAGTGGAAGTCGAAGACTTTAGCGAAGTAAGCAATGACACGGAAATCGAAGGCATTATTACTTGGGTAGCTAACGACAAATCATCATTTGATTTAAGCTACAAAGGGCGCTTTGTTGTCAATGACAGCACTCGTTACGAAGATGGTAACCAATCAAGCTTGACCGTAGGTACAGAAGTCGAAGTAACAACGAAAAAAGCGAACGGCGAAAATGTTGCTACCGAAGTCGAATTTGAACACGACGATGATTCACAAGATTGGAATGATAATGACGTTGATTTTGAAGGCGAAGTTCAGAGCACAGATGACAAAACATTGAGCTTTGTTATTCAGACAACTGCAGGTAGTCAAACCGTCTACGTTAACCAAAATACTCGCTATGAAGATGGTCTAAGTTTCCATACTTTACATGGTCAACGTATTGAGGCTGAAGCTTACAAGGTTAACAACCAGTACATCGCGAGTGAAATCGAAGCAGAAGACAACGACTAACGCATAGAACATTCTGGATATTAAGTATCGAAGCCACGCACTACGCGTGGCTTTTTTGCATCAAAACAACCCACACTAAAAGTGCAGCCTACCTTTTCAATTATGTTACTGTTTGCTTATTCGAAAGCGTTTGTTCAGGAAGTAAAGTGGCAATAAAAGAAGAGAATATACAATTCCAGCTCGTTTCAAATTCTGAATTCGAAGAACTATTTGCGTGTGTGAAACAAGGCATATTCATACACGTAGATGATGTTTTCGGTTGGGATGACGACTTCCAACGTCAACGACTTTTAAACGATTACCGTCCCTCTTGGTTTCATTGGGTATACCTAGGAAAACAAAGGGTTGGACTTGTGTGTTTTAAGCCTTATGACAACGCATACCATATTCACCTGCTGATCATTTCCCCTCAATACCAAGGCCGTTGGCTTGGTAAGCAAGTCATGACTCTCATACATAAAAAAGCGATGGCAGAGCAACTTAGTCACGTCACTCTATCGAGCTTTAGAAGTAACACTCGCGCCATTAGCTTTTATCAATCACTGGGCTATCACGTTGTTGATGATAGTGATGATGATTTTGTGGAATTAGCTCTCAACCTAACAAACTACAGAGAAAACCTATATAGCGAGTAGGTAGAGAGCGTTTACTTTAGTGCGCGCTTGAAATATCTAATTTATCAATCAACGACGGAAAACCCCAACCGTTCTCACCTTCAACCACCGATTCTCCGGTCAAATACTCAAACAGCGTTGGCGCTAAAGACCCGTTAGCTTCGATTTTCAGTTGCTGAGAGTTATCGCCAATTGGCGCTCCCCAGAATCCGATGAAGGCATCTTTCTCTAAGTAATCCTCACCAGCATGACGCCCCGGTACCTTGGTGTTGTAGCCAATTCCCGCTTTAGGGAACAAGTTAACCGTGCCAGCCCTATCTTCAAGGTAGATATTAGCCAGTTGATTTACTGAATCTGGTCGAGGTGTTGGTTGCGTTAATACGGTCCATTCTGCACTGCTACACCATGTTGTCACATCCGCCTTAATCGCTCGGTTAATACACTTCTCTACCAATTGAGAATACCGCGCAAAATCAACTTCGCTTGGCGATGCAAGATATGGATTGAGCCTTTGGGTATTAAGCAAAATCGGCGCTCGGTTGTCTTCCAATGACTCATAAAAAAGCTTGTCACCTTCACGTGTGATCAATTCATCGACCCGTTTTAAATCACGATTGCCAATCACACGAACAGCGCAGCGTTGTTGATCACATGTACTTTCTCTTACGACCATATAATCAAGACTTTCAGGCAAGCGCTGCGCTATCTGATTAATGATGTCTATGTTCTGACCATCTGGCGCTGCAATCGGAGACCACTGCGTGAGTTCTTGGTAAACCGGCTGAACCTGCCACCCGTGAGCCGAATTAAAGAAGTCCATCATGAAATTACCACCAGCAGTAGAAGCAACCACAACATCCAACGCCTTTGAACTTGGGTAGCTTAGTGCATTGGTAATTTTAGGCCCTTCCCCCTCGTCTGAAGATATCTTCTTAACCACAATTGGATACGCTAGCTCTGCTTGTAAGCCTTCAAATACCTGCTTTTCGGGGTTGAGCGCGTAGAACACCGGCGTTAAACCATGATCCCCTGCCATGCCCCATAGCGTTTTATCGTAAACGCCGGCACTGCGGTAGGTCGCTTCAATCTGGCGAATCCAATAGTCCAGTCGATTGAGCTCTCCCGTCGGCATCAGAATTTCGTCACTAAAAGGACCCGTGAAGTGTGCGAAGTGATCCGGCCATGGGTTATACACCAAGGTGTAGTCTGGCATTCCTTTTCCATCTAACTCGGCAAACTGAGTGATCGACTGTTTAACCTGAGCTCTCTTTGAAAACTTAGTAAAAAAATCAAAGCCAGATATAGACTGATACGCTTCAATATCTTCAATCAAAGCTTGACGCTTTTCTTGCAAAACCACTTCGACTTCTGAACGTTCTTGAAGCTCTTTAACGCAGCGTTTCTCACCATAATCACGCAGTGACTCACCCAAACCTAGGTTTACTAGCCCGTCGTAAGTGGTGTGAGCATTCCAATCATATTGAGCGTTGCAGTTCAGCGTTTTAAGGTAATCAAGGCGATCAAACATGGTCTGCACCTTGTTGTTTTCCATCAACACATCCAACTGCAGGGCATCATTACCAAAGAAGTAATACGCTCGGTCGATCTCTCGGTCGACAAAGTGGAAATTAGGAATGCCAGTGCCACCTTGCCCCGATACTTTCGCGCCCGTTTTAATGATCGGTAGATTGCGTACGCTGATTGTTGGAGTTGAAGAGATACCCACTCGGCTAATATTGTCTCGATGCTCTTGATAGAGATTTTTGAAGAACGGAAGATAATTCGGATCACGGTAGGTTTGTTCAGACAGAACTTCCATGAACCTCACCTGCTGTTGATGTTCAGGTTCAATCACTTCTTCTAGCTGAGGTTTATATTGCGCTCGGTTTTTATGATTCTGATAAGCAACCGAAATGAAAGGTGAATCTTCATCAACCAACCCCTCAATCAATCCTTGCTGTAAACCATCGACGGTCACTTGAACCGCAAAACGTTTGTGCTGTTGGGATTCTAAGAATTGAATGAGCGCATCAGGCTGGTCACTGAACGCTTGCTGCATCCAATCATCAAGCGCTTCTGCACGTTCTTCTTTAAACACAAACTGTCGGTAGGCTTTCAGCAAGTTTAAGCGCACAAAATCAATAAGCGTGATGGTAAGAGCTTGTGCTTTATTGTTCGGCTTATCAGCGTTTTCTGGTTTACCATCTTCTGCAATCGCCAACATTGCAGACTTCATGTCGCCGTCATCCATTCCCAATGCCGCTTTACCGATCAAATCAACGATGATCGGTTGAATCTGAGCGATGATCGCTAGATCTGCAGAGCTATTGGTTAAGTATGTGTAATTCGCAGGGAGCGTGTCCATATCCTGCCAAACACCAATTTCGAATAACGCATCATAGATAACCACCATATTGGCAATGAACTGTTCATCGATGCGAATACCTTCATGATGTCCCGTCGCTTCAGTCGAGGTATCTGGCTCGTGATGCTCTGAGGTTGGCTTATCTCCAACATGATAGAGGCTATGTTCAAAGCCCTTTAGCGCCTGCTTATCATAAACCGTCGACAAGTAAGATTTGAACACATCTTCACTGCCCAAGCCTGAGTAGCGGTCGTAATAGCTATAGAGAAAATAACCCAAAGGAATTGAGTACGTCGGGTTTGATAACTGAGCAACGACTCTGGCTTTGGTTTTGACATCTAAAGGGAGAGCGAGAATATACGCATCTAATGTAACGCCACCAATGGTGAAAAGAGCCGCATCACGAGTGAGTTTGGCAGAATAACTTAGGCTTGAAAGCACCTGATTTTTCAACACTTCACTGGAGCTAAACACGCCACCAATGACGGGCGTTGTTGATATATCAGCGACACTCGGAGCTGACGCAACCGCCAACGATAAGGCACTGAACAAACTGGCGTAACTGCGAACGTGAGAATAAGAGCTCATCAAATTTCCTTTAGATCAACACACTTCTATAAATACGACTTATTGTTTCAGTTTAAACTGATTAGTCAACTTATGGTCACCTCTGGGTTTTATACAGACAATCAGCACCTATAAATCATACGTGAATCTATAAATAACAACCACTTACCCAAAAGATCAATTGACAATAAAATCAATTACAAATACCAAACATTCACCATAGATATCACTCGCATATATAACTCAGCCAATTAGATATGTCTCTAGAATAAGTTTTCCTGCTATTTTCACTACACGCCGTTTTGATACATTCTTCACCAATGGTGTTCAATTTATAAATAGTCATATTTATCAATGACATTCTCCCAATTGATTCCAGAGTAGTAAATTTTTATCAATAACTTAATAGGAGAACTAACATGAATGGTCAACGTTCACTGTTAGCAGTGGCAATAGCCCTAGGGATAGCAGGATGTGGTAGCGACAGTTCAGATAGCTCCACAACTGATACTGGCGGTTCAACAGCAACTTCAGCGTCTTTAACAGCAAAGGCCGCTGATGGCTACTTGGTAGGAGCCAATGCGTGTTTGGATCTAAACAGTAATAAAGTTTGTGATAAGGATGAGCCAAGTGCCGTAACGGGTGACGATGGTTCGTTTACAATTGATAATCTAACTCAAGAACAACTTGAACAAGGTACTCTGTTGATCGAAGTGGTTGCCGGACAAACCATCGATACCGATAACCCAGGTGTCGTGTTGAACAAAAGTTACCGCTTAACGGCTCCGCCACAATCAGAGTTTATTAGCCCATTAACGACTCTGATTCAAAATGAAATAGAGAGTGGTTCTTCGTTAGAAGAAGCTAAAACAGCTATTCAAGAGAAGTTAGGGACAACTCTCGATTTAACGCAAGATTATATCGAAGCCAAAAACAATAACGACTTAGCCGATGCACAAAAAGCGGCTTTTGAAAACCTACACCGCGTTGCTCAAGTTACCGCTTCAGTCATGGCAGAGAACACGGATGCGTTATCAGAAACAGCAGCGGGCGCCGGTATTTCTGTCGAAGCACTCACCGCATTGATTAATGAAGAAGTCACTCGAGTCCTCGAGGAAGTCGTAAAAAATATTGAAGCAGCTGGAGATAACTTCAACCCAAGCGATCTTGCTGGCAGTATTAATCGCGATCACATCGCCATTGATGACTCTAATCTCGAAGATAAAATTAAAGAAAATGAGGCAAATAAAGGCTCTAAGCAAGCCGACCTTGCGAAGCTTATCAAAACAGACGGTATCAATTGGTTTGGCGGCGATAATGACACTGGCAAAGATTTAGTAGTTGCCTATGGAACATTGAAGTCTGATGCAGATAACTCAGTGACCGATACCAGTTATATTTATGATTACTTTGCTGAGCAATTTGTTGAGTTTGAATATACCCCTGACACAAATAGCATGGTGTTAGGACAAAACGGTTGGGAAGCGAGCGATGATACCTTAACCAGCATTAAGCCGAACGAAGACGGCAGCTTAACTCTAGAGTCTAGAAGCTCGATTTTTAGTGAAGTTGCTAGCGCCAAGCAATTAGATATCAGTGGGCTCAATGTTCGTTCCATCATGGATCAAACGGATGATGAGAACGTTTGGTCTAACATTATGCCAGTAGGTTTAAAATTCCCTGACAACACAACCGCATATAAATTGTCTGTAGAAGACATCAGCGACAACATTTATACCTTTTACAAAGGTGATTGGTGTGCCGAGCACGCTCCGGATCGCTATGAAGCGCTCAATAACATGTGTAACGGCATTAGCGCCTTTAAGAATGGCAGCGATACATGGCTTGCCACTTTGGCATCGACCATTGCTGAAGATGAATCAGACCGTCATGACACAGCGTCTAACAATCATGCAGATTTAATTCCAATGGCAGGCATGGAAAGTGCTGAAATATTTGCACAGCTGCTCTCTAACGGCACCGTAGTTTATTATACAAGAGCATGGAATTTTGATTCTACATTCTCCAAATTGTCAGAACTCGGTTCGTGGAAAGATGAATCCGTAAATGGCGAGGTATTACGTCAAGTTACGATCCCTGAATCTATCCACTCGCAAGCTACATGGTCTAACTACCAAAAAGAAGATAACTCCGCTTACTTGTCTGTAGTCGAAGGCTTTGTACGTATTACCTACAAGGAAGTTGAAGATGCAGGCAGTGAGGCTTATGTTTTTGATGAAGCGACTAAACAGTTCATTTTGGATAACGCATTAACACCACAACCTTTACACCCTCTCAACCTACAGGCTTGTCTTGACTCGCTGCCGGATGCTGAGTTCATTGCTACAGCTAATGACGTCACGGTTTACGATGTACAACGCACACCTATGTGGGAGGAAGATCCTGTTACCGAGAGCCTAACTTATGAATTTACCTATCTGGGTGATACTTTCTCTTGGCTGAATGACGTTACGTTAGTCACCGGGCTCCCAAGTTGGATTTCTGACTTAGCGGGTAGCCTAGAAAAAACGCGTATCGATATCAAAGATTCGGAAGGTGCTTTAATGGGGTATGAGTATTCATATAGCTCTGAAGATCACTATCTAGGTCAAGAAGGCTTTAACTCTGATGACTCATTGGGATGGGGTGCGGCTAAGGTCGTATTACCATCGGTAATAGCTGACAACCAAAAAATCATCAATCAAATGGTAGATTTCGGAACCTCAACCAATGCACCGCTAACATCACAATACGACTCTTGGTATGACGAGATCAGCGGTGAATTCGGTGAAACAGAGTACCCTGGATTAAGAACCGTTTCTGTAGAGACCTCACTAAGCGACATTATCGATGCGCAAACTTACTTTCTATCCACCTTCAACTACCAAGAAACTTACCTAGGTAAAGAGGAAATCACTGTACCTGCAGGTACTTTTGCAGCATGTAAGGTAACAAGTAAAACACAGTTCGAAGACTATGGTCCCCTTGACACTCAAACTACTTGGCTTACAAACCGAGGATCAATTAAGTCCATTCGAGAGGAACAATCTTGGAGCATGTCGATTAATATGGAAGCAGCTAGCTTACCTTCTATTCAATAATCGATAGATACTAAGAACAAGCCAATATGAATTTGGCTTGTTCTTTTTCGTATTAGCTCTTTAAGCCAACACCTCCATTCACAAAACTTGATAGCATTTCCAGCTGACCACTCCCTTAATTAAACGCTCTTGCCACTCGTCCTTTGCTGCTTAATTCGTAATGACCAATATAAGCAGGAACAAACACCGATTGCCCTTTCGTAAGGGTTAAGTGCTCACCTCTTTGGCTCACTAGCGTTAATTCATCATCGATTGCCATTAAAATTTCAGCGCCGCTTGTGATGACTTCTTCTTGCTTGGGGCTATGAAAGATATTGAAATTAAAGTCACTGACCGGGATATCATAGCTATCACATTGACCCAGCTTGGAGGGCGCCAATAACAAGTGTTCAAACGGAATTGGCGTAAACTCTGTGCAGGCGACCAATTCAGGGACATCAATGTGTTTTGGCGTTAAACCGGCTCTTAGCACGTTGTCTGAATTTGCCATGATCTCGAGCCCGGTTCCCTTAATGTAAGCATGCGGAGTGTTTGCATTCAAATACATCGCTTCACCCGGCTTCAATGTAATCAAGTTCAGCAACAGAACACAAAACAGACCGATGTCGTTCGGGTACTGATGGCTAAGCTCAGTAACCAAAGTAAACTCAGATTGATCTTGGTGAGCGACTGCATAAGTCAGAAGTTGCTCTAATGCTCGGTGTTTATGTTGGTCATCTAGAGTTAAAAGGTCACGGAAAAACGTTTCTAAACCTAGAGAATCAAGATTGTTACCAAACTCATCGACCAAACCAGCCAGCTCGCTCGAATCTAACTTTTTGAACAAACCTAATATTTCATCGAACTCTCGAAAGCCATTCATCGCTTGATATTCAGTGATCGCGTAAACCAATTCAGGCTTATGGTTCGAATCCTTGTAATTACGGTTCCCTGCGTTTAGGGGGATTCTTGCTTGCTCTTCTCTCGCAAAGCCAACCTCAGCTTGGTGCTTGTTTGGATGGACCTGAACCGATAGTGCCTTTTCTGCCGCTAAGATCTTAAACAAGAACGGCAGTTCACCAAACTCCTGCGCAATATCGTTTGATAAATAGGCCGGTTTATTCTTGTTAATCAGCTCAGAGAGAGGCACCAAATGTTGGTCCAGCTTGACCATTGAGCAACCTTTCGGATGTGCTCCCATCCAAACTTCCGCTTGTGGCTCTTGTGACTCATTCTTAAAACCAAACAGTTCACGTATCGAAGAGATGCTCCCCCATGCATAATTCTGGATGGTGTTTTCCATTGGGAAAAATGAGTGTTCTGAGAAGTGGCTGAGTGACATGGCGTTTTCCGTAGTGAGCCCTTTGAACACAATTCAGAGAGCTGATTTCTAATAACGTAAATAATTAGAAAGACTACAGAGAGCAGCTAGAACCAACATGAGATGAGGTCTTAGACGCAATAGGAAAATTTCTTAGAAACAGGTGAGAACGATGAAAAGCGTGAAAAGAGTCACATTTGAATATCACGCATAGAAAGCGCCGAAAATAAGATAGCGGCTTGTATCACACTGGTTACAGCAGTGATACAAGCTTCTACAATGCAAACAATGGTGACTATCTTGTTATCGAGAAGGGTCCTTAAAAGCCAGAACGAGCCTCTGCACTTTTCTGAGGTGATTGAGCTTGCAGGAAAGGCAGTAGCAGTAACCCGATAACAGCAGCACAAGTAGAGATGGTAATGAAGAACCCACTCCAACCGTAGGTTTCTAAAACGAGCGCTAATGGATAACCCGAGAGTGCTGCTCCCATGTAAGCAAATAAGCCAACAAAGCCTGTCGCTGCCCCGGCAGAATCTTTATGTGAGCATTCGGCCGCCGCCATACCAATAAGCATTTGAGGTCCAAAAACAAAAAAGCCTACACAAAACAACCCAGCAGCTTGAAACACAAAGTTGGTCAAAGGCATCAACCACAATGCAGAGACTGAAAGAAATATGCCGATGGCAAACAAAATATTCATCGGGCCACGGTTGCCACCAAACAACCTGTCAGATCCCCATCCAGCAACAAGTGAACCAACAAAGCCACCAATCTCGAACAGAGATAAGGCAGCGTTGGCATTGATCAAACTGTAATGGTGTTCTTCGGTTAGGTATAAGTTACCCCAGTCGTTAACCGCCGTTCTTACGATGTAAACCAGCACATAGCTAAAAGCGAGCAACCAAATGTACTTGTTGCTGAATACGTAAGTTTTCAGGATTTCTCGATAGCTTAACCCTTGTCCATGGCTCTCTTGCGCCAACTCTAAATGGTCATGACGCCACTTCCCTACAGTCGGAAGTCCCATGGTGGTGGGCTTGTCACGTAAGCGCCAGCAAACGATAAGACCGATAAAAACACCAATCACACCCGGCCAGATAAACCCTGCTCGCCAACTGAATTGCAGCGTCAGATAACCCACAAGAATAGGAATTAGCGCCCCACCAACGTTGTGTGCTGTATTCCAGATTGCCCAACGAAAACCTCTTTCGGAGCGAGAATACCAAGTCGTCAATAACTTCGAACACGATGGCCAGCCCCAACCTTGGAACCATGCATTGAGCACCCAAAGCAAGATAAAAGCCGCCAAAGAACTAGAAAAGCCAAACGCTATATTGATCAAGCCTGTCGCGATTAAGCCAAGCCCCATGAAGTAGCGCGGGTTTGAGCGATCCGATATCGTGCCTGAAATAAATTTCGATAAACCATAAGAAAGATAAAAGAGCGTGCCAATTAAGCCAATATCTCCTTTGTCCAAACCAAGGTCGGTGATCATGGCTGGGGCGGCATAATTAAAGGTTTTACGAGTAAAGTAAAAACCTGCATAGCCGACATACATTCCTATCATGATGTGGAGACGCCAGTAGCGATAACTCTGGTTGACTTCATCATCTGTTAGAGCATGACTCTTTGACGTAGCTGAGCGCAGAAATCCAAACATATTCGTTCTCACACTTTAGGTAATGTAACGCTGATATTGGTACCCGAAGATGAGCCATTCGCGTTAATTGTCATCTTGCCGCCGAGCGCCTGAACACGCTCTTGCATACCACGAACACCCATTCCTTTGAGAAGATCTTGCGCTGTAAAACCAACGCCATTATCTGATATCTGAAGATAAGCCTGATCATCTAAAATCAGTTCAATTTTAATCTCGCTCGCACTCGCGTATTTATGGGCATTGTTTAAGGATTCTTGGCACAGCCTGAAGATAGTGACCTTGAGCGTGTCACTCAAACACGAGTAATCACCTTGCCAATCTAACTGGATATCAACGCCGTGATCCGAAAACTCCATCTCTCGAATTAACTGTTCAACAGAATCTTTTAGATCAAGGTCGTCCAACATCTTAGGTCTTAGTTTTGTAAGTAGACGTTTGGTGGTGTCATAAACATTCAAAGACAATGACTCAATCGTCCCCGCACAGCGAACGCTCATCTCAGCGGCATCGACGCGTTTAATAATGCTTGCCTGAGTACGAATTGCCGTGATGTTTTGGCCGATTTCATCATGCAGCTCACGTGCAATTTCACGACGAACCGATTCTTCAGCTGTCACTAACTGGCGTGAAAGGTTTTGATTTCTGGAGAGCTCACTTCGTAGTTTCGCATTGAGATCTTTTTGTTTTTGAACCGCAAGGCCAAGCAAAATACCGGTGATGGTTTGAGCAGACAGAGACAAGAGTAAATCGGTAATTTCGAGTTTAGATGTTCCACTGTGAGCAGCAATCAACGCGACACTATTTAACAGGGTCGCCAGTAAAGCACCTTGCCACCCGTAACGAACGGCGAGCAAGATAATAGGGATAGCCATACAGAATGGGGCGAAGCGCCTTAGTTCATCTGGCAAGCTGGTTTGAATCAAAATACTGGTGACCAACAAGACGCTGTACAAAGCGATGTGGCGGATTTTGAACTCAACGACATTGTTGATTAAGTAAGAGCTCAGTGGCGCCCACTTGTTTTGGAATAGGTAGTTCCAGACCAGATAACACATCGGCACCAACATCAATCCGCCAGTGATACTCACCAACCACACCATGTAAACAGCCGGAACATGAGAACCCACCACTGCAACATTAATGAATGCTGTAACCATGATTAAGCTCGCCATCACTAACAAGTGACGATTCTGGTCACCATAATAATAACGCTTGGCAATTAGAGTGGCAGGAATACTCAATCCACTGGCGATGAGTATCGTCAGCCATTGAGGCTCATCAAGCAGTAAAGCTAAAGCGATAGCAAGCCCCCACTCTGCAATATAGATAGCAGGCCAATAATGAGTGCGAGTGTGCAGCGTCATTCCCAGTCGAAGTGAAAATGGGAAAAGCAGAATGGCTAACTCAGGGTCATTAATGAAATAGAAGGCAATAACCCACAAACAGAACCATGCACAACCAGCCATAAAAACCCCACATAGGGAGGTGGCTAGATAGGAACGCATTAGTACTGGTCTTGTGTGAACAATTTAGCTAACTCAACGTTGTTCTTAACATTGAGTTTGTCCATCGCATTGGCACGGTGTACATGCACCGTTTTATGGCTAACCCCTAGCTCAACGGCGATAGATTTTACATCGAGCCCTGTTGCCAATAACTGACACACTTCACTCTCTCTGCGGGTAAGTTGATTTAAAGAGGCTTTATTCTTCATGGGTGTCGCAAGCTTTATAGCGATATCGGGTGTGAGATAACAGCCACCATTTGCGCTCGTGTGTACGGCTTGGATTAGCTCATCGGGGCTGCAGCGCTTGCTGAGATAACCTTTGGCTCCTAACTCTAATGACTTCTCAACCATCGCCGGAGAATCGTGAACGCTCAACATGATGCTGGCAATGCCTGATGGAATCTCTTCCAATAAGCTCAAACCACTTTCGTCCTGCATTGAGATATCTAAGATCACGACATCAGGGTGACAACTTGGCAGTCCGAGGCGCGCTTCTGCCGCAGAGTTGAATTCACCCACGACCGTAATATCAGCTTCAAGACTGAGTAATTGAGCAAAGCCAGATCGAACAATGACGTGGTCATCAACAAGCGCAACATTAATCATGATATTAACCAAAATTAAGAGTAAGAAAGAAAAATAGCCCCAACAGGAGCTATATAAAATTAAGTTTATTGATAGAGATGATACTGAATCGAACTAACGATTGGTATGATCTCACGAGCTTTAAAGCAATAAAGCAATAAAGCAATAAAGCAATAAAGCACGTGAGACTATCTACCCGAAACTGTGCTTGCGAAAACAAGTCCGCGAGACAAGCTAGGCGTTTTGAGCCGCTAAGTGCATTTTCTTAGCGTGGCGAATCTTCTTCTCTTCTGCAACGGCAACGAACAAGAGCAATACGATACAAATAGCCGCTGAGGTATCTAGTGCAGCGAACGTTCCTTTCCAACCTGTTAAGCCGAAAATAGGTGTTCCGTCCGCAATCATACCTAAGCCAAGTTTTGCAAAGCTGTCACCAATCAAGTAAGCAAATGTGCCTTTCACACCATCCGCAACACTGATTGCTTTCTTAGGCACGAAACCTACCGCAGCAACACCAATCAGCAACTGAGGGCCAAACACTAGGAAGCCAAGCACAAACAGGGATGCTAGGTACATGAACTCACTTGTTGCATGCTGGTAGAACTCTAGAGAAACGATAATCAACCCAAGCGATACACAAGCAACTAGAGCACGGCGTCCATTCGCAAGATCAGATAAATAACCCCACATTAGCGTGCCGACTAGTGCCCCAACTTCAAACAGCGTGAAACCTGAAATCGCGGTTTCTTTTGATAGACCTAGCTCTTGATACGCATAAACGGTAGACCATTGATCGATACCGATACGAACAATGTATAAGAAGATATTCGCGAAACAGAGCAACCAAATCACTTTGTTTTTAAGGATGTATTCAACAAAGATCTCTTTCTTAGTCATTTGATTTTCTTCAGCAGCGGTATCTTCTTCGCTGACTTCTTCATCAAACAACTCTTCAACCGTACCTAAGCCGTATGCTTCTGGAGAGTCATTACCAAAGCGCATACCAATAAAACCAACCACAATCGCAATGATCGATGGGAACACGAACATACCAATCACGTTGCCATCAAATAGGTAGTTTGCACCAAACAGAGCAACACCAGCAGCACCTGCGCCACCCACGTTATGTGACATATTCCAAAGGCCTAAATAAGAACCACGCTTGTTACGAGGCGTCCATTTAGTGATGGTTGAGTAACTTGAAGGTCCACCTGTACTTTGGAAGAAGCCACTCAATGCATAGAAGGCAACCATCATGAATAAGCTAGCACTGCCGCCACCCATACTGAAGCTGAAGCCCAACATGGCAATACCAGAAAGGACAAGCATAAATGGCAGGAACTGCTTAGTGTTTTTACCATCGGCGTAGTAGGAAACGACGGTTTTACCGATACCGTAAGTGATAGAGAAACCCAGACCGATAAGACCTAGATCCGTCATCGATAACCCATAAGTAGAAATCATGTCGTTTTGTGCGACATTGAAGTTCTTACGGATCAAATACATGGTTAGATAACCAATGAACACCACTAGGTAAGATTGCAGGAATGGTTTAAACCACATTTTTCTTCTGGTTTCGACCGGAAGATCCAGTGTCGGTTTTCGAACCTGATCTAGGAACTTTAACATTGTGAACTCTCTTATTTTTTGTGAGGTCTGCACGGCATAATTGCGGCCATGCAATCTTTGTTAGTTGACCGTGAAATAATAAGGAGTCTAAAAATCGACCGCATGAGAGAGGGTCTTAGAATAACTAGGAAAAATTCTTAGTTCAGAATTGGGAGTCAAGAAAGCGTGAACAGCATCACTTTGTTTACGATCTGTTATGGATTGATATTACGATAACAAAAGTAACTCATCTCAAGGCTGATTAACCTTTTAAACAAACAGAAGCAAGCCAAACACTGCGCAACAAACAAAGCGCCAGTATCGATTCATCACCATCAACCCCCAAGGTGTGACCGATACTGACTCAACATTCATGCCTATTAAAATAGAGCCAATAGGCTTTTTACGAATCGTACTACAGTCGTTTACCGCTGCCGTCTTCCCACATCACTTCGCACTCATCTTTGATGGCTGATTTTAATAGTTCCACCAGTGGGAATGCTCGGCTACCGAGATTAACAGGCGCTTCAACAACCTCTTCTTCATTGTCGTCATCAGTATTTTCTTGCTCTACCTGCTTGCTCTGCTCAGAGGCGATCGAAGCACGTAAATTATCCAGAGCTTGAGAAACTTCTGAAGCATCAATGGCACCTGGGACGGTACCGCTATGCCCAAGCATCTTGATGAACTGAAGACCGACTTCCCCAAACATCGTGACGCTAGCATGGGCCTTGCAACTAAAGGTAATTAACATTATGAGCCTCTCTAAGTTTTGTTTACCAACAAACTATGTTGAGTAACTCTCTGGAAAGCAAGTAGATAATCGCCAAGCCGCTTCTTATAACTCGAACCTTGATAGTCTCATTTTCGAATGGGTCTGCACCGTCAGTGATACACATCACGATTAATTACCGGTCGATTATTTTTTAATATGAAACCTTGAGTACAATCACACTAAATAGCTATCTAAACCTCCGCATAGCTCATTATTTAATCTACTATTAACACCATTATCAAAATCTTTGGCACAAATCACATGAAAAGGCTGGTCGGCAGACACCTAGAAGAAATGGCGGACATACGATCCACCCGTAAACAAAAAATTGTCCACTCCTTTTCACTGACTGCCGCTGCGTTGTTCATTTTCTATACTTGGGCTTACTTCCAAGGCCAACACTATACCCTTTCAATTTTCGAGCTGTGCTTCGCGATTATTGCCATCTCCAATGCATTCTATGTGAGAAAAGTAGCCAACTCTGATTATTCCGAATTGATACTGAGTAGTGTTCTTCTTGTACAGGGCGTCATCCTATTCTTGTACAGTCACGCCATCCCCGACCGAATACTTTGGCTCTACCCAATTCTAGCAGCGGTCATTTTCATTAATGATTTCAGAATTGGTATTATCTTCAGCACCTCATTTTGCTTGTTTATCAGCACCTTGATTACCGCCATGCCAAACAACTTTTCTTTACCCTTTAACAGTACCCATCGATTTATTCTTAGTTTATTTACCATGAGCTTGGTGTGCCACACATCCGCCTATTACTACACCAAAGCCGTCAGTTATATCCAACGTCTGTATAAAGAAGGCATCGAAGATCTGGCCTACAGAGACCAACTTACCGGCTTAGCTAACCGTTGGAGCTTTGAACGCTGGGCGACAGAAAAATTAATTACGGTGGATAGTGAGCGATCACTTACCGCACTGGTCTTTTTGGATATTGATGACTTTAAAGGCATTAACGACAGCTACGGGCACGACGTTGGGGACAGTGTCTTGCAGCATTTTGCCAATCGCTTGAGCAACAATATTCGAACCCGAGACAGAAAAAGCCATGAATACGATTATTCGATTGCGCGTTTTGCTGGAGACGAGTTTGTTTTGATGCTCTACGATGTACCCTCTCGTAAAGATCTAGACGGTATTTTAGATAGGATTTGCGGGCTGTTCGAAAGTGGTTGCCAGACAAACGAGAGAATCAAGGAATTGACGCTAAGTGTTGGGGTTGCTTTATACCCACAAGACGCCCAAGAATTACATGAGCTGACGAGATGTGCTGATAAAGCGATGTATGTCGCCAAGCATTCAGGAAAAAACCGATACGCTTATTATCACGACAACCCAGTATCAACCTTGATAGAAGAACTACCGACGAATCTAACCTGCTCAGGGTCAGATTCTTCTGAACTTGAAGATTGTCTTGAAGCAAAGGTCGAAGGGAACAATGTTACGCTATTAAAAACCCGTCAACACTAGCCAGCCCTATAACTTAGCGGCGCTGCTAACCTGCAAGGTACATAAGCCAAAGGCTCACTAACCCGATCATAATAATCCATATGACTTGCCGTGTTCGGTTTGGGTTATTACCTTTAGGTCGCCTCACCACTGTTTTAAAAGCAGCTTGCTTAGCCGACTGAATAAACGGTGCTTCAATCTCACGTTTTTTGACGCGGCGTTTAACCGCGCTGTTTGCAACTTCTGTAAAACGCTGACTTTGCTCCGTTGTAAAGTCGTTATCAAAACCCATCCGACCATGCCTTTCGCCATGTTTTTGCTGAACTGCCATAGCGGCCTCCTTGGCGGTCTACTCTCTATTCAAGTATAGACATAATTTCATATTGTTACCTGTTCAAGATTTTCGAATAAGTCACTCAACGCTGTGCCATCTTCTTTTTCAATCAAATTACATAAACTACAGCTATTCAAGTATATGAGGGTTTCAAAATGACGAATGTAAGAGCAGTAGATCATGTGATTGCAGCCCATGCCACCTCAGACGGTGATGGTGTCAAAATCCAACGACTCACGGGTTTTAATAACACGCGCTTCTCTCCATTTTTGATGATTGATGAACTTAAATCGGATGAAAGCAAAGACTATGTTGGCGGCTTTCCTCCACACCCTCACCGTGGGATAGAAACGCTCACTTACATGCTCCAAGGTCACTTCCAACACAAAGACCATATGGGGAATGTTGGAGAGCTACGCAGCGGTGGCGCACAGTGGATGGCCGCAGGCCGTGGTGTTATTCACAGCGAAATGCCAATGATGGAAGAAGGCGCGCTGCATGGTTTTCAGATTTGGATAAACCAACCTGCGACACACAAAATGCAGCCAGCGCAATATCACGACTTCCAAAATGAAAGCATCGCGGAACATCAAAATGAACAAAGTGGTTTGTTGAGAGTGATTGCCGGAGGGTTTGAACTGCACAACCAAACAGACGATGGTTCAGAGGCTTTACGATCGCAGGGGCCATTACAGAAAACAGGTGTGCCGTTAAGCGTTGCGGATTGGCGCTCTCATTCTGGGCAAAAAGTTACGTTAGGGACTAATGTTAATCATAATGCCATGACTTACGTGTACCGAGGCAGTATTAAGATCGGCGACAAAGTGATCAACCAAGGTCAACTTGCCCTGCTTACCAAAGCTGACTTGCTGTCTTTGGGTAGCTTGGAAGATTCAGGGGTACTGATTTTTTCCGGTGAACCGATTAATGAACCTGTTGTTCACTATGGTCCGTTTGTCATGAACTCGATGGAAGAGATTGAACAGACAATTCAAGACTACAACAACGGTGTGTTTGAGACTTACTGATGTCTTGGCTATGAGCTTTGAGCTTTGAGCTTTGAGCTTTGAAGATTGAAGATTGAAGAGATTTTGCAACGAACAACGATTTGGTCATCCATTTGATGACTACAAAAACAAGTGACACTATCCACTGCCGGTTACTATCACTTATTTAACCACGCTCCTAGAGCGTGGTTTTCTCTATTCAAGCAGAGACAAACGATGCCCTGATTGAACAAATTTAGACCTGATTACAAGTACTCACACAGGTAAGCCGTCGCTTCTTTTATCTGTAGGTCGAATGAAGAGTCACCCGCAACGTCAAAAGACTCACCAGATTGGTATGTCGTCCAATCATCATCGCCAACACGCTTTACAATCAAAGCACCTTTAACAACGGTCATCTTTTCTGGAGCTGCAGTACCAAACGTGTACTCACCAGCCGCCATTACACCAACAC
This sequence comes from Vibrio sp. 10N.286.51.C3, assembly GCF_003050065.1. Classification (NCBI taxonomy): domain Bacteria; kingdom Pseudomonadati; phylum Pseudomonadota; class Gammaproteobacteria; order Vibrionales; family Vibrionaceae; genus Vibrio; species Vibrio sp. 10N.286.51.C3. Next base: position 177,864 of record NZ_PIGC01000003.1, on the reverse strand, counting down.
TCACATCAGCACCAGACTGGTTAAACGCTAACGACTTAACGCCACCTTCAAAGTATGTATTTTCTTTAATCATTGTACTTCCTTGTTATCTTCAAATTGCACTTATTGAGCTCACCGAGTAAGCCTATGCGTAAATTTAGGTGATAATTGTTTTAACCAATTCGAGACTTTCCTACAAGAAATAAATACGCATAGCTTAAGCATTTCTGGAATTCGCTTTCATTGATAACGTAAATACTGAGGAGCAAGGCTAAAAAACCACTAACGCAATCAAATCTATTAGAACATTCGATCCTGCTTCTAACTCTTATAACAATTTTTGCAAACTAAGATTTTAGTTAATAGAATCTAAGACAATATCAGTCGAAAAATGAAGAAATAATGGCAAAAAATCCGACTAAAAGCAGAGACCTATTTGCCAACTCGTTACTCTACGGCTTCCTATTAGCTGGCTTTATGGTTGCCTTCACCGCCGGCTACTTTGCTTACCAAGCCCACCAGCAATCTGTCAGTCCAAGTAATGTCTATGGCACATGGATAGAGATTGCGGCTCCACCTTACAACACCGATATCCTGACATTTTCAGACAAAGGTGTGATGATGAATCATCGTCTTATCACTACCTCATTCGATTTTGACGGTAAGATTGTCACGATCAACACAGGATCTGGAACCACCGTTTACACCATCAGCGGCACCTATGATTCACCTCGCTTGAAGCGACTAGAGCCAAGCGTACCGTCTCAGCAATTTGTTAAAGAAGGCTACGAAAATACTGCAATTGGTGATACCCATAGTGTCATGCAACAACGACGTGCTTCCCTAGCTGAGCAATTCAAAAGATAAACCTCCTCTTCTCCTTGCTTCCAGAAGCATTAGCCTACTCGTCGATTGGCCTCGCTCGCTCAACACACTTCACTTTGTGATTCTGCTTCAATTCACAGTATTTTCTTATAGTTTGTCGCACCTTTTCATAACTTCATGTCGTGAATTTTCACTTGTGAGATTTTCCTACTGAAGGATGTTTTATTTTATAAAACATGGACTCAGCATCTCACTCATTAAGCAACAGAATTGTAACAAGATACAATTTTTTAGTTGTCCATCGAAAACGGATTTATTTTCAGTTATAAAATTAAAACTCTCTCGAATACTGACTGGGAAGCTCCTTCAAAACTGACTGGAGCCGTTTTATGGGGCCATTTGGTTCTCGTAACCTTCAAGGAATGAGAGAAAAAGTATGATTCGTATAAATACCTGTGCTGCGAGCATTGCTCTAGCGCTATCTGGTACAGCATTAGCTGCTCCAACAGCACCTAGCATCGACATGTACGGTTCCAACAACCTGCAATTTTCCAAAATTGAACTCGCGATGGAAACCACCTCTGGCTACAACCAGATGGTGAAATATCACGATAAAGCAAAGGTCGACGTCAAGTTCAACCAATGGAGCGGAACGTCAGGAAACACGTACAACATCTACTTTGATGGCGTTAAAGTAGCCACCGGCCCAATCACTGGCAGCCAAACCACGGCTTCATTCGAATACGGCCAAGGCGGCTTATTCGATATAGAAATTGAAGCGTGTGACGAAACTGGTTGTAGCAAGAGCGCACCCGCTAAAATTACCATCGCTGATACCGATGGCTCCCACTTAGCGCCACTTGCGATGAATGTGGATCCAAACAACAAGTCATACAACACAGATCCAAACACGGTAGTAGGTACTTACTTTGTTGAATGGGGTATTTATGGTCGTGACTACACGGTAGATAACCTACCCGCTGACAACTTGACCCATATCCTTTATGGCTTCATCCCAATTTGTGGTCCGAACGAATCAGTGAAATCAGTAGGCGGTAACAGCTACAACGCACTCATGACAGCTTGTCAGGGTGTTAACGATTACGAAGTGGTGATTCATGACCCATGGGCCGCTTTCCAGAAGAGCTTCCCTCAAGCGGGCCACGAATACAGCTCACCTATCAAGGGTAACTACGCAATGATGATGGCGCTCAAACAGCGTAATCCTGATTTGAAGATCATCCCATCGATTGGTGGCTGGACGCTATCTGACCCGTTCTTTGATTTCACAACCAAAGCCAACCGAGACACCTTCGTCGCGTCTGTTAAGAAATTCCTCAACACATGGAAATTCTACGACGGTGTCGATATCGATTGGGAATTCCCTGGTGGAGGTGGTGCAGCTCCCGAACTTGGTGATCCTGTAAACGATGGCCCTGCTTACATAGCACTGATGGCAGAACTACGTGCGATGCTCGATGAGCTAGAAGCTGAAAATGGTCGCACTTACGAACTCACATCAGCCATCGGTGTTGGCCACGATAAAATTGAAGACGTGAACTATGGAGATGCTATCCAATACATGGATTACATCTTTGCGATGACTTATGACTTCTACGGCGGTTGGAATAACGTATTGGGTCACCAGACAGCATTGAACTGCGGTAACTTCATGCGCCCTGGTCAGTGTGATGGCTCAGGCATTGATGAAAATGGTGAACCGTACACTGGCCCTGCTTACACCACAGACAACGGCATCCAACTGCTTCTTGAGCAAGGTGTTCCAGCCAACAAGCTTGTTGTTGGTACAGCGATGTACGGTCGTGGTTGGGAAGGCGTATTGCCATCATCACTTTCAGATCCTAGTGACCCTATGACAGGTGTTGGTAACGGCAAACTGAAAGGCAGCTCTGCACAAGGTGTCTGGGAAGATGGCGTTATCGACTACAAAGGCATTAAGGAGAACATGCTTGGTGCGAACAACCAAGGGATCAATGGCTTCGAATACGGCTACGACGAAATGGCAGAAGCGCCTTACGTTTGGAATCGCACCTCAGGTCAGCTAATCACATTTGATGATGACCGCTCGGTAAAAGCAAAAGGCGCGTACGTTCGTAGTCTTGGTCTTGCAGGTCTATTCTCTTGGGAAATTGATGCAGATAACGGCGATATCCTGAATGCAATGCATGAAGGTCTTGCTGGCGGTACAACAGATCCTGTCAACCGCAAACCTACGGCAGCTGCAGGTGCCGACCAATCCGTTGAAGGCCCAGCTTCTGTTTCTCTAGACGGCAGCGCTTCAAAAGACAGCGACGGTACAATTGCGAGCTACGCTTGGTCACAAGTAAGCGGAACTGCCGTAACACTGGCTAATGCCAATGCAGCTGTTGCAAGCTTTGATGTTGTTGAAATCGCACAACAAGAAGCTCTAACATTCAGCCTAACCGTAACAGACAACGAAGGCGCAACGTCAACAGACACAGTTGTTGTAACGGTAACCCCTAAAGACACAGGCCCAGTAAACACAGCGCCAGTTGCAGTGGTTACGGCTCCGGCTGAAGTCAATGCGGGTGACGTTGTTGTGGTTGATGCGTCAGCGTCTAGCGATGCGGATCAAGACACATTAACCTTCACGTGGGATGTACCAGCAGGTATCAACGCAACAGTACAAGGCGCTTCGGTAAGCTTTGTCGCGGCTGAATACACGCAAGATACGGTACTGAACTTCTCAGTGACAGTGAGTGATGGTACCGATACATCAGTTGCGGCTGCATCAGTGAAAGTCCTCAAGAAAACCACAGGCGGTGGCACGTGTACTAACGCTTGGGATTCAAGTGCGGTCTACACTGGTGGCGACCAAGTGACTCAAGGCGGTAAGGTTTGGGAAGCGAAATGGTGGACAACAGGTGAAGATCCAACAACGACAGGCCAATGGGGTGTGTGGAAAGAGATCGGCCCAGCAAGCTGTGCTAACTAAGGACAAGATTAGTTAAAGCTAACTAAGCAACTAAAAGCAAAGGCCAACCAGAGAATATCTGGTTGGCCTTTTTAATGTTTGTTTTCTTAGCTTTGAGCTTACGATCTCTTTACTGGCGTCCTACTGACTTGCGCTCGTTGTGCTTAGCCAATTAAGTTATCAAAGCTCTCGAACACTTGTGGGCACTTCATTACTCGCCCGTGGCCCTGTCCTTGAGTCGAAATCAAGGTAACGCGACCCATTTCATTAGCCGCACGCTGAGACACATCAAACTTAGTAAACTTGTCTTGCTCATCATGAACGATGATCGTTTGAGACTCACGAAGCGCTAGCTTTCCATAGGGATCAACAGACTGAATTGGGTAGTTAAACTGCTCTTCGACTTCTCCAACTACAGCCTCGAACAGTTTCATTGAGTAGCCAGAACGCGCAACGCTGCCAAATAGGTTTTCTAGATAATCCAGTACAGGTGCAATCAGCAATAGTGGCTTATTTTCCAATTTAACGTGCTTACATTCCAACGCAGAAGCCGTCCCCATACTATGACCGACCAAACCAGCTACCTCACCCACCGAATCTAGAATCGCTTCAAGACCGTTCACAAACGCAGGAATATGACCATGTACACCATCGCTGCCACCATGAGCAGGATGATCGTAAGCCAAGGCAGTAAAACCTTTAGCAGCAATATGTTCCATCAGAGGGAAAAACTGACTCGCGGTGCCAGACCAACCATGAGTCAGCACCCAAACAGGCCCTGTACCTAAAGAATAGGTTTTTAAAACGCCATCACGACCTTCAATTTCACTCTTGATAAGCCCTTGGGGATCAGCATTTTTTTGCTCAGTACGCATTGGAGTGAGCAGCAGCTTACGTGCTGTTTTCTTCGCATGACTCGGCGCTAGGATGTAATGAAGATTGGTTGTTGCGCCAATTAAACTGCGCTTGAAGCTGAATTTGTTCGATGTATTAAAATAGATTTTGTCACTCATGACCGTTCCTTGTATCGCCATCATCATTGGCGGATCGAGCTCGGCCCGAAAAATCGAACGACCGTGCTATTTATTAATATAAAAAATGGCGATAGCGCTTTTTATGACTGCTTGCCGCCACTTCTCTTAAAATTGTTAGACCTTACATCAGCAAAGCTCACATGCTTTTCTAACTCTATGTTTTGCGAACTAAGTGTTTTGCGAGCTAAGTGGTTTACGAACTAAACGGCTTACTCGTTAAACCGCTTTCCAGCTGGCAATTAAGCGCTCTACACCACTCCAAAAATGGGTGTGACTCGCTTGTTGGCCTCGCAACGAATAGAACAAATTCGCACTCAAGTAGAGACCGTACAACTCGAAGGTTGCCTGTTTTGGGTCTAGTTCGGCTCTAAACTGCTTGCTCTCCACCGCTTTTGCTACCTGAATCGTCAAGTAATCAATCCACACTGAAATGGTTTTCTGCAGCGCTTTCTGAATCACAGACGTTTCACTGCCTGCATCTTTCCAAGCATCAATAAACATGCAGCTGCCTTGGAATGAATGATTCCAACCCAACCAGTTATCGAGCAGTTGTTTAAGCTTGGCTTCAATATCACCGTCGCCCAACTCTCTCGCCGGAATGATGACTCTTTCGGTGAATATGGCGTTGGAATATTCGAGTACAGAGAGTTGCAGGTTCTCTTTAGAGTTGAAGTGTGCAAACAAGCCACTCTTAGACATACCACACTGCTTGGCTAATTCACCAATCGTTAAACTCTCAAGCCCGTTCTCACTCGCAAGCGCGAATGCATGACTCAAAATATACTCTTTGGTTATCTTTCCTTTGCTCATTATTCACCAATGATAAATCTGATGGTTTATTTTTAGCACGTTCGTTCTTTTTTTCAAAGTTTTTTGCCTAACCACTGGGAATTAATTTCTCTTGTCTAATAATTGTGGAAAAATGCGACAGTATTCAAGGAAATTGAAATCGACTAACAAAGGAAGAAGAATGAACACACTTTGGGAACAGTTTGCGTTTTCGGCGTCAGTAACGGGCCCTATCTGTTTAATGCTGTTTCTTGGTGTCATGCTCAAGCGAATTGGCTTAATCAATGACAATTTCATTGATGTCGCATCCAAGGTGGTGTTTCAAGTCACTCTACCCGCGATGTTATTCCTCAGCATTGTTCAATCTAACCACGATTTTGCCGCCAGTGGAAAGCTCGTCATCTTTGGCTTATTAGCCAACCTTGCCTTCTTCGTGTTCACCACTGTCAGCACTAAAATTACCTTTAAAAAGCCTCAAGACCAAGGTGTGATAGTGCAAGGTGGATTTCGTGCCAACACTGCTATTATCGGGCTTGCTTACGTCGCCAATATATACGGCAACGATGGTGTCGCACTCGCAGCACTTTATGTCGCCTCCTTGACGGTTCTCTATAATATTCAGGCCGTTATCGCGCTCACTCCAAAGGGCCAGGAGTCGGGTGACAAAGCCATTCAAGTAATCGTTAAAACACTCACCAAAAACCCTTTGATTATCTCGATCGCCTCAGGTGTCTTGTTCTACTTACTATCGATCCCAGTACCGAAAATGGTGACTGATGCAGGGCAATATTTCGCAAACATGACGTTACCGTTAGCCCTTTTGTGCACGGGAGGGTCGCTTGATATACGCTCACTAAAAAAAGATAAGGGCCCAACTTGGTTCTCTACCGGATACAAACTGGTTTTAGCTCCGCTACTGATCACGCTTGCTGCCCTGTTCTTTGGTTTTAGAGGATTAGATCTTGGCCTTATCTTCTTGATGAGCGCCGCACCGACCGCTGCTGCGAGCTATGTTATGGCACGTGCGATGGGCGGGAATTCAACATTGGCTGCCAATATTATCGCGCTCACCACCGTCGTTTCACTTATCACTTGCACGCTTGGCATTTTTGCACTTACTGCAATGGATTTAATATAGCTGCGACAGGCTTCAAAGAATCAAGATAAGCCTTAAAACAAAGGTCGCAACCCTTGATTTAGCGCTAACTGGTTCAATAAAAAGGCTGTTAGATTCTACGAAAATTTTCTTAGAGATCTGATATGTCTTCCGTTCAACATACGCCTTCACAACGCATCGCCAGTATTGAGTTGGGTCGAGTGATTGCTATCTTGGCGATCATTGGCCTACATGGCCAAATGGCACTTACTTATTGGCAAATCGATGAAGTGCCTTGGATTGGCTATGTGCTTAACCAAACCGCTCGCTTCGCTGTGCCACTTTTCTTCCTTATCTCAGGTTATCTGATTCAACCTAAGCTGACCGCATCGCCTTGGACAACCTTGGTCAACTACTCTAAACCACTGCTTAAGGTTTGGTTGGTTTGGAGCATCATTTGCCTAGTCATGCCATTCAACCTCGCGAAGGTGGAAGAGTTCGGTTACCTAGGCGAACGCCAAGGCTATTGGGGCTTTTTAATGAACACCCCGCTCAACTCTTTCTTAGAGGGTGGGTTGGTGCACTTGTGGTTTATTCCTGCACTTGTGTGTGCAGTTTTGCTCATCGCTCTAATGGTCGAAATGAAACTCGACAAACTGCTATTACCAACGGCTATTCTGCTTTACGTCTATGGTGTTTTAGCGGGCAGCTACGCGAACTTAACCGACCTGAGCGCACCTTTCTTTACTCGTAACGGCCCGTTCTTTAGCACGTTAATGGTGACCTTAGGCTTCCTCATTCGTCAGAATCAATGGAAGGTGTCGTCAACCAAAGCGTTGGTGTTATTAGTGTTAGGCATGTTGATTCACTTTGCTGAGGGGGCATGGCTAACCACGTTCGACGTCGGATTCAACATGAATGATTTCTTGTTTGGTACGGCACTATGGGGAATGGGCGTGTTTATGTGGCTTTTGGCTAATCCAAACATCGGCGACTATGCGTGGGTTCGCGCGATCTCGAATCGTATGTTAGGCATCTACGTTTGTCATTTGCTGATCATTATCGTGCTGTTCAATGTCTGCGGAGTATTGGGGATTACTGAGTTAGCAAAAGACGTGACCGTATTTTTTGGTACCGTATTGTTGAGCTTCGGGTTGGTTGCTGGGATCGAGAAAACACCACTGCGACGCGTGCTACTTCGCTAAATCAGTTTTAAAGAGCAACAAAAAAGAAAGGCAAGATAACTGAATATCTTGCCTTTCTTTCATCATATTAGAACTGAGATTCTCTCTCGTGAGGTGTTATCGGAACGCCATCGCGCCTTTACCTACCCCTTCATAAGCCACAATTTGTAGTGATTGGTTCTCTGCTAGGCTCGGTTCAACTTGGTCCGCAATATAGCCCGCAAGTAATTCTACCGTGGTATCGGTCGGTAAAATTTCAGTCTCACTCTTAGCAATCGCTAGCTCAAATTCGCCTTGTGGCGCCGTGTAGCTGAAGCCATAGTGACTTTCATCATTAGCACTTTGCGCGTGTTCACTCAGGTTAAGTGAAGAGACCGAAACTTGGTCTTCTTTAGAACCTAAATAAATATCTTCCCAGCGCTGAGCAAATGCTTGTTCACGTTGCTCGTCACGCTGACCATCGACCACAATTTCGACTGGAGAACGGTGGCCATGCGCAATACGCTGACAATTACCATCGTGCTTTTTTAAACCATGGGTATAGTGGTAAAACGCGCCATTAATGTTCTCATGACGAAGGGTGATCTCTAACCCTGTGACGTTACTTGGCAGGTTATCGCGAAGAATATCATAAACGTGTGCGGTCACACTCTCGATAGTGATCGCTTCTGCATCAATAAGGCAGTACGCTTCATCAGGGCAATGTAAATGAAGGCTCTTGTCACCACGCAACACATCAACCTTAGAGTAGCCAGCTTTGCTCGCTTGAAGAACAATTGCAGCGCTTTGCATTGGCAGCAGTAAACGGTGATCAACGTGCTCATCGACAAGCTGTTTGATCTGCTTTTTGACCTTGCTAAAATCCAGCACCATGCTCATTTCATTAAGTTCACCAGACATGGTGACATCTAAAATCCAACTATCTCCTACGACCCCTCTGTGTTCACAGATGTATGAAGAATCGATAACGGTAAGGTCTCTTACAAATAGGTTCAAGTGGAACTCCTTAGTGCTTTAATGAGATACGGGAGGCTGAATAATGTTCAGCAGGCACTTCGTCTCATTGATGTCTGATAAAATAGGACGGGCAGGATGTTACAACGAGCTTATAAAGTCCACCTTTTTACACCGTCATTCGAGAAATGAACAAACTACGCTCAATTTCCGCTAAAACATAGGCCAGCCTCATGCGAATAGCCATAAATCGCGTAAGGTTGCCCGGCGTTTCACGACACATTTTGCTTCAGCCAAAGACGCGGCGACACTCCGGCAACATGTTGAAAAGCACGTGAGAATCCTGAGTAGCTATTGTAGCCCACTTCATCAGCAACCCAATTGATCGGCTTATTTTGCAATAACAGAGATTGAGCTACAGAGACTCGCCACTTTTGCACATAGTCTCCCGGCGTTTCACCCACTTCTCGCTTGAACGCTTCAATAAACTGAGTGCGAGACATCGCGGCCAGTGACGCCATTTCGGCGATCGAATAATGACGAGCAGGTAATCGATGAATAGCCGTGACCACCGAAGCCAATCGTGAGTGAGCAAGAGCCGAGAAAACGCCGCTATCAATTTTCTGTTGTTCGATGAGATGACGAAAAATCAAAGCCATCAAGGCGTCACTCAATTTGTCCATTAAGTACTGCTGCCCCGACGATTCTTGGCTCGATTCATTAGATAACACCTCTATCACTGGCATTAAGCTAGGTGCCTCCTCAAACGGAATCACTATCACGTCTGGCAGAGCCGACAATAAAGGATTCATCTGCCCTGAACGATACTCCACGTTCGCACACACGACCTCCGCACCGTCTCCCACACCTTCAATCGCATGTGGTGTGCTATTCGGCAGATAAACAATGCAAGGCTGCGACAAATGCCGGTGTTCCGTGTGAGCACTAGACAAGCTCAACTCCCCTGCGCTCAATACATGAAGATGCCCCTCTTTACCTTGTTGCGCGTTAAATGACGATACTCCACACAGGTTTCCTGAATAGAAAACGCCAGTGCGTATCGAGAAGTGTTCCATTAATTGTGAAAGCAGATCCATGCATCCTCCGAACGATTCGCTTAGTTTTTAGTTCTTTTGTCCCTCTATAGACCGGGCGAGTGGGCTAAATTATTTCAAACAAGATAACCAACACTGACAAGGAACTTGATATGTCACACATGAAATCGACCAGTCAAAAAATCACTCTATTGGCCGCGTTACTAGGCACCAGCTTTTCGTTAATGGCAGCAGACCTTGATATGAGTGTCGACAGCAATGATCTCGCGATTAAAGGTTATGACCCTGTCGCTTACTTTGCCAATGAAGGCCCAGTAAAAGGCACATCAGAGTTCACAGCGACCTACAAGAATGCGATCTATAACTTTGCGAGTAGTGAAAACAGAGATGAATTTCGAGCCAATCCAGAAGCCTATGCCCCTCAATATGGCGGTTACTGCGCGTTTGGGGTAGCGATGGGTAAGAAGTTTGAAACCGACCCTCTCGCTTGGAAGGTGGAAGATGGGAAGTTGTATCTGAACTTAGACAAATCGGTTCAAAAACGCTGGCTGGAGAACACACAAGAGTTCATCCAAGACGCTAACAGCAACTGGACAACCATCAAAACCGTAGAAGCCTATAAGCTCTAGGTTCTAAGTTCTAAGTTCTCGCCTACAGCACTTATCCATTACCCAAGAATAAAACGGAAGCGGCCGAACGCTTCCGTTTTCATTGTGATTTTTCCAAAAGAGGTGAACCCAAAGCGATAGGTAACACCTACCAAGCCCATTTTATTCTATACTCCTAGCAGATAAGCTTTTCTTTTTATGGAAGAATAATGACATTACCTAGGATTTTGGTACTCGGCCTCTGCGCCCTATCGACACTGAGTTATGCCAACCCATGGCAGTTCGTCAAAAGTGAAGATGGCATCATGATTGATAAAAGGCCACACCGTGAAGGCTTGGTCGAAATACGAGCGCAAATGCAAACGCCCACCACTTACTCCGGTTTTCTGTTGTTGCTTGAAGACAGCGAGAACGTGCCAAACTGGATAGATAATGTGTCGCAAAGCCGTGTGTTGATGCAGATATCTGAAGATGAAAACATCGTCTATACCCAATTCAAAGCACCTTGGCCTGCCAGAGATAGAGACATGGTGACTTACTCAAAATACAGTATCGAGGATGGGCAATTTGTCTTGTCGATAAAGGATGCGTCGAACTATTTGGCGAAAGAGTCGGGGTACATTCGAATCTATGATGTGGACGCACTTTGGACACTGCAACCGCTGACTAATGGCAATACCTACATCACCTACACCGCTTATGCGAACGCAGGTGGCATCCTACCGAATTGGTTGATGAACAAGTTATCGATAGGCAGTGCACTGAGCACGTTTAAGGGACTGAAAGAACAGTTACCAAAGTACCAAGGCCAACAGCATCCTAACCTGCCAAGTGAGTCTCGCTAACGGTAAAAGTAGACAAGTAAATAGAGGAAATAAAGTTAAAGACTAAGGTCTTCTAGCGAGGTCACGAGCTAAGATAAGCGCCAAACCAAACACCTGAAGAAACAAGGCAATATTCTTATAGAAAGCCATTTTCTCATCAAGCCTTTGGATTAATTCAACTAAGGTCAGGTTATCCAAATAGTAGTCATCGATTCGAGTTCGTTGCGATTCTTGAGCACTGTTTATCAGCATCATAAGTTTCGGCAAGTTAGCCAAAGAGATATTTGGCACTTCGCTACTCACCCAACGCCTAAGTTGCCCGCGCAGTGCTTCATCAAGAACAGTGGTAGGCTGCACCGTTTCTGGTTTATCAAGGTGAATAAGAATCGCTTCGCGCTTGCGCTCTAGGGTTTCGATCGTATTCCAAGCAAGCTGTATTGAGTACACATTGCCGAATTTTCGATCGTTATATTCCGCTTTCTCAGCTTCAATTTTATCGAGCACCAAGCTCGACATGACAATCGCCATGATGTTGAGTATCAAGCCTGCGAGGACAATCGCCCAAGCAGGTGGAAGGCGCAACGCCATAATGCTTCCTAGAACATTTTATCAAAAGGTAGGTAAGCTAAGTTTAGGACAACTAAAGATACCATGCTGGCAAAGGTCAAATACATGCCTTGCTTTCTTCCCTTTAGACTGCGAGCAAGAATACTTTTTCCATGAACAATACGCCCAATAACAAAAGCAATACCAATAACATGGATCAGCCACACATTAGAACCGTTGAACTCTAGCAACGCCATCAGTATCACTGTAATCGGAATATAATCCATAGCATTACTTTGAGCGGAACGAGCCACTTGTAACGATTCAATACCACCATCTGCGTGTGCCACTTGATTCTTTCTTCTTTGCTTAATCACTTCAATGGAAAGCCATAGCATAACCAAAGTGAGCAACGCAGCATATAACGCTGTAACCATTATCATTTCCTACTGGTTAGTTTATTCGGCGGGCTACCTCATAGTATCTGTATTCATAAAATAATGAGCATTCACGCCCTCGCACGTGTAAGAGATCTCTCACAAAAAACGTAAGAGATTACAATCAAGCTTCGCAGAAAAATCCTAGATTACAAACCCAAGCCCTTGTTTTGTATGAGTCCGCACAGTTTTCTTTGGATAAACCTGCAGATTATTTGCTTGAGGTGGATTGTGAGTAAAGCCTCTGCAGTGTTTAATACACATGTCGACAGGGAGTTGGCAGGAACAGGAAAAAGCCTAACGGATTAGGTATCTTCAGGATGAAGATTTGGTGGCTTAGGATGAGTTATCAGCAAGGAAGTTATGCTCTAGGATAGAGCCGCTTATCTGGATGATGAGTTTGCAAGGACACCGCTAGGAAGGCGATGAATTGGATAGGTTAAAGGATTTAGCCACGTCAAGGAACGATGCAGGGAGCACTAGTTACCTATTGAAAGATAAGTAACGCGCAGTAGCAGGATGGCTACGAAAAGAATAGACCCCGTTTGGTGAAAGCCAAACGGGGTTTCCTTTTTTATAACGCCGAAAAGCGATTAGTAGCTAGCCGTTAAAAGTTACGTTACAAAATAATGTTCATCAGGAACATTGCACCAAAGGCATTCAATACCGAAATCGCGATCATCACCGGGATGTAGCGACCTTCAGTACCAATTGGTCCCATGATACGACCCATGTATTGCACTTGAGAACCCATCAAGTAGATAGCTGGCGCCAAAATAGCGATATGATTGCCGTTCAAAATGCCTTGGTCAAACAGCGTAATAACCACGCCCACTGCGCCACCCATCGACATCCACGCACCGATCAATACCGCTGCCGCTTCGCCAGGTAAACCAAATACCGCCATGATTGGAGCAAATACGCTGCCCATCAGATCCAACGCGCCCGTAATCTGCAATGCCTTGATGATCACAAACGCCATCAGAACATTCGGTACTGTAGAAGTAGTCGCAATAACCCAGCCTTTCTTAGCACCTTCAACGAAAATATCAGTAACCATTGGTTTCTTTGCTTTAACTTCGCTCATTATGCTACTTCCTCTTCCAGTTTTTGTTCTTTGTCTGATTTTGGTTTGTCTTCTTTGCCTTCAGTAATATTCAGGTAGATACGAAACAGGTTCGCACCGACAAACTTAAAGATAAACATCACAGCTACAGCCAAACCAATTGACGATGTCACCGCTAAAGAACCATCCATCGCCGTTAGAGTGAACAGCACCGCACCTGAAGAGAAAAAGTTAACGATCGCTGCACCCGCCGTAAACTGGAACATGGTGAAGACATCGGTTTCGCGCTTAGTTAGATGCCCTTCGTCTTTCAACTGACGTGTCATCGCTGCACCCGCATCGGTACTTTGCAAAGAAGCGATCAGTGCCAAGCCTGAGTTACCCGGAATGCCCATTAAAGGGCGAAGCAGAGGTGTCAGCAGTTTACGAGCGGCATCCAGTGCTCCGTAATGCTCAAGTACGTTGATCATACCTAGTGCAAACATCACGGTCGGAATAAGTGTCAAAGCAAAAATGAAACCGTCACGAGCACCACTACCGCCTTTACCACGCAGTGACGTCGTTGCTGCTTGAATACCATCGGCCGTTTCACTCACATCGTAAGCGACCTTACCGAATGAACCGTTGAGCGTTGTAAAATCGAACACTCCATACCATTCATTGGACTGCATTAAGCCTGAAAAGAACACAATCGCGAAAGCGAGTGCGATATAGCTGCCGATCGTGACTTTACGATCGGCTTTGGTTGGATTAGTCATAAGGACCTCTATACATCTCGTTTATGTGGAACAGAACACGTATAGATAGTGCAAACTAATGAGCGAAAGGTTAATGACCAAAATCAAATAGCGTATCGGTTTGAATAAAAGAAACACAGCAACATATAAAACTGTGATTTGGATTTAAAAGCAGGACCATACGCTAAATAAATTAGAATATTTAACATACAAAACTAAACAAATCTTGCTTCAACAGCGCAACTAAAAACGCACACAATCGCCACAAAAATCTGGCTTCTAGTGAAAATTTTTCACCTAGTGTAATCTCTGGTAATGTTGTAAGAGATCTCTTACATTGCTTTTCTGTTAAATTTTAATTCAATTATAATACAGACACTTAAATGGTGACTTCGCTTCCAAAATACAACCGTTTACCCTTAGTTGATTGAGTTTTGAGCCAGGCTCAAACAGTGAGCCATTTTATAAAGCATTTGAGCTTGATTCGAAATTTCAGCCCTCAGAGGTGCTATAGACTTCGCGCTGCCAATATAAAAGGAGAACGGTGATGACTATGGAAATGAGAACGCTTAAATATCAAGTAATGGGCAAAGGCATGTGGATCACTGCAACGGTATCTCGCGTAGTAGCGGACAAACTTGCGCATGAATACCAATCCTATGGCTGGCCTGTTGAAGTATGTGCTGCAGAACAAACACTGACGTTTGATCTCAATGCTGCATAGTATTGGCAATTCCGAGTAAGCTCTATCGGCATTAAATCCGGTAGAGCTTTTTCTCTTTTCTCTTTTCTCTTTTCTCTTTTCTCTTCAAACAAGTATTTCGTTTTCATCACAGTCTATTGCTTTCACTATAATCTATTGAATTATTAAGATATCTATCACACTGCACATGATTATTTAGGTCTACGCTTTTACCCGTGTTAATAACTTATTAACTTCGGAGCGTAATCCATGTTAGGTATCCAGCTTTCTGCTGTTTTCTCTTTATTCTTCTTTTCTTCGGTTGCGGGCGCGACTACCTCTCAGTTAGGAGAGCCTCTCAAGCTAACTAACTCATTTGTTGGCTACCTATCACTGACCATTTTTGTTATTGCCTACATTGTGGTGATGATGGAAGAGTACCTAAAACTCCGGAAATCCAAACCTGTGTTACTTGCGGCAGGCCTGATCTGGATAATCATCGGTTTTACCTACCAAGAGTACAACCTTGTTGAAGTGGCTAAACAAGCGCTCGAACACAACTTACTCGAATACGCCGAGCTGTTACTTTTCCTACTCGTCGCCATGACCTACATCAGCGCCATGGAAGAGAGAAGACTGTTTGATGCACTGCAAGCGTGGATGGTGGGCAAAGGCTTTAATTTCCGCTCTCTGTTCTGGTTAACCGGTATTCTGGCCTTCTTTATCTCACCTATCGCCGACAACCTCACGACAGCTCTATTGATGTGTGCAGTAGTTCTTAAGGTCGCAGGTTCTAACCCTAAATTCGTTAACCTAGCCTGTGTGAATATCGTGATCGCCGCCAATGCTGGCGGCGCGTTCAGTCCCTTCGGTGATATCACAACGCTAATGGTATGGCAGGCTGGCTATGTGAGTTTCAGTGAGTTCATTCCCTTATTTATTCCTTCGGTAATGAATTACCTCGTCCCCGCATTGATCATGTCTTACTTTGTACCAACAACCCAACCCGATACGGTTCATCAACACGTTGAATTAAAACGCGGTGCTAGACGCATCGTGTTCTTGTTCATCATGACCATCGCGACTGCGGTTGCTTTCCATGCCGTGCTCCACTTCCCACCAGTGATGGGCATGATGATGGGACTGGCGTATCTACAGTTCTTTGGGTATTTCTTGCGTAAGACCTTACCGAATTCACTAGCGAAGAAAAAGGCAGTGGCGATTGCCAATAATGATGAGGGGGCATTGAAACGACTCGGTTCAGTCGTGCCCTTTGATGTATTTCGAAGAGTGTCGCATGCCGAATGGGACACCTTGCTGTTCTTCTACGGCGTGGTGATGTGTGTCGGTGGCTTAAGCTTGCTTGGTTACTTGGAACTCGCGTCTGGTGTGATGTATAGCCAATGGGATCCAATTTGGGCCAACATTATGGTCGGGATTCTATCTGCGATTGTCGACAACATTCCGGTAATGTTTGCCGTGTTATCCATGGAGCCACAAATGTCGATGGGCAACTGGCTACTGATCACCTTAACCGCTGGGGTTGGTGGTAGCTTATTATCTATTGGTAGTGCAGCTGGAGTAGCATTAATGGGGGCAGCGCATGGCAAATACACCTTCTTTGGCCACTTGAAATGGATGCCAGTGATCATGATTGGCTATGCCGTCAGTATCGCTGCTCACTTATGGCTAAATGGCGGGCTTTTCTAATTCGATGATCCTTTCAAAGGTTGTTCAACGCGTGTCCAGACGTTGCTTAACTGCATCGCTGGACACCGATTGCAGGTTAGCACCGCGCCTTCGTGTTGTATTCGCATCACCAAGCCAGAATCTGATCGGCTATTCGCTGAATTCAACTTAATGTTGAGCAAATCACCTTCAATACGATAGGTTCGAGTCACGGAATTATTCGTTGTTTGATAAATCACTTGTCCCGACTCGAAATACAAATAGCTGTCATTGTCAGCGTTCTCGTACACGCCTTTAAACATAACAAGTTGTGGGACCTCGAAAGGTCGGCTGGTATCAGTTAAGCAACCTGTCAGCAATAATGCGCAGCTGCAGCCAGATATTAATAAGGGAAATCTATTCATTTGGGCATCCTTGCCTAGAGAACATAGTCAAAGAATATGCAACCAAATAGATATTTTCCAGAAAGCGTTGATTTTAATGCAAAGTCACATTTTAAGAACTATTAGCCTTTGTCCTTGAGTGCTACGTAAGCCTCAGCCAGCATCACGACAGGCTCGTTGCCAAATCGCTTTCTAGTCTTGCGATCTTCCCTCAATTACCAATAAGCGCTGTTTGCGTTCTACACCACCCGCATAACCCGTCAGCTTGCCATTTTTGCCAATCACACGGTGACACGGCACAATCACAGAAACCGGATTTTTGCCATTCGCTAAGCCAACAGCACGAACGGCTTTCGGATTACCTATCGCATCAGCCAGTTGTGCATAGCTCCAAGTCTCTCCATAAGGAATGGTAGTCAGCGCCTGCCAAACCGACTGCTGAAATGGAGTGCCTTTGGCTGCGATCGGCACAGAAAATTGGATAGCTTCGCCTGAGAAATAGCGATTAAGCTGCTCGATCGCCACTACAAAGATTGGAAAGCTATCATCTTGAACGCCTAACTGTTCAGGCTTAGTGGTATGCGTTTCAAACCAAAGGCCGAGCAAGCCCTCATTGTTCGCCTGTAAAGTTACGGTTCCCAATGGGCTCTCATAATATGTAAAACGGTTAGCCATAATATCTCCCAGCGTGGTACTGCAAATGTTTGTGGATTGCTCATGTTCGCGGGTTGCTTCTATTAAGACTGATTCCAGCAATGGAACGTGGCGTAGCTCCCCCAAGGTGAAACACTCTCTGTATTAATGGCAGGTCGATGCTCAATAAACTTCTTCACTACCAAATCACCAACCAACAAGTGGTTAGGCTCGCTTAACCCGCGAAGCAGCGCGTATTGAATTGTCCAAGGCCCAATGCCTTTTAGCTCAATCCATTTAGAAGGATGCTCAGTTTCATTGTCGACCATGTATTCGGCAAAACGCTTTAGGGTCTCTTTGCGGCTTCCCGGCATTCTTAAAAAGCTAACATCGGCCTCCGCTATCTGCTTAGGCGTTGGGAAATACGCTTTCTCGGATGCATCAGAAAGCTCTTTAACCAATAAGTTGAGCTGGCCAATCGCTGCGGTTACCGAGACTTGCTGCCCGAGAATCGCTCTCACTCCTGCTTCCCAAGCACTCCACACGCCAGGAATACGGATACCACTCTTGGCCACCAAGTTAGGATCGATAGTCTCAAAGAAGGCCTCGACCTTTGCAATATCGACATCAAGATCGAACATACGTCGAATATTCGCAATCAAGCTTCTTAAATGGCTTATATCGTCCAACTCAAATTCAATATCCAAGCGGTTATCTTTAGCCAGAGTCGACTTGAACCAGCCCTTCGACCCGTTCACATTTACCGTGCGCTGGTAATAGTCCTCACCTACCTCTTCTAAGCCTTCAATCATTCTTCGTCGATAGAAAGCTAACAGGTGCTTCCAATCCAAAGGACCGTGAAAACCAAGCTGAATATGATTACTCACACTATCACTTAGCTTTGCCCGCCGAATTTGACTTGGCGAAAGCTGCAGTTCTTTTTGAAAGGCATCATTGAAACGACGTGTACTATTAAAGCCACTCGCAAAACCTACATCGGTAATGCTCATGCTACTGGTGTGCAGCAACTGCTTAGCAAACATCAACTGGCTATAAAGACTATATTGCTTGGGTGACACACCGATGTAATTGTCGAATAAGGTTCGCAAGTAACGATCAGAAATGCCTAAACGGGTCGCAAGATCGACGATAGATCCTGAATTCAGCGCGCCATTATCAATCAACTGCATCGCACGTAAGAAAGTGGTTTCGACGCCCTTCCAAGCTGGAGAAAAAGGTGCGCTGTCTGGTCGACAACGTAAACAAGGGCGATACCCAGCCTTTAGCGCCTGAGCTTGATGGGAAAAGTATTCGACGTTTTCCTCTTTAGGTGGCGTTGCTGGGCAAATCGGGCGACAAAATATCCCTGTCGTTTTCACCGCTGTGAAAAACATTCCATCAAAGCGAGCATCTCGCGCATATCGAGCCAGATGACACTGCTCGTTCGTTAAGGTGCTGTTGTGATTGATATTTTTCGACATGCTGTACTCTTCCCATTTGCCATCGCTTTCGATCCGATAACTAAAAGTTTACCGTGAACCACCATAGTCGCTAGCCACTTTCGGAACTGAAGGTTAGATAAATCACAAAAAAGGGTTTTAATTTTATTCAATTCGACTAAATTTAACCTAGAGAAGGCATTCTTCTCACAACGTCAACGATCGGTACTTAGCACGCCAAGATGCAGAGACCTATCGAATATAAAAAGGAAAAGGCTATGGTTCTACACACATGTCGTATTGTTTTATCAAACCAACAGGTTCTCACCAGTCAATCAGTCGAGCAATCTCTTTGCTTTCTTGAAAACAAAGCAGATAACGGGATTTCTAAGATTGAGATTGACGCAACGGATGGCCACACAATCCATTCGTACATGTCACACTCTCTCGAAGAGTCTATTGAGAATCTAATGAACCTATAAGTGTGTTAACACTATAGAGCCTTAAAATAGGGCTAGATATACCAGGCTTAAACGATTTTATTGGAATGAGAAACGATCTCTAGTTCCGAAAAGAAGTACATCTCTGGTTTAAAACAAAAATGGCTCCCAACTATATAACTAGTTAGGAGCCATTTTTTATTTAATCTAAACATGGTTATAGCAAATGCCGTTACTCAGGAGCTTGTTCAGCGGCTTGTTGCAGCGTGTAAGCGGTCGATGGGTCAATCTCATTAACCAATTTCTCAACCTGCATGATCGCCTCCACCGAGGTGCTGCTCTTGCGGTAACTCAGATAAATTGGGCGATACCAGTCTTCCACCCCTTTCACCTTGTGCAGCTGACCCGAATCGATAAAAGGTTCAACTAGAGATACCGGAAGATATGCACTACCACCTTTCTCTAAAATGAAATCAAGGGCGATACGAGCCGTAGAGGTACGAAGATACGGCGCTGGCACTTTAGGGTGACGTTCTGCGTGTTCAGAACCAAAACGCGTTCCCCAATCCACATACACATACTTATGTTGGAATACAGATTCCAGGTCATCTTGCTGCGTTGATACCAACACCAAAACCAAATCAGCGACTTTTTTACAGTTCAGCTCTTCCGCTTTGATCTGATCGAACGCGAAAGCCATATCTAAGGTTCGTTCTAACAAATTACGGTTCAGTTGCTCGCGCCCCATCACCTCTGCCATAAAGCCATAACCACCAAAAGAGTCGGTCACAACACTTAAACAGTTTTGCAGATACGCATCCCAAATATTCGGCGTGCCGCCCAGCGTTAACTGCAAGGCTTTACCACTCTCTAACGACAGCTCAAATTTCGCTTGTTGTAAGGTGGAAACCATCACTTCAGCATAACCAATCAAACGTTCACCGGAAGATGTGAGTTTGATGTTATTGCGGTCACGAATGAAGAGTTGAGTATCAAAATAGCCTTCAAGCTGCTTGATTCGCGCACTCACCGCCGCTTGCGTTAAATACAAGTTTTCAGCTGCACGCCCAAAATGGCGCACCCTTGCAACCTCAAGAAAGGTTCTAAATACTTTCACATCCATCAAATACATCTCTGTAATAAATCTGCTAACTAGCCGATCTAGGATTGTTTATCGTAAAGGCAAAAACGTTTTGTTTCCTATTTTAGCCTTTTAACAATATTTTCGCGTGAGCAATAAACACTAATTTCTATCTAACCACATTACTGAGGCTGATATGTCTGAGACCGAATTCCGTCACGGAAAAAAACGTTTTTATGACACCATTAAATTCCCACGAGGGTTCGCTAAGTCGGGTGATTTTACTCTGTCAGAAGAGGAAATCCTAACCTTGTTTGGTGACACTATGCTTGCACTTGAAACTGGTGAACTAGCACCAATCAATGCAGAAGAAAAACACTTCATTAAAGTGTTGTCTCACCCTCATAAGGCAAAGTCCAAGTTAGAGCGTGTTTGGTTGAAGTACATTCAACTAGCTCGTGGACGCCGTCGCTTTCATACCCTAAACGGCTGCAAACGCGGCGAAGTGCCTAGGGAAGAATACGAAAGTGAGTTAGTGTTAGAAGATTAGTAAAATCGCTCAAGGTGATACCTCATCACTTTGGGCTTTTTTTTCCTTCAATGTTTACACTTCAAGCTCGCTTTTTCTTCTTAGTTGGTAAGTTTAGCTAACCTGTTCGGATTTACCAATATTTATAGATAATTCATAGCGATAGCGTGAATCAACATCTATTCTAGTCACCCTAAGTGTGTCTAACCCGACTAAATTCTTCGAACCTCGCTCAACAACTTCCTTTTATCACGATAGTGGCACATTGCCATCATTATTTTTCACGCCTCAACTATACTCTCAAAGCCAGTGAGTACGCAGCAGCTCTTTAATACGCCAAAGCTTATAAATCTGCAGAAACGCACAGACCCTTTCAGGCACTGAATCAAATCAACATTCCTGTATATGACAAGCGTATTAATCTTGTTTAACGCCACCAAATATCCATACAATTATTGTGCAATTTTGAGAGTTCTAGTCACAGATACAACGAAAAAAGCAAAAAATTGACCTAAAACAATAGCGGAACCTGATAACTTATTTTATAATGCGAATTAATGTTTCAGAACACTATAAAATTTTATTTCTAGGGGCAAAATCAATGAGACTTATTCCATTAAGCAACAAAGCAAAAGTAGGTAAATGGGCTGCTCGTCATATCGCAGATTCGATCAACAAATTCGCTCCAACTGCTGAGCGTCCATTTGTACTAGGTCTTCCTACTGGTAGCACACCTCTAACTACTTATGCTGAGCTAATTGAACTTTACAAAGCTGGCGAAGTTAGCTTCAAGCACGTTGTAACATTCAACATGGATGAGTACGTTGGTATCGACCCTAACCACCCAGAGTCTTACCGCACATTCATGCACGAGAACTTCTTCAACCACGTTGATATCCAAGCAGAAAACATCAACCTGCTAGACGGTCAAGCTGAAGACATCGATGCTCACTGTGCAGCATACGAAGAGAAAATCCGTTCATACGGCAAAATCAACCTGTTCATGGGCGGCGTAGGCATCGACGGTCACATCGCATTCAACGAACCAGGTTCTTCTCTATCTTCACGCACTCGTATCAAAACGTTAACTGAAGACACTCGTATCGCGAACTCTCGTTTCTTCGATGGCGACATCAACCAAGTTCCTAAATACGCACTAACTATCGGTGTTGCTACTCTTCTAGATTCAGAAGAAGTAATGATCCTTTCTCTAGGCCACAACAAAGCTCAAGCACTTCAAATGGCTATCGAAGGTTCTGTAAACCACATGTGGACTGTTACAGCTCTACAGATGCACCGTAAAGCTATCATCGTTGCTGATGAGCCTGCTCAACAAGAGCTAAAAGTTAAGACTCTACGCTACTTCCAAGAGCTAGAAGCTGAAAACATCCAAGACCTATAATCTCAGGTTTTGTTGAGACAAAAAGCCACATTATGTGGCTTTTTTTGTACCTGAATTTCGCAGTCAAGGTACAAGACTATCCAACGATTAAAACAAAACGTGCAGATTGTAATCGACATAAGAATCGTCAATTTGTGTCATGCTTAGCTCGGAAGAAATAGGAGGGCTGGAGTGAATACAAAAAAGCGATTTCTCAAACTAGAGAAACCGCCATCATTTTAAATTTTGGATTGAAACGAACGAACAGCTACAAGATATGTAGGATGCAAAACAAGATAAGCAAGACTATAAACTAAAGCTAAGAACTCAGCGCGTTATCTCGGCACAAGGTAGTGATAATGTCAGTGATAGCTAAAACGATCGTCGACTTCACTTTCTGATTATGTCGCCCCAAAAACATTTCAAGCATTGGACCAGACATGGTCTCCACCATCTCCACATCATATTCGATTGGCATAATACGCTGAATCGCGTGTACCTTATTAAGCTCAAATATAATGTCGACTTCTGTGAAACTGGTGTCGTCACCCTGTATTTTCGCCCACTCTTTCAAGGTAACGAAAACCTCTAAATCGTCATAAAGCTCTTTACTGATGACACCAAGCCCTAATAGTAGCTTAGCGCGAATCATAATCTCGCCTAACGGGCCACCGCTGTTAAGAAGAGGTTCTACAACGAACTTAATTGCAGTGTCATCTTTCTTAAAGATATTCTTTAATACGGCATCTACCGTGTCATCCAATGCATCGTAAGCAGCCATTAGGCAGGCGCCAGCACTCTCAGCTTCTGATAGGGCTTCAAGTAATTCAGTTTCATGGCTAGTTTGTATTGGCATAACGGCTCGGCAATAAGAAAGTGCCACCGGGGTGGCACTTTGATGATTTATCATTTCAATGCTAGATAAGCTTGTTCCGCTAGTTTAACAACTTCTGAATCGATATTCAGCTCAGAATAATGCGCTAATGTCTCAGCAAAACCTTTTTCTGCGAACATTGCTTGAAGTTCAACCGCTTGTGGGTCGTCTTCATTCTTGTAAAGGAATGCTGCAGCAATCGCTTTTACTAGGTGAGCGTTCGGAAGATCGTACTCTAATGTACCGTTCAATGGCTTAACTAAGCGGTCTTGTGGGCTCAGTTTACGAATAGGCTGACGGCCCACGCGGTCTACTTCATCACGCAGGAATGGGTTTGCAAAACGGCCAAGAATTTTCAAAATGTAAGCGGCATGTGCATCTCGATCAAAGCCGTAACGCTTGATCAGAACTTCACCACTCTCTTCCATTGTTGCTTTTACTTCAGAGTAGATCGATTGGTCTTCAATAGCATCTTTAATTGTCTCGTGACCAGCAAGTACACCCAGGTATGCTGTTACTAGGTGGCCTGTATTTAATGTGAACAGTTTACGCTCAACGAAAGCCATTAGGTTATCAGTGCATTCCATACCAGGGATGTTTGGAATATCACCTTTGAATTGTGTTTGGTCTACGATCCACTCGCTGAACGTTTCAACTGTTACTGCTAGTGGGTCTGTTTCGCCTGCTTCTGCTGGTGGTACGATACGGTCAACCGCTGAATCAACAAAGCCAATATGCGCTTCAGTGAACGCTTTCATTTCGTCAGAAAGGTGCTCTAAAACCGCAGCTTTAAGCTGGCTAGTACCACGAACCATGTTCTCTGCTGCGATGATGTTCATTGGCGCGGTGTTGTTTGCCGCTGCACGCTTTTCAATGCCTTGAGCAATAGACTTAGAGATAATTTTAAGAACCGTTGGACCAACCGCAGTGGTCACAATGTCAGACTCAGCAAGGCTATCTACCACAGCGCTTGTTGCTGAGTTTACTGCCGTCACGTTCTTAACGATTTCAACAACACACTCTTCACCAACAATCTTCACTGGGTATTCTTGGCGTTCAATTAACGCATTAACAACCGTTTCATTTACGTCAGCAAAAGTAACCTTCATACCAGCGTCAGAAAGAAGTTTACCGATGAAGCCACGACCGATATTACCTGCACCAAAATGTAACGCTTTCATAATTTTGACCTTATAAATATTTGAATCTAGATAGCTAACTGCTCAACAACATGCCTTGACGATGTGCCCTAAGCATTAAGCAGTAAGCTATTCAGACTGAATCTTGTTAAGACAGATTTAGACCGAAAATGAGGCCAGTAGGGGGATACCGGCCTCCTTCACTTAAGGAGCTTGACTAGAGCTTTTTAGTTTCCGTTGAGAATACGTAGAACATCAGCAGGGTTTGTTGTGTTCTGTAGGCATTCCACAGCGTCTTCATCATCAAGTGAATTGGTGATAGCCATCAGCACCATGTTGTGCTCATCGCCTTGTGCGGCAATACCGATAACCATCTTCGCGATATCGTCTTCATCTTCGCCCCACTGAATACCTTCAGGGTACTGACAGAATACGATGCCGGTTTTTTGTACGTATTGCTTAGCTTCGATTGTGCCGTGTGGTACTGCGATAGACTCGCCAAGGTAAGTAGATACAAGCTCTTCACGAGCAAACATGCCATCTACGTACTCTGGAGATACATTGCCAAGTTTTACTAATTGGTCGCCAGCAAACTTGATTACGTCTTCTTTTTGAGTCGCTTTAAGGCCAAGGAAAATGCTATCGTTAGTAAGTGCAAGCTTGCTGCCGTCTTGTGCTGGAGCCGCTGCAGGAACCGGAGCTTCTACCTTCGCTTCACCACTTTGTGCTTCAACCAGTTCTGCTACTAGGTTGTCGTATACTGCGCCGTCTAAGAAGTTGTTAAGAGACATGTGCATTGCACCAGGAATGGTTTTGCGAGCACGGTCTGTTAGGTCTTTATGCGTAATAACAATTTGCGAATCAGCCGGTAGGTTGTTGATGGCGTAGTTGGTTACTTCAATATCTAGACCAACCGTTGCTACTTTCTTACGTAGTAGACCCGCACCCATAGCACTTGAACCCATACCCGCATCACACGCTACATAAACTGCTTTTACATCCGCTAGGTTTACGTTTGCTTCTGATGCTGCACCTTTTGAAGACGCTTTCATGCCTTTCATTTGTGCAGAAGCTTTTTCTAGAGAATCTTCTTCGTCATCTTGAGCTGAAGTCTTAAGTAGAATTGAAGCGACTACGAAAGATACTGCTGTTGCAGCGATAACAGAAAGAACAACACCAATGTAAGAGCCTTTTGGCGTCATCAGTAAGATTGCAAAGATAGAACCTGGTGATGCTGGAGAGATAAGACCAGAGTCGAACACTACGTTAGTGAATACACCAGCCATACCACCTGCGATTACCGCAAGGATTAGACGTGGGTTCATTAGAACGTAAGGGAAGTAAATTTCGTGGATACCACCTAAGAAGTGGATGATAGATGCACCAGCAGCAGATTGCTTTGCGCTACCTTTACCAAACACCATGTAAGCAAGTAGTAGACCTAGACCTGGACCTGGGTTCGCTTCGATTAGGAAGAAGATTGAACGGCCGATCTCTTCAGATTGCTGAATACCTAGTGGAGAGAAGATACCGTGATTGATTGCGTTATTTAGGAATAGGATTTTCGCCGGTTCAACAAAGATAGATGCTAGAGGTAGTGCACCCGCTTCAACCATTACGTTAACGCCAGCCGCTAACCCAGAAGATAGAACTTTAACTGCAGGGCCAATCACGATGAACGCGATGATCGCGCAGATCATGCCGATGATACCAGCGGAGAAGTTGTTCACTAGCATTTCGAAACCACTCTTCACTTTGCCGTGAACAGCTTCATCGAATTTCTTGATTGCGATACCACCTAGTGGACCTACAATCATTGCACCCATGAACATTGGGATATCAGTACCAACGATAACACCCATTGTTGTGATAGCGCCGACTACCGCACCGCGGTCACCACCAACCATTTTACCACCGGTGTAACCAATCAATAGTGGCAGTAGGTATGTAATCATAGGACCAACCATTGATGCTAACGTTTCGTTAGGCCACCAACCTGTTGGGATAAATAGTGCAGTAATGAAACCCCACGCAATAAATGCGCCGATGTTTGGCATTACCATATTGGATAAGAAACGACCAAAGTTTTGAACCTTGATCTTCGCTTCTGGTGATAACATAGGTAGAACCCCGTAGTGTATTGGTTGGTCAAATGACCGAAAGTGTGTGCTCAAAAGTTGATTAAAATGTATCACAACATTTCCAAAATGCACCCTAGCCCAACTTTCGTGACAAACATCACGCATAAAAAACACTTTGGGGTTAACAGCAACGCTTTAGATCACAAAAATGTCATGAATCTAAATTACAAAGTAAAATTAATGAGAATAATTCTAATTCATGAGAGATGTAGATCACACTAATTAACTCGACAGTCAAAAATAATTAGAGATCAAGATCACACTTAATGAAAGGTGCATCTTAAAAACTATAAACCATGTATGAAGGAACGCCATTCCAAGTGTGTTTTCTATGCACTCAGATGAATTAAACCCATCATCATGTAATTTAATTACAGAATGTAATAAAGGACTTTCTTGATGCTTTTTTAGAGAACCCTTCCCCCAAAAGCTCAAAATACATGAACAATGAGGAAGCGGAATTGCGTAAAGTAGATGTGTTATTCTAGTAATCAGTTCCTGTGTAATTCCGACCCCACATTATCCAGTAGTCAAATGACGACTTAAGAGAAGACTATGTCAGACAAGATCTCCACATCGGCACTCGCTAAACAAAAAGGCATAGAAGCTAAAACTCTATTTAGTGACCTAAAAACGGCTGGCTATATCGTACGTTCAGAAGACCGCTGGGTGCTGACCGAGCGAGGAGAAAGCTTTGGGGGGGAGTATGTAGAACACAAAAAATTTGGTGTCTTTATTGTGTGGCCAGAGAAACTGCTTATCGACTTAGAGTCATTCTCTGGCAAAACATTAACCGCGACGCAATTAGGTCACGCCTTTGATCTCAGCGCCAAGAAGATCAACTTATTGCTCAATGAACTTGGGTGGATAAAGAAAGAAGAAGACGGTTGGCATGTCACCTCTACAGGCTTAAAAGCCGGTGGTGAACAAAGAGAAGATAAAGCGACTCAAAATTTATTCGTGGTATGGCACGACTCACTGGTTCGCAATAAACGTTTAAAGCAGTCTGTCGTTGAATTCCTGGGGCATGATGCTGAAAGCCACTCGACCGATGTGTCATTCTCCAGTTTTCGTCAGAAATTTGAGGCGAAGCACCGAAGCTTGGATGGGCATTATGTACGTTCAAAGGGAGAGCTGATCATCGATAACTGGCTTTATATGGCAGGAGTGGTTCATGCGTACGAGCGTCCGCTGCCAATATCAAAAGAAGTGATCAGCGATTTTTATCTACCAAGTGGCAAAGTGTACATCCAGTTCTGGGGAACCGATTCTGCGCCAATCGCCGAAGATAAACGTGAAGCTACGAGAAAAATCTATGAAGAGCATGGTTTTGGTTTAATCGAAATCACGCCAGAAGATATCCCCAACCTAGACAGCGTACTTCCGCCATTATTGCGCCAATATGGTATCAAGGCGTACTAAGCTACTGAATCTTGAGATTCCACCGCAATTAAGATCACACTTATCGAATCATTGTGGACATTATTATCCATAGTGATTTGATATGTTCGCTATTTTTCCCGAGTCATTCTTCTATTATCTTACACCCATCGACTTGAGCTACCGCAGATACTCGATTTATTGGGGCATGTTCGATAACTATTTAGACGTTCAATCTATTGAGATTCGTTTAAATTGGTTATCCGTTTATTGTTGACGTGACTGAACATAAAACCCTACAACATTTATTATTGATAGATATTAGGATTCAACATGACTCATCCAATCATTACTGATCTAAACACTCGTTACACAGCTAAAAAATACGATGCAGAAAAACGCATCTCTGCGGAAGACATGGAAGTAATCAAAGAAGCACTTCGCTTGTCAGCTTCTTCTATCAACTCTCAGCCTTGGAAATTCATCATCATTGAGAGTGACGCAGCAAAACAACGCTTCCACAATACTTTCGAAAACATGTTCCAGTTTAACCAACCACATGCGAAAGAAGCGTCACACACGATCCTGTTTGCTCACGATCCTAAGTACACTAAAGAGAAATTCGCGAAGCGTGCAGATACAGAAGTAAGCTCTGGTCACCTACCAGCTGAAATGTACGAGCAATTCTTAGGTGCTTACGCATTTGCAGAAATGAACACAGACGAGACTGGTTTCAACGGAAGCTGGACTAAGTCTCAAGTGTACATCGCACTAGGTAACATACTGCACACGCTAGCTCGTCTTGGCATCGCTTCAACACCGATGGAAGGTGTAGACGCAGCTATGATCGGCGAAGAGTTTTCTGACGAACTAGAAGGCCACGTTGTTGATGTTGCACTGGCTATCGGCTACCACAAAGACGGCGAAGACTACAACCACGGTAAACCAAAAGCGCGTCTAGCTCTTGATGAAGTCGTTACCACGCTATAACAGTTACCGCGCTATAATAGGCACAACGCTGTAATAGCTGAAACAAACAAATCGCACTGCTTTATTTGGCCAGACTCTCATCTGGCCTTTTTTATATCTGTTATTTATCCAAGCCACTACCCACCAGCAAGTCATAAAGACACGTTAAAATCAATATGATTACAAAAACTAAAAAGTCATAAAGACACAAATAAGAGCTCAAAAATCAAAAAAAATAGCCAAAACAATAATTTAGAAACATGGCACAACTAGTGCAATGAGAGCCTTAGATATTTCAATAAGGTACTATCATTATGACTATTCACGTTAAATCAAATGTTCACTGGGTCGGCGTCCACGATTGGGAAACCGAGCACTTCCACGGTAAGGAATACCACATGAACAAAGGTACGAGTTATAACTCGTACCTGATCCGTGAAGAGAAGACAGTGCTTGTCGATACTGTCGATCATCGCTTTACTGAGCAATTCCTTGCAAACCTAGAGATGGAAATCGATATCAACGAGATCGACTACATCATTTGTCAGCACGCTGAAGAAGACCACTCAGGCGCGCTCTCTGCGCTGCTTGCTAAAATCCCGAACACGCCGGTTTATTGTACTGAAGCGGGTGTAAACTCCATTGTTGGTCACCACCACCAACCAGACTGGAACTTCAGAACCGTCAAAACTGGTGACACTCTTGATGTCGGTAACGGCAAGCAACTTATCTTCGTTGAGATGAAAATGCTGCACTGGCCAGACTCAATGGCGACTTACTTAACCGGTGATGAAATCCTGTTTAGTAACGACGCTTTCGGCCAACACTACTGCGACGAAAACCTATTCAATGACCAGCTAGACCAAGTCGAACTGCATGAACAATGTCTGCGTTACTTCTCGAACATCCTGACGCCGTTTGCGCCGCTGGTTAAAGCAAAGATTGAAGAAGTGCTGAGCTTAGGCGTACCGATCGATGTCATTGCTACTTCTCACGGCTGTATTTGGCGCGATAATGCGACTCAAATCGTTGAGCAATATTACGAGTGGTCGAAAGCCTACAAAGAAGATCGCATCACGATTGTCTACGACACCATGTCCAACAACACCCGCATGATGGCTGACGCGATCGCAAAGGGTATCCGTAAAGGAAGCCCAGAAACAGCAATCAAGGTCTTCAATATTTCTAAGCACGACAAGAATGACATCCTTGCCAATATCTTCCGTTCAAAGGGTGTGCTTGTTGGCTCATCGACCATGAACAACGTGATGATGCCGCAAATCGCCGCGCTACTTGAAGAAATACACGGCCTGCGCTTTGCAGAAAAAAGAGCCGCAGCATTTGGTTCTTCAGGTTGGACTGGCGGCGCAGTAAAACGCATCGATGCTCGCTTACGTGAAGCCAACTTCGAAGTGAGCGCACCTCAGCATATTCACTGGAAACCGGATACCGACGCACTTCGCCAATGTATTGATTACGGGATGACACTGGCCGAGGTTTGGCGCACCGATGCGAACGAGGTTAGTGAGCCTAAGAAAGTTGAACGCAGTGTTAAGCCGCTTGAAACCACACCTGTACCAACGAGTACTCCGGTCGCGCTCGCTGACACAGACAACCAGCAAACCGAGCAGGCTCAAGACAAGCCAAACCATAGCGCAGACTGCACTTGCTGGCGCTGTACTGTGTGTGAATGGGTGTACGATCCACAACTGGGTGAACCCTACCAAGGCGTTGAACCAGGAACACCATGGGCACAAGTGCCAGATGATTTCCTTTGCCCCGAATGTCATTTAGGCAAAGAAGTGTTTGTGGAGAAGTAACATGTCGAACATTGTGATTGTGGGTGGTGGTTTCGCCGCCCTACAAACCATAAAGATGGTACGTAAAATTGACCAAGATGTCGCGATTACCATGATCACGGCAGATGCAGGGGTTGAGTACAGTAAGCCGAATATCTCACACGCATTCAGCCAGGCTCAAACACCACAGGCGTTAACCGTTAATAACGCTCAGCAATTGGCTGAGCAGTACAACGTGGTCATCAAAACCAAGGCTTTAGTTAGTGAAATCGATACCAAGCAGCAGTGTGTTCATGTTGATGGGCAAATCATCCACTATTCGAAGTTGGTATTAGCAACGGGAGCGACACCTTTCATACCACCAGCAGAAGGGCTTAAACGCAGCGAGACCATTACGTTAAATAGCTTGGAAGAGTTCGAGAAACACAAAGCTCAGATCGATGACGCCCAACGCATCACTGTGATTGGGGGAGGCTTGATTGGGGTCGAGCTCGCATTCGATCTTCAAACTGCGGGCAAAGATGTCACGATTATCGAACCCGCAAGTTATCTATTGAATAACTTAGTGCCGCCTTTCGTTTCACTTGAGTTAGAAGGGGAGCTGACAAAAGCAGGGGTTACCGTCGAAACCGACTCTGTGATTTGTCGAGCAACTTACCTTCACGATGGAGTCAGGCTACAAACTACCACTTCTCGATTAATACGAGCAGATATCGTGATTGCCGCAGCAGGATTAAGGCCAAATACGGCTTTAGCCGCGCAAGCGGGAATAGAGGCAAACAGAGGAATTGTGGTTGATAACACCTTAAAAACCAGCGCTAACAATGTGTATGCGATTGGAGATTGTGCCGAGGTTGAAGGGCGCGTAATGGCTTATCTACAACCCGCGATTTTGTCTGCTAACGTGTTGGCAAAGCAGCTCATTGCGAGTGATGAAGTACCTGCGACAGCTGACATAAAACTCAAGTTGCCTCATATCATCACCAAGGTGAAGACCCCAAGCTACCCCATTCAGCTTGCAGGCCGCGATCTGCAAACCGCTCAAAGCTGGGAAACTCGCTTTGACCCGAAAGGTATTGTCGCTAAGGGCTTCAATGAAGATAATCAGTTGGTTGGATTCATTGTCACGGGAGAGCACATCAAAACCGCATTTCCCCTACTAAAGGAGTTGCAGACAATTTCACCATCATAAGCACAAAGCTGTAAAAGCAGTCGACGCATTATATAGGTCGACTGTATTCAACACAAAAATGCACATCAAATTCGGGAAAATTTGAGGCTTATACTAGAGCAACTCTAGTATAAGCAAGCAATAAAAAAGCCAGTCAACAGACTGGCTTTCTTGTATTCATCTTAGTGCGATGAGCTTACCGCACTTAAACAAAGGCGAACTTTAACCGATAAACGAGATGTAACCTTGAAGAATAATCAGGTTAACGATATCGATAAAGAAGGCACCAACAATTGGGACAACCATGAAGGCTTGGGGCGACGGACCGAATCTATTCACCAAAGACCCCATGTTCATTACCGCTGTCGGTGTCGCACCTAGACCAAAACCACAGTGACCACCCGCCATAACCGCTGCGTCGTAGTTAGAACCCATTACTTTGAACGTCACAAAGTAAGAGAAGATACCTAACACCACCGCCTGAACCGCAAGGATAGCCAAGAACGGAATCGCAAGGTCAAAGATGTTCCAAAGCTTAAGGCTCATTAGCGCCATGGCTAGGAACAGGGACAATGACACCGTACCAAGAATATCGACCGTTTCGCTGTCAGTCTTATGCAGTTTAGTCACTTCAAACACGTTAGTGATGAACACACCGATAAACAACGCGTAAACAAAGTCTGGAATCATCAACCAAGAAATTTCAAAAGTCGCCACCCACTGCTCTAGGTACTTCGCACCTGTGATACAGATAAGAAGGATGAACAACACTTCAATCACCTTCTTCGCCGTCACTTTGTCTTCTTCATACTCGTTGTAAGTAACAAGTTCAGGGAAGCGTTCGTGCGTTTGCGTGCCAGTACCGTACTCAGATTCAAGCTGGTTTTTATCAATCAGCTTTTGCGCCACTGGGCTACCAATAATACCACCGATGATCAAACCAAAGGTCGCTGAAGCCATTGCGATTTCTAGCGTATTTGCAATGCCAAACGTGTCTGCAAAAGTTTGCGACCAAGCCGCGCCTGTACCGTGGCCACCCGAAAGCGTGATAGAGCCAGCAATCAAACCCATCAAGGGTTCAAGGCCTAGTGCCGTTGCTAAGGTTACGCCTACACCGTTTTGGATAATGATATAGACCGACGCTACCCCTAAGAATAGGAATACTTTAGCACCACCTTTCATCAGCTGTGTGTAGTTAGCCGCAAGGCCGACCGTTGCAAAGAACATCAACATAAAGGTGTTCTGCAAGGGCAAAGAAAACTCTAGATCAAGGCCGTTAAAGTGCAGGGCTGTAATAGCAAAAGCGACAATCAAGCCGCCGACAATGGGCTCTGGAATGTTGTACTTTTTGAGAACAGGAAGCTTTGCATTGACGAAATGACCTAGAAACAAAACACTAATCGCGATTAGGAAGGATTCTAGTGGTCCAATTGAAATTAATTGATTCATATAACCTCTATTTTTTTACGTTCTCATCTTCCTTAATGAGTCTAG
This sequence comes from Vibrio sp. 10N.286.51.C3, assembly GCF_003050065.1. Lineage (NCBI taxonomy): Bacteria > Pseudomonadati > Pseudomonadota > Gammaproteobacteria > Vibrionales > Vibrionaceae > Vibrio > Vibrio sp. 10N.286.51.C3. The sequence continues at coordinate 144,550 of NZ_PIGC01000003.1, read as the reverse complement.
TTTTATCTGTAATTATCTGTGCTGCTCTACCTATATTTATGCAAACTGGAGAGAAATTGTAGATTCGAGAAGCGAACACATTACTGCGAACACTTAGTGCCATGTTAGTAGCTCGTTAACTTTTATAGGAGATAAAAGGATTTGTGACAACAATCACCTCCAAAAAGTTAAAAGCGGCGTGAGTAATTTTGCCGCTGACTCTGCTTTTTTAAGACCTAAAAAAGCAAAAAGGAGCTATTACTAGCTCCTCTTTCATTACCATCGCTGGTAATTAGAATTTTTTCGGTGCGTAACCAGTCATAACCTCAATGCGAAGCTCTTTACCGATCTTCGTCATTGGGTGAACAATTACGAGTCCTTTAACAGACTTTTTAAGTTTACCCATATCCGCTTGCTCAGCTTTTGTAATCTCACGGCTAAATGGCATATCAACCAAAGACTTACGCTCTTGGTTCACATCGTAGCTTTCTTTGTGTTTAAGCTGGGCAATTTTCTTAGTTAGCTTCTTAATCTCTTCCTCGAATTGACGAACAACAGGACGATCATTACGAGTTTTAGCAGCATCTAACTTGTGGCGACACTTGTCTAGACGGTTGTTAATTTGTTGAAGTTCGTTTTTAACACTCATAATAATTTCCTAAGATTTAACAAGCCAATTCGGATTGGGGCGCGGAGTATAGCACAAGGGTTCACTTGAACCGAAATTTATCTGTTAATTACCAACAGAAACGAATCACATCGATACCGTTCATTCAGGCTACCTATTCTTTGTGGCGAGCCTCTGAGCGGATTATTCATTGATAGGATAGCGTCTACCTCAAAAATTGCAGTCCTCGATACATCAAAATTCCGTCTAAACTTATACTCTAACGCAGTAACTAACTCAGGGTACACAGCTTGGGGTATCCACCCCTGCAACGACTCTGATTCGCAACGTAATCACAAGGATAACCGATGACATTATTGAAAAGAACATTGACCTACAGCCTAGCCCTGATTTCAATGTTTGCCGCAACTTATGCATCTAGTGAACAAACACCCCAAAATAACCTAATCGTCGAGTACTCTGCGCCGAAAAATGCCGAAGAAGAGCAACTCAAACGCGAGATTCAAATCAGTGGCGTTAATGACACAGTGGTCGACCTATCAAACCAACTCTTCATGTTTGAGAAGCCATTAACCATTCAATATGGCGGAGAAGACGGGCCGCTCTACGACCCACAAACCCATCAAGTGCTGATCCCTTACCGCTTTTACGCTGAATCACTTAACTACTTTGAGAAGAACCAATACGAAAAAGAGTATGGGAAATCTGCGCAAACTGGCGCTATCGATACCTTACTGCACACTCTGCTGCACGAAGCAGGGCATGCTTATATTGAAGACCAAAAGATTGCCATCTTGGGCAAAGAGGAAGATGCGGTCGACAACCTAGCGACCATCCTATTACTTAACTATGTGGAACATGGCGCCGATGCCGCGATCAGCGCAGCAGACATGTTCGCTTTCGAATCAGAAGACCGCCCAGAATATTACGACTTAGGGGAATACATCGACGAGCACAGTTTCGAGCTGCAGCGTTACTTCTCTACTTTATGCTTGGTGTATGGCAGCGACCCTGATGCCTATAAGAACTTGCTCGATGAAGTGGAAAATGACTATTTGAAAGATCGGAAAGAGTTCTGTGTGGAGCATTTTGATGTGATCAATGAAAATTGGCATCAGTATTTAAAAGAGAGTGACGATACTTAAAGGTGTGTCAAGAACGAGATAAAACGGCTTTGGCATCAAACTCCAAAGCCGCCACTCGATAGGTTGGCTTAAGTCTTATGTGTTAAGAGTTAAGAGTTAAGAGTTTAAGCCCTAGACCTTCACTTTATATTTAAGATCTTGAGCTTCATCGCCTGTCATACCTCGAAATCCCCAGCAGTGCGATGGCTGTTCTTTGATGGTGATTTCAATATCAATCGGAGAGATAGCCAACTGCTTTTCTATTTCAGAAAATATCTTCTTGATTAGGCGTTTCTTGGTGTTCACCGCTCGACCTTCCATCATATTGATTTCAATGACGGTATAGGCTTCTGTTCTTCCTTCCGGGTAAAAGAAGTCATCCCGTTCCAATGGCACAAACCGATGTGCGCGCTTGTCATCAGGTAAACCCATTTCACTGTTTAAACACTGCTGCAACACGTTTGATAGTTGCAACTTAATTGGATTTAAGCACTCTTTGATACCATAAATAACAATCATGACCATTCCTTTGATGTGATGTTAGGTATAGAGGAACGTTAGATAGAAGCATCGTCTAGCGACCACCCATTCGCTTACTATTTGTACATATACTACCTAATGACACGTGTGAGAAAAGGTAAAAACAATGAATTTATGAACAGGTGCAACAAAATACTTATCCCTTTGCAAACATAAGTCGAAGCGAATTGATCGAACACCGCTATCCCGGCGTATATCTTCTGAAATCACATTTGAATTAAGGAGTACTATGTGCCGAATTCACCTAGTAAGGCCACACGGACAGACGCCGAACCAGAAACACCCGCAGAGTCTTCGCTAGAAGTCGCTGTGTTTCCGCTCCCCATCTTCCTGTTACCAAGAGGTCGTCAAAGGCTACGCATTTTCGAGCCCAAATACCTTGCGATGGTCGCACACGCAGCGCAGGGCGATGGCTTTATCATTGCTACTCAAGACAACGTAAACGCTGATCGCCTTAGCTCTTGGGGAACAAAAGTATCCATCGTAGACTTTAATATGGCTGATGATCAGATATTGGAAATCGATGTGGAAGGCCAGCAGCTAGTGCAGCTTCACTCCTCTCACAGAGACACTGCTGGCTTGATCAAAAGCAAATTCAGACCACTGCCCCATTGGCCGGTTCACGATTACGACGTGCCTAACGTGTTTACAGCGTTTTTGGTTCAGCTGTTTCGCGACCACGATTCGATAAGAACCCTTTACCCCACTCCTGATTTCGAAAGCCCGCAATGGATTTGCGCGCGACTACTCGAAATGATGCCTATCCCTTTGGAAAAGAAAACAGAGTTCACCGAGCCCGCTAGCTTTCCTTCTTTAGTTCCTTTTTTGAATCAAATCATTACGGGGCAATAAGCACTTTTCTTCACTATAATTTTGTATAGTGGAAATTAATTTAAATTAAAGTGATCCCGACCTTCTCCTTTCACGTAGTGCCACTCAAATTCGCATGATGGTTAAGTACTATGCAAGTCGAAAGCAGAAGTTCAGGGAACGGCAAGGAGCATGTCATTATCCCCGACAACAAACTACCTAATGAAAATAAGGTACCTACAGAGCTCTCAAGTTGGTTGATTTTGGTTGGTTCAGACCGAGACAAACAAGCCTTCACCTGTTTGTTCAAGTTCTTCGCACCTAAGATCAAGCGTTTTGGAATCAGCAAGTTGGGCAGCGAAGCTGCTGCAAACGAGCTAGTTCAAGACACGATGACTAACGTTTGGAAGAAAGCGCATCTCTACAACGAAGAGAAAGGCGCTGGGACTACTTGGGTCTATACCGTGATGCGAAATGCAGCCTTCGACATGCTACGAAAGGTGAAAGCAAAAGCAGAACAAACAATCGCTGACGACATTTGGCCAATAGATGCAATGGTCGCGGAATCTCAAAGTGATGAATTACCGTTTGGCGATCATTTGATGAGTCGACACGTAATGACACAAATAGAGAAGCTGCCTCTGGCTCAGAAAACCATTGTGAAAGGTGTTTACTTTCAAGAGCTCTCTCAAGAACAGCTTGCACAGCAACTTGGCGTCCCACTTGGAACCGTGAAATCACGTCTAAGACTCGCTTTAGCCAAACTTAAGGTTCACATGGGGGAACAAAGCCATGATTAAACATCACCCAAATGCTGAAATTTTGAAAGATTTTGTCGATGGCACGCTTGCAGACTCTGTTTCATTGATTGTTTCTAGTCACGTAGAACTGTGTGAACATTGCCAACAGCAGGTTAAGCAGCTTACCGCTGAGGCGGCGAACAATGCCTTTGATAAAGAACCTGCGTTCACGAACGAAGAGTCAGGCGGCTTTTCAATGGACGACATGGATTTCGACTTTGATGCAATTGAGCAGATTACTGCTGATTTATCTCAGTCAGTGGAAGTTGAGCCAAAGGTAGAGCAAGTTACCGTTGCAGATACCACATTCACTATTCCTCGCGCTCTGAACTCGGTGGCGAGAAAAGATTGGATGAACCTAGGCAAAATTTCACGCGCAAGACTCGATTTCGATGACGAAGCACATCACACAAGTTTGCTGCATATCGATAAAAACGGACAAGTGCCTTGCCACACCCACAAAGGTTTCGAAATTACACTTCTTTTAGAAGGCAGTTTCGAAGACGAAATGGGCGTCTACAACAAAGGCGACTTCATCTGGCTAGATGGCAGTCACACTCATCAACCTGCGACCAAAGAGGGTTGTGTGTGCTTGACCGTTTCAAGTGATGCCTTGTACTTCACTAAAGGTGTCAGCCAACTGTTCAACCCACTAGGTAAATACATTTACTAGTTAAGAAGGATTTACCGGGTAGATCACAAGATGCACAGCGTTGGCTAGGTGGAAAGGTAACAACCGGACTAAAGTAAACTGGAATAAGCAACAAGCCACATAATATAAAAACAATAATGAGCAATGAGCGTAAGGAATTGACCAATGGATAAGAAAATAAAAATAGGCATTAGTGCATGTGTCGCCGGTCATAAAGTTCGGTTCGATACTGGCCATAAACGTTCTCGCTTCTGCACAGACGACCTAGCAGACTACGTTGAGCTGGAACCCGTTTGTCCAGAGATGGGCGTTGGTCTGCCAACGCCTCGCCCAACTATTCGCCAGACTCGGATGTTAGACGATATCATTCACGTCTCCCGTCCAGACGGTTCTGGTGATGTGACCAATGAGTTAATCGAGTTCGGTCAAAACTACTCGAAGAACAATCAGCACATTGCTGGATTCATTGTTTGCCAAAAGAGCCCAACTTGCGGTATGGAGCGAGTGAAAGTGTACCACCACCACGGTCGTGGTTCTGAGTCGACTGGTATTGGCATGTTTACTAAGCAGATCATGGACGCTAACCCGTTACTTCCTGTTGAAGAAAACGGGCGACTTAACGACCCTATTTTGCGCGAGAACTTCATGACTCGAGTATTCACTTACCAAAAATGGCTCGACCTTGTGGATGAAGGTGTGACCAAACACAAGCTGATTCAGTTCCACAGCGCCCACAAGTATTTAGTCATGTGTCACCACGTTGAGGGATACAAAAGTTTAGGCAAACTGTTAGCGGGTAATGAGTTAGACATCGACGAATTGGCGGCTCAATATATCGAGGGCTTGATGAAGGCGTTATCTCATCACGCGAATCGAGGCAGCCACGCCAATACGCTGCATCATTTGCAGGGTTACTTTAAAAAACAACTGAGTAGCGCTCACAAACAAGAGCTGACCAACCAGATCGCATCATTCAGAGAGGGCGTAATTCCGTTACTAGTGCCGTTGACACTGATCAACCACTACCTAATGGAGTACCCAAACGAGTACTTAGAGTCACAGGTTTACCTAAACCCTCACCCACAAGAACTCAAACTGAGATACGGATATTGAGCAACATTCTATGGATACGACGAGACCTGCGGATTCACGATAACCCAGCGCTCGTCGCGGCAGTTGAAAACGGCGTGTCTATCGCCGTTTTTATTTCAACACCACAGCAATGGCAGCAACACCACCTTGCCCCCATCAAAGCCGATTTCATTTATCGTCACCTAAAACAGCTCGAATCCCAACTCGCTGAGTTTGGGATTTCATTGCTGCATCTCAAAGCCAGCGATTTTGATGACCAAGCCCGACAGCTCATCGAATTATACGAACAACTTGATGCTAAGTGCGTATACGCAAATTCAGAACCTGAGGTAGATGAACAAACCCGTGACCAGCAACTGATATCAAATGGGGTAAACCTTCAGATCAGCTCTTGTGACGTTATGCTGCCATTAGGTAGCGTTCTTAACAAACAAGGCGAGATGTTCAAAGTCTTTACGCCATTTAAGAACGCTTGGTTAAAAGAAGTTCAGGTGAAAGGTATCATCTGTAGCCCGGCTCCTATCGTGCCCGCTAAGCTTCAACAAACACAGCGTCCACAATCACAACTTCCTGACGACTTAAAAGCTTCAAGAATCTCCGCTGACTATGATTTTGACTTTCCGCGTGTTGATTCAAGCCGCTGGCCATTAAGCCAAGATGTATTGGGCAGCGTGATCCCCAATTTCTTAGGCAATAAAGTCAACGACTACGCGCGCCTGAGAGACATTCCCTCAGTTAAAGGAACATCAGGGCTATCGCCTTATTTAGCGATAGGCGCCGTGAGCCCACGTTGGTTAGCGATTCAATTGATTCAGCAACAACCCGATTTGTTGTTTGATACTCAGCTGCCGGCCTTTTCTTGGCTTAATGAATTGATTTGGCGTGATTTTTATAAGCATTTGATGTTCCACCATCCTAAACTGGTTAAAGGAGCGAACTTTCAGCAAAAATACAATGGATTAGACTGGTATCAAGATCACCCTAGCTTCAAAGCATGGTGCGAAGGAAAAACCGGATATCCATTGGTTGATGCAGCCATGCGTCAACTGGTTGAAACGGGCTGGATGCACAACAGGCTAAGAATGGTGGTGGCAAGCTTCCTAACCAAGCACCTGCTTATTGACTGGCGCTGGGGCGAGCGTTTCTTTATGTCGCACCTTATCGACGGTGACTTTAGCGCCAACAACGGTGGCTGGCAGTGGGCTTCAAGTACTGGCTGCGATGCTCAACCTTACTTTCGAATTTTCAATCCAATCACCCAGAGTGAAAAGTTTGATCCAAAAGGAATTTTTATTCGTAAGTACATACCAGAGCTGCAAAACATCCCTGATAAGCATGTACATTTTCCACATGACTTTATCGCTAAAAACGGGATAGACAGCGAATACTGGCAACCCATCGTTGAGCACAAACAAGCACGATTGAGAGCCTTAGCCTTCTTCAAATAATTAGAGTGAATATTATGGATAACTCTCTATGGCTTGATAACTTTCTCAACATGTATCGAGAACTCGGAACAGACAATTTCGACGTGCTGAAGACGGTTTATCACCCTGATATTGAATTCCAAGATCCGCTGCACCATGTCAGCGGTATTTCTGCGCTTACTCACTACTTCGAGAACCTCTACACCCAAGTGACGAGCTGTTACTTCCACATTGAACACACTTTCGAAGTGAACGATGAAGCTTCGGTTTACTGGACGATGCAATTTGCTCACAAGCAACTAAATGGGCAAAAGCCGATCGAAGTACAAGGACACAGCCACCTCAAGATGTTCGACGGTCAGGTGATTTACCACAGAGACTACCTCGACGTCGGTTCTATGTTGTATGAACACATTCCAGTACTGGGTTGCGCGATTAAATCCATCAAAAAGAGAGCGAGCCGATAATGCGTATTATGATTACAGGCGCGACCTCAGGTATCGGCCAATCCCTCGCTAAAGATTACGCTCAGCAAGGGCATCAGGTGATTGCTTGTGGCCGCAACCCAGACAAACTGCAGGCCTTAGTTGATTCTCACGATACAGACATCGCACATTCATCCATTTCACCGCTCTGTTTCGATCTGACCGATTACCACAACTTCCCAGAACTCGACCAAGACAAGCCGCTCGATCTGCTGATTCTAAATGCGGGTGATTGTGAATACATCGACGACCCTGTGAATTTTGATGCCGAGCTTTTCGAGCGCGTCATCAACATCAACCTAATTTCAATTGGCTACGCTCTTAAAGCTTGGTTAAAAAACATCAAGCCCGGTGGCCGTTTGGTTTTGGTAAGCTCCAGCGCCAGCTTTTTACCTTTACCTAGAGCAGAAGCTTATGGCGCTTCAAAGGCAGCCCTCACCTACTTAGGCAGAACACTGTCGGTTGATCTGGCAACGCACAACATTCATGTATCAATTGTGCACCCTGGCTTTGTTGAAACGCCATTAACCGAGCGAAATACGTTCGCTATGCCTATGATTATTAGTAGTGAGGCCGCAACTCAAAGAATCGTAAATGGTATTGCTCAAGGAAAGAGTGAAATCGATTTCCCAAGACGATTCATCATGTTGATGAAGCTACTAAGAATACTTCCAACTCCAGTTTGGCAAAAACTCGCTTCAAGGATGGTATAACAATGAAGAAAATCGCCATTATCGGGTCAGGTATCTCTGGACTCACTTGCGCACACATATTAGATAAGCACCACGACGTAACGGTATTCGAAAAGAATGATTATGTTGGGGGCCACACCGCGACCGTTGATATTGAACATCAAGGCTCGGCGTTTTCGATAGATACAGGTTTCATCGTATTCAACGATCGAACCTACCCGAATTTCAATCAGCTCCTGGAACAACTCGGTGTCGAAAGGCAACCTACAGAGATGAGCTTCAGCGTCCACAACACCACTACTAAGTTTGAGTACAACGGCCATAGCATTAATTCGTTATTCGCACAAAGGAGTAACATCTTCAAACCTCAGTTCTGGTCTTTAGTGTCTGACATTCTCAAGTTCAACAAACTGTGTAAGGCTCAGTTTGAAAGTAATGAATTCACACCAGACGTTACCCTTGGCAGTTTCCTACGCGATAATCAATTTTCAGATTTTTTCAGTCAGCACTACATTCTGCCGATGGGCGCGGCTATTTGGTCGACAAGCTTAGAGGAAATGGAAGAGTTTGAGCTGAAATTCTTTATTCAGTTTTTCTACAACCACGGATTGCTCGATATCGCGAACCGCCCCCAGTGGTATGTGATTCCAAAAGGTTCACGCTCTTACGTTGAAATTATCCTTTCACGCTTGAGTAAGCCTGTTGCACTGAATACATCGATTAAACAAGTCACTCGCCAAGAACCGGGCGTCACTGTTGAATTTGAAGATGGCAGCACGCAAAACTTCGACGAAGTAATCTTTGCCTGTCACTCAGACCAAGCCTTACGTCTGCTTGGTGATGCGACAGAACAAGAGCAACAGGTACTGGGCGAGATCCCTTACAGCCGCAATGAAGTGGTTCTGCACACCGATACACGCTTATTACCAGACAGAAAGCTGGCTTGGGCAAGTTGGAACTACATGTTAGATGGCGACAGTAAACGACCAGCCTGTGTGACTTACAACATGAACATCCTGCAAGGCATCGAAAGCCAAGACACCTTCTGTGTCACCTTGAATCAAAGCGAAAGCATCAACCCAGAGAAAATCATTCGCAGCTTTGTTTATCATCACCCGGTACTTAATTCGAACACGGTCGAAGCTCAGCACAAACGAGAGCAGATTTGTGGCAAAAACCAGACTCACTTTGCTGGTGCTTATTGGTATAACGGGTTCCATGAAGACGGTGTCCACAGTGCACTCGATGTGACCAAACGCTTCGGTTTGGATTTGAGTACGAGTTCAGTGCTATGAACAGTCAAACCCTGACACCCGAGATGGGGATCGCATCTGAAAAGAGTGAAGAGCTCAGCGGTATCTATTGGGGTAACGTCAGACATCGCCGCTTTGGCAACATAACACATGAGTTCAGCTATCAGCTGTATATGATGGGGCTCGATCTTGACGAACTGCCCCAAACCACATCGCGCAGTGCGCTGTTCGGCACTCGATGGTATAACCCGATTCGCTTTGTAGAATCGGATTATCTCACTGAAAAAAAACAAAATGTCACTACGAATGAACCAAAATCACTTAAGCAACGTATAGCTTCCAAAGTGCAACAACTTGGTGGGGTTTGGTCTGATTCAAACCGTGTGACGATGCTGGCTCAGTGCCGCTGCTTAGGCATCTATTTCAGCCCAATCAACTGTTTCTTCTGCTATGACGAAACTGGAGATTGTAAATACATGTTGGCAGAAGTGAGTAACACGCCTTGGCGAGAAAGACACTACTATCTGATCGACATGCACCAAGAGTTGAAGGTAGAAAAAGAGTTTCACGTTTCGCCGTTCATGGATTTGAATATGACTTATTTTTGGAAGATTAAGCCACCAGCGAAACGCACGTTAATTCACATCGAAAGCCGCCGAGACAACAAGCTTTTCGATGCGACACTGGCCCTGACCAAACAGTCAGTAACCAAGACAAACATTAGACGAACGGTATTCAAGATTCCGGCTATGACCATAAAAGTCGTGATGGGAATTTATTATCAGGCTCTCAAATTATTCCTGAAAAAAGTACCGTTTGTGGCGCATCCAGACTCAACATCTTAAGCGCTTAAAACAGAAATCAATTCTAGCTTGGGTTCGCTCCAACCAAGGAGCAAAACTCAGCTTAGTTGGCACAAAATATTAGAATGAGTTATCAGCGAGGTTTACATGGAACAGCTTGCCAAACAAAACAACAATATTGAACAACAGGCTAAAGCCGTTGCTGTTTCAAGCAACTGTAAATATCGAGCTTTAATTTTCAAGGTATTAGAAAGCCTACAATTCGCGACGCTTGAGATCATTGAGCGCGACCAGCATTCAGTATTTGGTGATCGAGAAGCCGAACTGAAAGGTCGAATCGTGATTCATGATGCGACCTTTTTTAGAGATGTCGTTATCAACGGCAGCATTGGGGCATCTGAAGCCTATATCGATGGCAAATGGACCAGTCCAAATCTGACGCGTGTGATTCAAATCATGGCTCGTAACCAAGCCCAATTGGATGAACTTGATGACAAGACACAGTGGATTTCTCGCATCAAAAACCTCTTGCTGCGTCGTAAGAATGCCAACACCGAACAAGGCTCCAAGCGCAACATTCTCGCCCACTACGATATTGGCAACGAGCTGTATGAGCGCTTCTTAGATAGCTCGATGCAGTACTCTTCCGCTATCTACAGCGAAGATGCACAAACCCTATCCAAAGCTCAACAGAACAAAATGAAAACCATTTGTGAGCGATTAGAGTTGTCTGAGAAGGATAGCGTGGTTGAGATAGGCACAGGTTGGGGCGGCTTAGCCATCTTTATGGCGCAGCACTACGGTTGTCATGTCACCACAACCACAATATCAGATGCCCAACACGCACTTGCAGAACAGAGAGTCAAAGCACTTGGTTTAACCGACAAAATCACCCTGCTTAAAGAGGATTATCGCAACCTTACAGGAGAGTATGACAAGTTGGTCTCTATCGAGATGATAGAAGCGGTCGGCCATGAATATCTACAAACCTTCTTTGAAAAATGTTCGTCGCTACTTAAGCCCTCAGGCAAGATGCTGATTCAAGCAATTACGATTGCTGACAGCCGTTACGATAAATACCGTAAGGGCGTCGACTTTATTCAGAAGTACATATTCCCCGGCGGTTGTTTACCTTCGGTTTCAGTGATGACCCAACACCTTGCGACTAGTACAGATCTTGTGGTTCAAGAAATTGATGATATTGGCTTGCACTACGCTCGAACGCTTAACGACTGGAACATCGCCTTTGAAAATAGCTGGGAAGAACTTGAGTCTCTCGGCTATTCAGAAGAGTTTAAGCGCTTGTGGATCTTCTACTTCTGTTACTGTGAAGGTGCATTCAAAGAGCGAGTGATCAGCACTCACCATTTAGTCGCAAGAAAGCCTCGTTACTTTGGAGTAAAAGATGAAACGGTTTTGGATTATTAATCTCGTACTGTTTCAAGCGACCTGGGTTTGCAGTGCCTTCTTTACCGCGCAAGCCCCGTTCGTCACACCACTGATTGTAGTGGTTCACTTCCTCCTATCACCGACTCGCAGTAGCGATCTGAAGATACTCATCTTATTACCATTAGGGCTATTACTTGATAGCCTCTTCTTTCACTTCGGCGTGTTTGCCGTCGACTCTGAAATTGCTAATCAATCGTGGTTTCCAGTGTGGCTTGTTTGCCTATGGATCATGTTCTTAATCAGTTTTAACCACAGCCTAAATTGGCTTTTAAAATGCTCAAAAGTGATCTTGTTTGTCATAGGGTTCGTAGCAGGTACTAGTAGTTATTGGGGAGGCATCAAAGCAGGCGCCCTCCTGACTACTTGGCCAGATGCATCGGTAGTTGCTGCCCTTGCAATAAGTTGGGGGATTTTGTTGCCCTTACTGGTGGCCGCCTACTCCAACTTAGTACAACCTAAAATGGCAATATCGAGGTGACTTATGGCTTATCCACGCAATCCGACACAAACGTTCAAACCTGAGAGCGATATTGTTCGCGCTCATCAGCAAGCAAAAAACACACTTCTAAGCTTTATCACTCTCTCGTTAATTTTTGCTGCGCTGTTATTTTCCGCAAACACTAAAGCCTCTGCGGTCGATGACTTAAATAAACGTGGCCAAGGCGAAATGAGTTACCTATTTTGGACACTCTACTCTGCTGAATTTTATGCCACACCAACCAACTCAGAACGCGCACTGAAACTCGAGTATTACCGCGCTATCGACAGCAAAGACTTAGTCGATGCAACCGAAGATCAATGGAACAAGCTTGGTTACTCAAATAACAGTATTCAACGTTGGTTGAAGCCGTTATACGCGATGTGGCCGAACGTAGAAGCAGGAAGCACTCTCACCATACGTGTCGCTGAAGATAATGTCAGCCGCTTCTACTTTGATGAGCAACCTATCGGAGTAATCCAAGACAAACAATTTGGCGAAGCATTTCTGGCGATTTGGTTATCTGAGAACACATCCGAACCCGGCCTACGCAAACAACTTTTAGGTTTAAACAAATGAATCCAAAAACAACAATAATAAAATTCGCTCTGGCACTTTTTTCACTCACTTGGCTGGCAGGTTGTGGTTCTGCAAGTTTAGAGGACCATGTCGACACTACGCCAGAGCTCAAGCTTGAAACCTTTTTCAATGGTGAGCTAATGGCTTACGGCATGGTTCTCGACCGTTCTGGTAACCTACTGCGCCGCTTCGATGCCAAACTGATCGCGACTTGGGACGGTGACAACGGAGAGATAAAAGAGTGGTTCTCTTTTGCTGATGGCGAGCGATCAACCCGCGTTTGGAACCTGATGAAAACTGGCGAAAACACCTACTCTGGGACTGCCAACGATGTCGTTGGAACCGCTTATGGGGAGACTCAAGGTTCTGCTCTATATTGGAAATACGACTTAGAGATTGAAGTAGACGGCAGCACCTATGAAGTGGTGCTAGATGACTGGATGTTCTTGATGGACGACAAACGCTTGTTCAACAAAACTGAGATGTCCAAGTTCGGCTTTAAAGTCGGAGAGGTCATCTTATACATAGAGAAGATTTGATATAATTGTCATTTCGGATTCTGGCCTTCGCCACTTCTGCACGCAGCCCACAATGAAAATTGTGGGCTGTTTTGTTTGTTCCCGCGAATTGCATACCTGCAAGCTCAAGCCTCTGTGCTAAGATGCGCCACCAGCACGCAAATGGGCTAGACTCACACTAAGCAGTCCCCATTTGTTTCGCTAAGCGTAGATTCCCTACCATGAATAATTGAAAAGGCTTTAAAGCATGAGCAAGTTGACCTCAGCGGAGCGTAAAGCTCGCGACAATGAACGTTTCTCACAACGCGTAAACGACCGCAGAGAAAAAGGTGAAGACGTAGTTGCTTACGCACTGACCAACAAAAAAGCTGTAAAATTCCTGACTAAGTCCGAGAAAAAACGTTTCAACGAAACGAGAGCGACTCTTCAAGAAGAGAAGCGAGTAAAAGAACAAGAAGAGCTTAACCGAATCGAAGACGCGTTCACGATCAAACAGTTCGACGACGAATAATCACGTTTGATTACTCAAAAGCGCTGGCTCTGCGTAGTAAAACCAAGCAAGCGTGATCTTAAATTATTATGTCAGGGTGAGCACAAAAATGTGCGACAATGCCCAGCGTAAATTCATATTCAAGGTTTATTATGAAACTTCTAGTTCGTAACCTATCGCGCTCTACTTCTGAGCAAGACATCCGTGTGCTATTTTCTGAGTTCGGTTCAGTAAAAGAGTGCAGCCTAGTTTTAGACCAAGAAACTGGCGACTCAAAAGGCTTTGCTTTTGTTGAAATGCCAGAGCACGAAGAAGCGAAAGCGGCACTAAACAAGCTGAACATGACTAAGCTTGGCAAAAACACGATTCGTGTAAAAGTGGCTAACTCTTAATCGAGTCACGCTTTATAAGCCGCATAGCTTAGCAGCACAGATGATAAAGCCCGTAACGATATTACGTTTTCCAGCGCAATATCGTTACGGGCTTTTTGCTGCTTGCAATTCTCTTTTCACACTATTCGAATACGCCTAGAGTCCTTCGTGTTCATCAATGGCACGTCTTGCTTCTGCCATTGAACATCCAGACTCCATCACCAGCTGAGCGACCGTCATCGAGGGTGTTGCCGCTAGCAGCGAAGCCAAACACACCACAGGTTTAGGCAATACTTTGTCTATCGCAATGACGATCCAACCATCCTTTTCGTGGGTTAACATCGTTTTAAATTCAACGAGTTGATCTTCTTGAGCGACCAGCAACCAATTACGTGAACGGCGAACTCGTTTTAACTGACATCCACATTCAGCTGCATTAGCCATGACTTGGCCTTTATCACTCACACGATGAACAAAACTATTTAAAGGGACGCTAAACATAACCTATATAAGAAACTCGACACTTGGGCTCAGTATTATACCAACCGCAGCAAATAATTGTTCACCCTAGCTTATACAACAAAGCGTAACGAAAGATTACCCTATGATTTCTGGCACGATCTTAGTTCTTATCACAATTTCTGTCTTGACCGAGTTCGCGATAAAACAGTTTTTGTGCGCAAAATGATGCAGTTTGTCGAGTTGTTTGACGGTTGGCACCTTAGTGCCTGAGAACACAATGTCAGGTCGCAGAGTCACCTTAGTTACCGATGAGCGGCCTGATTCATCTTCCTCAAGTACACCTATCGCATCATCAACGTAAGACTCAATTACGTACTTTTGTTTAGCAGCAATGCCCAAAAAAGTCAGCATATGGCAGCTAGACAGTGCTGCAATAAACGCTTCTTCTGGATCAACATTCTCTTCAACAGAGAGTGGCAGTGGCACAACATGAGGCGATGACGACGCAGGTACAATAACGCCACCATCAAACTCCCATGTATGCCCCCGGCTATATTGATTGTCGCTAAAGGCTTCATTTTCTGCTTTTTGCCAACGAATGACTGATCCATATTCAGACATAATCCTTTCCCTTTTTAATGCTCAATAAATTAACGATCAGCTGGGTGATTGACACCGTCGTTGGTCACCACATCTCCAATATCAAAAGGGTTCACCCCTTCCAAACAACCGATATTAAAACCATATTCATTCGGGCTAGAACGGCGCTGATGATGGGTATAGATACCGCAGTTTGAGCAGAAGTAATGTTTAGCGGTATTAGTATTGAATTGATAAAGCTTAAGATGTTCTGCACCTTTAAGAATCTTGATGCCATCCAGCGCGACAGAACCAACGATCGCGCCTCTACGACGACAGATAGAACAATCACATCGACGCGGCTTTTCGATTCCATTAGGCAAGCTGAGTTCTAATTCAACCGCGCCGCAGTGGCAGGTGGCTTTGTGAAAAGGTTGGATAACCGTGTTACCGACGACTTTCATTTCTCTCTCCAATCACGTCCTTATGTTGCAGATATCATAACCAGATCGATGATCTCTGTCCGTAAGCGGGCGCTGAGTTCGAGAGATCCGTCATACGTGGGTAAGCGTCTACTCTTTGTCTGATCTCTCGACCAAACCACTAAAGTTCTCAAGAAGATAATCTAAGAAGAGTCGGATACGTTTCGGCTGATATTTCTTGCTGATGTACACCACATTCAAGTCTGCGCTTGATACAGAGGTCGAGGTGTTGAAGTTCTTCATGTAGCCATTGAGCAGAGTCACAAGGCGTTGGTTATTTATGTCGTCTTGCACATCCAACACCGATTTAAGTGCAATACCCTCGCCTTTTAATGCCCAGTAGCGAATCACTTCGCCATCGTCTGAAAATCGCTTAGGAACCACCGTCACCGACTTCTTCATATCCTGATCTTGAAAGTGCCATGTTTTAAGTTCTTCATTACTGCGCAGCATCGCCAAACAGTCGTGCTCAACCAAGTCTTGTGGCGTCAACGGCGTGCCGTGTTTGGCGAGATATTCTGGGGACGCACATAGCACTCGTCGGCTTGGTGATAAGCGTCTAGAGATCAAACTACTATCAACCAATTCACCGTAGCGGATCACGATGTCCATGCCTGATTCGGCGATATTCGATAGGTTATCGTTCAAATACAGGTAGGGAATAACGTCTGGATACTGCTGACAAAATTCCGACAAAATAGGAAGGATGTACTGCTTTCCGATGTCTTTAGGTGCCGCAATCTTTAGTGGGCCTTTAACTTCTTTGACGCCATTTTGAATCAGGTTTTCAGCCTCGCTGACATTATCCAATATCTCCAGACACGCCTTGTGATACAGCTCCCCAGAGTCAGTTAAAGACACATGTCTTGTGCTTCGGTTCAGCAGTTTCACACCATATCGCTCTTCCAACGCCTGAAGCCTTGCTGTCATGGTCGCAGGAGAAAGCCCTAACTCTCGCCCCGCCGCAGCTAACCCGCGATGCTTAACAATGCTCACGAACATCGCCATATCTGAAAACTTGTCCATTCACCTCTCCTGCTATTCAGTTAATCCGAATAATGATTTCATATTTTAACCAATTATCAAATTTAGTCGAACAAATATAATGACAACCATCAGCAGAACACGCAGGAATTCAGAACATGAACAACGAACTTACAAACCAAGAAAAGCACACATTCGTCATCATTGGTGGAACATCAGGTATCGGCAAAGCATTAGCAATGCAATTGAGAAACGAAGACAACACAGTACACATTGCCAGCCGACACACCGGCGTTGATATCAGCAATGAGAAATCGGTTTGTGAATACTTCGAATCGATTGGTGCCTTTGATCACTTGATGATAACCGCGGGGTCATACGCTCCCGCAGGAAAAGTGACAGACGTTGCTATCGCAGACGCAAAAGCAGCATTTGATACCAAGTTTTGGGGAAGCTTAAACGTAGCCAAGCACGCCGCACGTTACATGACTCCAAACGGCTCAATCACACTAACCACGGGCATGCTGTCACGCAAAGTGGTTGCTGGTACTTACGTAAAAACCGCGATTAATGCCGCGCTAGAGAGCGTAACTAAGGTGCTTGCCAAAGAACTATCACCGATTCGAGTCAACGCAGTCAGCCCCGGCCTTACCATGACCGAGGCTTACAAAAACATGGACGATTCAGCTCGCTCAACCATGTACGACAACGCGAAAAACAACCTACCAGCAGGCAAAGTCGGAGAGGCTAAAGATATCGCAATGGGCTATCTATTCGCGATCAACAACCCATACGTAACGGGGTCAGTCATCGACATCGATGGCGGTGCTCTACTCGGCTAACACTTCGCAAAGAAGCAAAGAAGCAAAGAAGCAAAGAACAATCGTTAGGGCGTGTATGTAAACGTCCTAACAAACAAGAATTAACACAGGTACTTCACTATGAAATCAGAAGCGATCCATAAAGAAAAGATCCCATTCCAAGTTTGGATACTGACACTCGCAGCTTTTGCCATCGGCACCGCTGAGTTTGTTATTGCAGGCATCCTTCCACAAATTGCCACATCCCTTTCGATCACCGAAGGTCAAGCCGGATACCTAATCAGTGCTTACGCATTGGCTATCGTTATTGGTGGCCCGATCTTAACCATCTACCTCGCACGTTTTAACAAGAAGATGGTACTGATTGGCTTAATGGCTTTGTTCATCATCGGCAATATCTTGTCAGCCTTAGCTCCTAGCTACCCACTTCTACTTGCAAGCCGCGTTATTGCAGGCTTAGTGCAAGGTCCTTTCTATGGCATAGGTGCAGTTGTCGCGACCAATTTAGTGTCTGAGAAAATGGCTGGTCGTGCTGTTGGTCAGATGTTCGCTGGCTTAACGCTCGCTAACGTTCTTGGGGTTCCCGCAGGTACTTGGGTAAGCTTGCAATTCGGTTGGCACACCACTTTCTTTACCGTGGCTGCACTTGGCACCATCGCCATGATTTCAATCTTAACGTCAATAAAATCTTCAGGTCACAGCGAAGCGAAAGACATCAAAACTCAGCTGTTGGCATTCAAAAATCCAATGCTTCTCATCAGCTTGGCGATCACCGCTTTTGCTTGGTCTGGCTTCATGACGCTTTACGGCTACCTTGCGCCTATCGCCATGCACATCACAGGTTACGGTCAAGAATCAGTCACTTGGATCTTAGTGATTGTTGGTGTCGGCTTAATCATAGGTAACACCTTGGGCGGACGCTCTTCTGACAAAGATTTAGGCAAAGCATCGATGTTTTGGGCTATCGCGATGATCGTTTCATTAGTAGTGGTTGGCCTTGTTGTCGACAACAAAATCCTATTCGTTGCAGCTTCATTTGTCTTTGGTATTGCATCATTTGCCAACGTTCCTGCTATGCAGCTTCGAGTAATGAACCACGGTGGCGAAGGGCAAGAGCTAGCAGCAACCGCGAATATCTCAGCCTTTAACTTGGCTAATGCCTTCGGTGGCTTCCTAGGCGGCATGGTACTCGACAGCCAACTAGGCGCAGGAATGATTCCATTCGCAGCCGTTGTTGTCCCTGTGATTGGTTTGTTGCTTATTGCAAAAGCCAACCGAGCTGAAAAGCCACAAAACGACTCTATCTTCAGCCCTGCGGAATCGAAATAGTGACCACCGCACGCTAAATCAATCAACACATGACCGACACAAGGTAAATACCATGAACAAGTTATTCGAAACATCAGAACTGAAAGGCCTAGAGCTGCAAAACCGTGTGGTTATGGCACCCATGACACGCGCTCGCACTAGCCAACCTGGAAACGTGCCAAACGACATGATGGCGACTTATTACCAACAACGAGCAAGTGCAGGGCTTATCATCACTGAAGCCACACAAATTTCAGATGACTCTCAAGGTTACTCATTCACACCCGGCGTCTATACCGATGCGCAAATCGAAGGTTGGAAATCAGTAACAACAGCAGCAAAAGAGCAAGGTGCCGCGATATTCTGCCAACTATGGCACGTAGGCCGAGTATCACACCCTACCTTTCAAAAAGGCGAGTTGCCGATTGCACCTTCAGCACTGGCACCTATAGAAACGCAGGTTTGGATCTCTGATGAGAATGGTAACGGCAACATGGTGGATTGCATCCAACCAAGAGAGATGACCAAAGCCGATATTGATCGTGTGGTTCAAGATTTTGCGGAATCAGCAAAAAAAGCGGTCGAGGCAGGGTTCAACGGAGTGGAAATCCACGGTGGCAATGGTTACCTGATTGACCAGTTCCTAAGAACCAACTCAAACAAGCGCACCGACAACTATGGCGGCAGCCGCGAGAACCGACTTCGCTTTTTGATTGAAGTCGTGGATGCAGTCATTGAAGCGATTGGCGCGGACAAAGTGGGCGTACGTTTGGCTCCGTTCATCACCTTCAAAGACATGAACTGCCCAGACATCGTGCCAACGATTCTAGAAGCGTCAAAGGAACTGCAAGCTCGTAATATCGCTTATCTACACCTATCAGAAGCCGATTGGGATGACGCGCCTGTGATACCGGAAAGCTTCCGAATAGAGCTAAGAGAGTTATTTTCTAACACCATCATCGTCGCTGGCAGCTACACACCACAACGCGCTGAGGAAGTATTAAGCAAAGGCTACGCCGACCTCGTCGCATTTGGTCGCCCATTCGTAGCAAACCCAGACCTAGTTTCACGCCTACAAAACGGCAGCGAACTATCACAACTCGATGGCGCCACTCTGTTCGGCGGCAACGAAAAAGGCTATATCGATTATCCAGCTTTATAGTGAATCTTGAAGTGATAGTGATGCCTTGAGTTTTCCAACAGGCAAAAGAAAGGCTCGCATGACTAGTGCGAGCCTAATGCAGTTTAGGGGGTAAACCACAATCTAGTTTAATTATTTAACTTATGAGCCATTATGCACTTGTGCGCATTGATATTCTATTTTTAAATGATTCACTGCAATTAATCAATCGATAAAAGTTAGCGTTTGGTCAATTTAAACCACATAGATAACAGTGATTTAGTGAGTGACGTCTAGAAAATCATCATAAAACCCATAAAAATCAGATCTATAAGCTTCTCATTTGCCAATAGCCTTCACCATTAGTCGCGAGTTGGCTGTGTAAATAATCGAGCGTATCTGCGACCGTTCCCGCAATGCCTTGTGGTGGGTTGAACAACAGCAAACCACTGCCGATCAGGCGATCATCACCCTTGGGATCTCGAAGACGAAGCTCCGACTTAATCGGACTTGGTAGCAAGCCATCTTTCACCGCTGTCACGCAGTGGTTCAGAATCAGTGAACTCTTATCATCCGTGTAAAGCGGATACCAAATCAGGGCCGATACCTTATCAGACTGCTGATACGCCTTAACTAAGGCATCAATTACTTCAAGGTATTCAGAATCGGTTTCATAGGGCGGGTCGATAACAATTAAGTGATGATTATCGTGTTTAGCTACATCATCAGGCAGCGCTTTGAGCCCATCGCCAGCGGTAATGGTGAGCTTACTTGAGACATCGAGATCGCGTTGCAACTTCTCAATGTTAGTTTGTAATAGGTCAGCTTCGTCTTGCTGAATGTCTGAAAAATAGAAGCTATCTTGGCTGCGGCCTTGTTGATAGGTGATGGCCGCAGAACCCGGATAAAGAGAGATATGTTGATTCGGATTGTAGTATTCCAGAACCGACATAAATGAAGCAAATGCCGGAGGAAGATAAGCCTTGTTTCGCCACAAGTACCCGACCCCTTCAGCAAACTCACCGGCATGATTACTGGGTGCGGTGGTGAGGTCATAACACCCTGTACCAGAGTGGGTGTCGATAACATTGAGGCGTGAATGCTGCTGCATTAATGACTGAACCAGTGCACTCAAGACTGGATGCTTCAGTGCATCACCATGGTCGCCTACATGACATTGATGTCGATATTCCATTCCCTTGCCTCATTTCTACGAACGTCATCTAAACATACTTCATATCATGAGGGCTTGCCTGCTCAATCCATCGTTTTTTGAAATAGACTCTCTTTTCTGTAACTGTTTGACTCTTATAAAAAATAAAGCCCCTCGTTTTGTTATAAACGAAGGGCTTATTGACGTTACTGACTAAGTCGTACTGTTAACCAATAGATAACCTAAGGGTACTCGCCCTCAACTTCTACTGGCGCTTTCACTTTGTAGTGACAAGGCTGTAGGCCAAGTAGCTTAGGCAGTGTGATACCGACAGACACTGAAGACCACGTACCGCTGACAATACCTACGACTAAGGCAATCGCAAAACCTTGCAGCGCCGCACCACCAAGTAGCCAAAGCGCTGATACGGTGATTAGCGTTGTACCTGAAGTCACCATGGTGCGTGAGAAGGTCGCTTTAACCGATTCGTTAAGTAGGTTATCAGTGTCACCGTTTGGATTACCACGCAGCATTTCACGAACACGGTCGGCAATGATGATCGAGTCATTCAATGAGTAACCCAAAATCGCCAACACGGCAGCCAATACAGTCAGGTTGAACTCAAACTGAGTAAAAGCGAACAGGCCCAAGATAAGCGTCACGTCATAGATGATCGCGGCAAGCGCACCCAGTGCCAAGCGCCATTCAAAACGTACACTTAGGTACAGCATGATCATTAGGAAGCACACCAATACCGCCAAGCCGCCTTGGTCAACCATGTCTTGACCGACTTGAGGCCCAACCACGCTGCTGTTAAGCACTTGTACTTGGTCGCTCACCGATGACAAAGCATCCACTAAGTTAGGCTGTGGTGCATCCGTCAATTGGCTGTAACGCAGGGTCCAGCGATCTTGTTCTGCCATGCCAACAACTTGCACGTCTTGTTGGAAAGCCGCATCAAGTTTTGTTTTTAAACCATCTTTGGTTACTTGGTCAGAAAGCTGAACTTCGGCAACCACACCGCCAGTAAAGTCTAAGCCCCAGTTAAAACCTTTTACTGCCACCAGCATCACAGAGCTCATGAACAGCACGATAGAAATCACAGACATCACCTTACGAAGGCGAGTCATATTGCTGTCTGAAATATAGCGTTCTGAATTAGTCACTTTTGTTGAAGTTCTCATGCTTAAATCCTTACATCGTGGCGTTGGTCACGCCCCCAAGCCAAATTGATGATCGCGCGTGACGCAAAAATACCTGTAAACATACTGGTTAGAAGACCCAAACCTAGGGTCAATGCGAACCCTTGAATCGGTCCATTACCAATGGTGTACAGAGCCACGGCAACAATCATGGTAGTGACGTTGGCATCGAAAATTGAAGAGAACGCGCTATCAAAGCCACGGTCGATGGCACTCGCAAAGCTGCGCCCTTCTTTCATTTTGTCTCGAATACGCTCGAAGATAAGCACGTTAGTGTCTACCGCCATACCGACGGTCAGTACCAAGCCCGCAATACCCGGCAGAGTTAATACCGCACCCGGGAGCATCGCAATCAAACCGAATAGTGTGGTCATGTTGACGACCAATGCAGCGTTCGCAACCCAACCAAGGCGACGATACCATAGCGCCATAAACGTTAGAGTAAGACCAAGGCCAAGCGCCAAAGCAGCAAAGCCGTTAGTTACGTTTTCTGCACCCAGAGACGGGCCAATAGTACGCTCTTCAATGATGGTAACAGGCGCTGTTAATGAACCTGCGCGTAGCAGTAGAGCAAGCTCTTGTGCTTCTGCCATGCTGCCTGCACCTGTGATTCTGAAGCGGCTACCCAGTTGAGATTGGATGTTCGCCACACTGATCACTTCACTGGTTTTTTCGCTGTTACCCGCTCTGTCACGGCTGTATTCGCTGTAAACGGTCGCCATTGGCTTACCGATGTTATGGCGAGAAAACTCAGACATTTTCTTACCACCAGAAGAATCCAACGTGATGTTTACTTCTGCACTGCCCATCTCACCAATGCCACTGCGCGCATCGATAATATGTTCGCCGCTTAATACCGCTTTGCGAGCAACCACTACACGATTACCATCTGAATCTTTCAGAGTTTGAGTATTGCGCGTTGCGTTGTCGTACACAGAGTAGAACGCAAGCGAAGCCGTAGCACCAATCACGTCTTTCGCGGCTGCAGGGTCTTGGACACCCGGAAGTTCGATACGGATACGGCTTTCACCTTGGCGTTGAATCGATGCCTCAGTGATGCCGAGCTCTTCAATACGGCTGCGCATGATTTGCAGGTTTTGCTGAACCGTTAGGTTACGTAGCGTTCTTTGCTCTTCTTCAGACTGAGTTAACGTTAGCGATTTATCTGAACGGTCACGCTGCCATTGTGGGAACTCTTCACGAATCAGTTTTTGTGCTTTCTCGAAATCTGCATCAGTACGGAAGTTAAATTCAACTTGGTTGTTCACCACTTTACCGCGTGCATAACGTACTTGGCTGGTGATCTCATCGACCACAGATTGCGCTTGTGCGTGGTAAACCGGTTCCATGTCCACTTCTAGCAGGAACTGCACACCACCACGTAAATCAAGGCCTAGCTGAATCGGCGCGAAGCCCATGTCAGTCAACCATTTTGGTGCTGCTGGCTCCATCGCTAGCGCAACAGTCGCGTTATCCAATAGGCGCTCATTCAGCACCTCTTTGGCTTTCGCCTGTTGTTCTGCATCTTCCAAGATCACGACCAAACGGTTGTCTTTTTGAAATGCAGATTTGGCTTGGATGCCTTCGCTTGCAAGGTATTGGGTAATTTGACTCGCGTCGATACTCTGTTCAGAACGATTGTTAATTTGTACCGATGCATTCTCGCCATACCAAGAAGGTAAAGCACTCAGAACCATGATGATGATAGTGGCGATAAGTACCACGTATTTCCACTTTGAGTAGTGGTTAATTTGTTTTCTTGGAATGCGTTTTTTCACAGTCAAGATCTCTTATTTCTACCAATCACCGTAAATACGTGCTCAAAAATAGCACCAGAAAAAAGCAGTGATCGTGCATTTTAACCAGCTAGGATGACCAGTTATTTACTACGATTGGTATGGCTAATATTTTGCGAACACGAGCGATGGCTAATCACAACCAGAACAAGCTGATTGAAAGATAGTGATGCTAAAACTGATGTCGCTATGTTTGTTTTGGTTAACTGGCGAGCTCAACGGGCACAAGTGACCATCGATACAACCAATTTAGGGTCAAACGATTAGCTAAGAAGTTCTCGGAAATGCGAGTATTGAATGTTGCCCTCTTTCCACCCAGCAAGCCGGGAGGACGGAGAACTCACAATGCTGGTCCAGTGCTGCTTGGAATCCAACAACGGTGTGTTGAAAAGCAGAGAAGCCAGTAATGAAGGGGGAGAGAAGTCGATCAGTAGATGATAAGCAGGTTCAAGATCGGCCACGCTTTCTTGCTCGTTACTGAGCATACGTCTGAAGTTTGCTGCTTGAAGGCTTGATTCAGTGTCGTGATAGTTAGAACTGTCACCAGAAGGCACAGTGCCAAACTGAGCCTTATCGCACTCTAAGTAGCTTGACGGATTATCCGTAGCGGCTTGTTTACAAAGATCGTTTTGTGAAGATTGCTCTTGAGCCGAGTATATTTGAAATGGCTTAGAAGGAAACGAATAGCCGTTAGAATTCACTAAGCCAAAGCTCAGTAAAAACAACATTAAGACTAATCGGGTACCCAGTTTAAGCAATCTAATATCCAAACAACATTCTCGTAGATCGTCAATCTACAATACAAATGAAACGCTGTCTTGATTTAAAATCATTTTTTTAGAAAATGATTCGATGCAACCGATTAAGCGTTCTCGAAATTTAGATTTACATAGATCTAAAACGGCTTAACAACAGGTGATGCATAGACGTTATGAATGGTGGAAAAACAAGAAAGCCAAGCGATACTCGCTTGGCTTTAAGTTGTCTCTTTCTGCTGGTTTCAAGCTTTAGGCTTTAGGCTTTAGGACGCATGATGTTCTTAACCTTACGGCTATTCTCGCCAAATAGGTGATGGAGCAGAGCATTCATGTCTTCAACCGATATTGATTTAACGACTCGGTCAACATCAGCCAAGGCTTCCAATCCATACCCATACAATAAATAACGAGACACAAACCACGCCTGATCGATAGAGCTTGCCTCTAGTGGCACGAAGTCAGCTTCAAACTGTTTCACTATCGAATGCAGTTCGTCTTCAGAAATACCTTGTAGGAGGTCTGAGATCACTCTATCAATCGCCATTTCAACAGTATCTACGTTCTCCGGCGCGATCATTGCGCCGATTACCCACTCATGAGTCGGTTCACCATCATTCGAAGCCGCATAAGCATAAGGTGAATAATCTAAACTCAACTCTTCACGAACATAAGAGTCTAAACGAGATGCGACTAAACGTTGCAATAAGTCTTCCATGAAGACATCTTTTGCAGTCCAGCCTCCACTTTCTATCGTCGTCGGCTCTGGAATCACTCGTAAGATATATTCCGCACTATTTACGTTGTTGATCGCGACATCAATACGTGGTTTCGCTGGTTGCTTGTACTCCACTTTGAAGTCTGGCACCGTCCCCGCTTGCAATGGAATTGAAGCTAAGTACTTACGAACTAGAGGTTTCAACTCACTTGGGTCGATATCACCAACGACCACCAACTGGTTGTGTCTTAGTTGACCAAATAATTGTTGATGAACAGCACGGACATCTTCAACAGAAACCGCTTTAACACGCTCTTTATTTACGAATAGATGGCGGCTTCCCGAGCGATAAATATTTTGATTGATCGCTTGTTCAAATTGACCAATAGGCGTACTTAGGAAGGACTCTTTATCTTGCACTAGCTCTTGCTTCACAGCTTCAAGCTGATCAGAATTCACTTTAGGAGACACCATGAAGGTATATAGCGCAGCAAACGCGTCACTCATCCCATCTTTTTCGATATTAAACTCAATGCCATGTCGCGTCGAAGAAATAAAAGAATCGACTAAAATCCCTTCACGATCAAAGTAGGCTTTCAGCTCAGATCCCGTAAAGTCACCAGCACCACTTCGAGCAATAACAGGTAATGTCACATTTGCAGCTGCGTATAAATCCGGATCCAACGCCGCTTTACCGCCAAGACTCACGTACATTATCCCAACATCGTCTTTCGCGTATGAATCACGTAGGTACCACATGTCGATACCATTGCTTAAAGTCCACTTTTGAATATTTGGATCGGCGTACATTTGCTCTACCAATACAACCTCGCCGGGTACGGCAGGCGAAGCAAATGCACTGGCTGTTGCCGTTACGAATGTCTGTGTACCCTGCTGACTATAAGAAGCTTTTAATCCATCTAGAGAAGCCAGAACCGCTGTGCGATCCTCATTGTCATCCATGCCGACAATCAAAAAGTAATCACTCGAAAGGACTTCTTTGATATTTTTATTAATCGCTTCAAGGCTTAAATTAGCAAGAAAGGCTTCCATGCTGGCCTGATAGTCTTTTTGAGATTGGACAATATCGCCAGACAGTGATGCGTTCACTTTATCGTTCACGTGATCCACACTGTCCCTTTTATCCCAGTCGTGCTCAATATCATCCAGTGAGTCTTGATAATAATGGAGCTCACTCGCAATTTCTCCTTCAGAAACACCGTAATCACGTAACGACGTTAAAGTAGAAACCAACGCTTTCTGAACCGCATCACGGCTGCCTGCTGGGAAGCCAACACTTGTCGATGAATAAAGCAGAGCATCCAACCTGATGTTATCTGACGTTATCCATTGCGTCGGTAGCGCTGCATCATTAAAGTCTGCCTCTAAACGCTGCTGAATAAGAATCTGAGTGGTTTCATCCAACCAACGCTGATGTTGTTGAGCGTGGGTTTCAACAGTGTTTAAACCTCGGTTAAACGTCAAAGAAATACTCGGAGCTTCTCTGCCAGCATATTCAATGTAGTCACCTTCATTGAACGAAGTCGTATTCTGCTTTTGTGGCTTTGACGTTTTACCGCGCTCCCAGCTCGAAAATTTCTCTTCAATCATTGGGATCACTGTTTTAAGGTCCACATCACCAGAAACCACTAGCTCAACGATTTGAGGTTGATACCAAGTTTGGTAAAAGTCGGTAAGCCCTTCCGACGTGGCAGCCATAACCGAAGCTTTAGTTCCTAGCGCATCTTGCGATTCATAAGGGCTGCCTTCGAATAGGTAATCAACATATTTCTCGGGGAACGACTTATCATCGAGGCGAGCCATACGAAACTCGCCAAGAACCACGCCTTTCTCTTTTTCAACTTCTGAACTTGATAGATCCAAACCGTCACCAATGTCACGCATCCACGTCAGGGCAGACTGCAATTGGACGTTATCTGGCAAATCTAACTGGTATACCGTCTCTTCATAAGAGGTGTAAGCATTAATATCAGCGCCAAAGCTAGCGCCTGCATCTTCAAATAAGCGAATCACATCATTTTCAGAGAAATTTTTACTGCCATTGAATGCCATGTGTTCCAAGAAGTGCGCATAGCCTTCTTGTTGAGAAGTCTCTTGAATTGAGCCCGCGTGCACGACTAAACGAACAGATACGGATTCTTCATGATCTGGATAAACATGGTAGGTAAGGCCATTTTCCAGCTGGCCTGATGTCCATGCCGGATCCGGCAGGATTAAGGTTTCGGTGATATTTGATGTTGAACTACAGCCAACTAAGGTGAGGCATACTGCCGCCGCTAAATAATATGTTTTCATAACAACCTCTTAATGTCATTCATCGACAATATACAGATTGAGTTAATGATTATTATTTAATATTTAACCCGATGAATACCTTTGTGATCTAGATCTTCATTTTATAAATCATCATACGCTTTGTAAGATCGGCTGTGTTCATTAAAAGTGACGTTTTAATAAGCGCCTAATGCATCCCTTTAAACTCGTTCTCTACATACCTTTAAGCTTGTTCGCTACATACCTTTAAATAGCGCTTGCGAGGCGCGGCTGATCGGTAACTTCTCTCCTGACACATAAGCCGACATCTGACCTGAGAGCCCTTTCTTCACCTTATCAATGGCCGACACTTTAACCACCACCGAGCGATGGATCTGCCAAAACTCATCAGGATTGAGTTGGGCGATCAGCTCTTTTAGTGATACGCGAAGAATAAACTCCTCTAGAGAGCCGCCTTGGCCTTTTTTGAATATCGAGACGTACTTGTCTTCTGCTTTGAAGTAAGCCACATCATCGACGGCGATTAGGTGAATGTCTTCTCCGACACTGGCTTTGAGCCACGTTAGATACGTTTGCTGCTGAGTTGGTTGGGATAATTGTTGAAGCTGAGCCATTAACGCCGTGATATCCGGTTGTTCTGGCGTAATACCTGATTGCGTTTGGTTGATCGACAGACGCGCTTGAACCTTTTGACATGTGGCCAGTAAGCGTTCTTCATTCATGGGTTTAAGCAGGTAATCCATCGCATTGTGCTCAAAAGCTCTGACTGCGTATTCGTCGTAAGCGGTAATGAAAACCACCAATGGCGGCGAATCTAGCTTGTTCAATTGTTTCGCGAGCGAGATACCATCCAGCTCTGGCATTCGAATATCAAGAAAGACCACATCAGGCTCGAGCTGCTGAATACTCAGCATCGCCTCTAGCCCATTTTGTGCCTTAGCGACGATCTCTAGCTCCGGCCAAACCTCAGCCAAACTCTTGTCGAGATGGTGCCTTAACAGAGCTTCATCGTCTGCGATTATCGCCGTGACACTTGGCTTTGATGCTGGGTTATTCATGATTATTCCTTTAAATTCACACTGTAAATCGTCTATATTTCGTCACTGTTCTGTGCTTTCTGGTCTGAAATTCTAGGCAGCTGCGTCAGTCAGCGGTAACAAGATCGTTGACACGACCCCACCTTCAGCGTGTTCAGTAATCGTTAGGCTCGCCTTATCACCAAAAAGAGTTTCGATTCTTTGACGAATATTGCTTAATCCAACACCGTGACCCGTATTCGCAGAAGGCGTTTTCAGCCCAGCGCCATTATCAGCCACTTCTATTTTTAGCTGCTGTGCTTGTTGAGCTATGTGGATACTCACTTGGCCACCCGCCGCTTTGGGCTCGATGCCGTGCGTGAGTGCATTCTCGACCAAGGGTTGAATCAGGAACGGTGGAATCACCTGCAAATCGCTAATCTCGTGTGTTTCAATCGAAAACGCTAAGCGCTCACCCAAACGTATCTTCTGAATATTAAGATAAGCGTCTAACAAGTCGACCTCTTGTGCGATGGTCGATTGCTCGGTGCGGCTGTTTTTCAAAGTCACACGCAACAAGTCAGTCAGTTTTTCGAGCATCAACTTGGCTTTCGCGCTATCACTCTCAATCAACACATTGATGGTCGCAAGAGTGTTGAATAGGAAGTGCGGTTCAATTTGGCTTTGCAGTTGCTTAAGCTGACTGAGCACCACCACCTTTTCTTGATCGGCCTGACGACGCTTGGCCACTTCTAATTCATTGTCGGCACGCAGCTGCTTCTCTCTTGAGTAGAAGTAGTAATAGCAAACCGAGCAAAAGATAACGCCCAACAGCACCACTGATTTAAGGTCCGAGATATTGGATCCGAAATACCCGTTCAACCAATAGTGCGCGTTCAAGGTACCAAAGGTCATCGCGACCACCATTGAGATCGCCACTTCAAGCCTTCTGGATGTTCTCTTAAACAACTTCACCAAGATGAAAGAAGAACCTACGGCGCTGTAACCAAAGCCAAAACTGATTGCCAGGTTAACCGTTAATCCGCCGCCCCAAATCGTTTGAGTGGTGATGGCAATGACGAAACAAAACAGAGTGGTCAGCGTGAAACTTTTAATCCATGGAAACTGACTGTTTGAAGAAATGTTCATTAAAATCGTCCTTTGATATTTATAAGAATCATATGACTATCGGGTAAGTTGGCGTAAGCAGAATCACTTTTACCGCCTAGAAAGCGTGCAGCAAGTTCCAAATCCAACGATGAATTGCCATTATCTAAAGCCTGATAGTTGAGCCACTGGGTAGCAATAAAGCCGCCGTCTTGAGGAGACAACATGACGTCGAATGTCGGGGTGATATCTTCGAGCCAGCCATGTGTCGAATCCAAAGACCAGTGAAACATGATGTTGTGTTGAACCAAATTGGCGTGTTGATAACCTTGAGCGTAAGAACCAGCCAGTGATGCTGTCATCGGATTAACCGACAAAGACTCGGCACTTTCTATGGCACTTTGCCACTCAGAATCACTCCACGCTCGGCTATCAAACCAGTATTCCAACACCACATTGTGGCCAGTGTCATTGGCCCATGTTAATCCTACTAACGCTTGATAAGCCTCGCCCTGCTCTTCAAGATAAACCGGTTTAAGCAGTGAGTTAGGCTGACCGTAGCCAAGGCTTTGTCGTTGATAGACTACCGAGCCATGAAACTCCCACGCGAGGTTCAACACCGACACTAAACTCGCCCCAAGCAAGCCGTGACGTACATCGTCGTAATAAGCGACCCATTGATACTCGTGATCACCTACAAGATTGTAACGACGTACCCCAAATCCTTGTTGCTGGTTCTGCTTTTCGAATTCATTTACGTCTTGAGAAGTCCATGACGAATCACTGTAAAGCAGTGTCCATTCGCCCGTCATATCGAACAGTGACGCCGAAGCCACACCCGCACCCTCTTCTGCGACAATGCCTACCGGGTTTTGTCGATACGGCTTGATGATGTCTAACGGTCGATAGCCATAACCCACGCCCCAATCCAAACGAACCTTGCCAAGCGTAATATCAAGATAGTGGTCACCGAACGCTGAATTCGACACCTCAACACCACCTTGCCAAAACAACTCACGCACAGTGAATTCAGACTCAAAGCTCGCGTCTTGTTGTGGAGGATTGTTGCTTAGAATATCGTTGGCTTTCACTGCGAACAGACCAAGCCAATTACCATATCCAACCTCTAGATCCAGCAAGCCATTTAAAGACTGACGATTATCAGACGCTAAAGGGCTGAATGGCGACTCTCTCGATTCAACCGCTTCTGCACTGAGTTGCCAATCCCACGCCAAGCTCAGATCGTCCGCTTGAATCGTGTTACTCACACAAGACAAAGCAAGCAAAGTAGCGATAGAAGACTTTATGTGGAATCGGCGATTGGAAGCTTTCATGACGCTCACCTACAGCCCAGACACGCTGTTACGCGATAAGTAAGCAGGGTTGTAATACTTGTCTGCCAAGCTTTGTTCGCTCACCTCGCGATATTCAATCACGGTTTTCTTGCTTGGCTGAATCTTATCGAGCAAGGTCATCGACACCACTGTGGGTAATCCATCACGCACGCCTTCGATAAACCAAGCTTGTTTCGCCAGTTTTCCTGAACGCAGGTACAAATCCGCTTTAACTGGAAATGCACGATCTGCCGTTAACCACAGGTCAATCGATTGATAACTCGCACCCTTGGTTTTCGCCGCGAGTTTTAGGTGATCGGTATCGAGTGTCTCGCCAGTCGGCATCTCAACTCGTTGCTCAGCAACCCACTCACCTTGGTAATCTTCGCTCCAAGTGAGCGTCGAGATGTCCCCGACCGAGGCTTCACCCAATAGCTTTTGCATCGGTGTAATACGAATTGGACGGCGCGATTTAGGCATCAACAACCAATAGTTATCTTCTATCATTAGCATCTTTTGACCTGCCTCAACGGCTGATTTAAAGACCACTAATGACTCTCGATTTGGTCTTGTGTAGACGTTGTATTTACGGGTTTTGTCCAGTTGCTCGTCTTGATATAGCGCCACCAGAGAAACCACCTTAGAGGCTTGTGCACTGTTCAAACGATAGCTATCCGCTTTGGCGATCATCTCCGTGACTTGTTGTGAATCGACTGCCCAGCTTGGTGTCGATGCTAGAAGCAAAACCAACACAGAGCCCAACACGAAAGCCAAACCCAAGGTATTGAATGAACGAGTCAATTTACACATAAACCAGTGCCTCCGTGATTGGCTTATTCACGCCTTTACGAGCAGAAAAATAAGCAGCCAGCAAACATATGGTCAGCACACCTAAGGTGGCATAACCAACCAATTCAAAAGAGAAGTAAATGTTGAGTGGGTAGCCCTCGGTTCGACCCGGAGGTGGTGGCATTTGCACATCAACCACCAGCAATAACACCGACACTAAGCCACTCACGATTGCGCCAATCGCACTGCCAATCAGTGCCAGTAACCCCGCCTCTTTTAAGAAGCCTGCGACGATTTCAGAAGGGTAACTGCCGAGTGCCGACAAGGTACCAATTTCACGAGTGCGCTCTGTGACTGACATGGTCATGGTGTTAAACAACGACACAAACACTACCAACGCCATCACTGCGCCCATGATGCCGAAGATACGGTCGTAAAGATCTTTAACCTTGGTGTAGAAAAACGCGCGATCTTGCCATGGGGTGATCTCTATCTTTGTGCCTTGTTCGCTTTGGCTCGCGCTATTTCGATCTAAAGCAGTTTGGATACGCTGTTGTACGGTCGAAGTCTTGCTTGTTTCAAATAGGAACACCGATAAAGTGCTGACTTTTTCTGAGGCCAAAAGCTCTTGCGCGGTCGTAATATGAACATACAGCTGACGCTTATCCAGCTCAGGCACGCCCGTCGAGTAAATCCCTTGCACCTTAAAATCAAAAGCATTCAAAGCACCGTCACTGGTGGTGGCGAGCAGTGTTACCCAATCGCCAACCGCAACTTTGAGGTTACGAGCAAGGTCTGTTCCCAGCATCACTTGTGGCTCTTGGCTGTCGTATCTTGGTGACTTCACATCCGATAGGGTTTGTCCGCTGCGCACATCTAAGAAAGGCCCTTTCATGTCGAACTCACGCTCATTGACGCCCGTTCCCATAAAAATGGTCGATTTGCTGCCGTTAGACACCAAGCCGCTGAAGTAAACTCGCGGTTGCACACCACGCACATCACTGTCACCAATGATGCTCTTGGTTAGCGCTTGAACATTATCGAGACCATTGCTCAACGGCATGTCTTCGTCTTGTTCAAAGTAACCCGGCGTACTCAAAGTAAGATGACCAGTATCTCGAGCGGTCGATTCTCTCAAAGATTCGTAGGTGTAAAGCCCATAACCACCGGCACTGGCGAGTGCGAAAACCGCAATCGCGATGATCAATACCGAAAGCAGACTGCGGCGACCATTTCTTAATAAGTTAAGCCAAGCCAAGCACACCGAAGTTGGAAGTAAAAACGTGCTCATTCTTTGTGTTAACTTGCCCATGAGATAGCCTCCGTAGTTGCGGCTTGTGGAGCCAGTTGCCCGTCGATAAGTTCAATCACTCGATCGCAGCGCTGCGCCATTCTTGGGTCGTGGGTTGCGACAATAAAAGTCGTGCCCATTTCGTGGCCGAGCTCTTTCATAATGTCGATCACAAGGTTGGCAGTGTGACTGTCTAGGCTCGCGGTCGGCTCATCGGCTATCACTAAGCTTGGGTTGTGAATCAACGCTCTGGCTATCGCGACGCGTTGTTGCTGGCCGCCTGAAAGATTGTCTGGGCGATGATGTACATATTCACCTAGCCCAACACGCTCTAACATGTCTTGCGCTCTGCTTTGCTGTTCTTGTTTCGTGCATTGGTTCAACATCAATGGGTAAGCGACGTTCTCAAGCGCGGTCATCACAGGAACCAGATTGAAGCGTTGAAACACAAAACCCAACGACTGACGACGAAAGCGCGCAGCAGCGATTTGCTCTGTTGGATACGCTTTGCCATCAATGTTTATCTCGCCTTGATAGCTCATATCCAACAAACCCAAAATATTCAAAAGTGTGCTTTTTCCTGAACCCGACGGGCCGCACAAAGCCACCATTTCGCCGCGCTGGATGTGTCCATCGACCCCGTTTAATGCATCAACACGTTGACCGCCCGTGAGATATGCTTTGCCGATACCTTTAAATTCAATCATTTCGTTGTCCTCTGATTACCCATCATTCTTAAGCGTTCGCAGCTGTTATTTGGCTTTCGCTATTAGGGCCTTCGCAGTCATAGTTTCGATGTTTCCGGCATCGGTGTTTTCCATTTTTTCAAGCCACACCTGTGCTTGCTCGAAGTCTTCAGCACGAATCGATGCGGTAATGGCGTAACGGTAAATCCACGAGGTCGCAGCGAAATGCTGTTGCTGGAAATCATCTTCCGCGAGTAACGAGAGGAACAGGTCATAACCACGATCGAAATGGTTAAACATGTCTGGTAGAGAGGTGTAAGTCACCGCAGCCATGGCACGAGCTAGGTAAGAATCTGGTAATCCTTGAACACGAGGTTGTTCATGAATCGGTTGGTCTTCGTCTTTAAGCAGCACCAGTGATTTATCAATGGTTGATAAGCCTTTCTCCACATACTTCATCTTGTTCCAAGGCAAGAACGCATCACGCCCCATTAAGGTCTCTGTGCTTCCGAGGTAAACCAAGGTCAGTGGTGTTGCGCCGTCTTGTTGCAGCGTGTCGTTCAGGCGTTCGTAAGCCACCTCAACCAAATCTTCATTGCCTTGCGCTGCTTGGTTGTAGATATCAAGCACGTCTGAACTTGGGTTGGCCTGCGCCAAAGTGGGTGCGAATGAAACAAGTGCAATCAGTAATGAACGCTTAAGCAGAGAAGTGGTAAAGCCTGAATTAAATGAGTGTGAAGTAGTCATGATTTCTAATCCCTTTCAAATGTTGACGTTGAAAGGTTAACGAGAATTTGTCGCGTAGTTTTATCAATGCGACGAATGGTAATAGTAAGGAGTGAATGGCTTGGAGAGGGTGTGAGTGGAATATAACGTGTAGAAACGGAACTAATACTTGTTTCTATAATGGAATAAATCTGGATTAAGATCGCTAACGATACTCACGACTCGAGTATACATAGCCACCGATAGGCTTGTCTGGGTTTATACAAGCCATACAAAAATAGCCGCTAATGAGCGGCTATTTTTATCTATCCAAATGACTGTCTAATTAGGCACTCGTTAGCCTTAATAAAGTAGAAACAGTGCTTTTTCGAGCGCAGCATCTCGGCCTTGATGACGATCTTCTAACACAAAGTTTCCAACCACGTAATCTGGCTGCACCCCTGTGACTTCATGGTTTTCCAGGTCGCGATTCTTATAATATAAATTACTTAATGAATACTCCCAGCCATTGGGCAGCATTCTTCCAAACGCATCTGAGGTGGCGCCTGATGTTGATTCACCTACGATAGTCACGTGAGGGAGCGTTTTCATCGCCGATGCGAATGTTTCTGCTGCACTGACCGTACCGAAAGAGGTCAAAAGTACAATCGGTTTTGTATATGAAATACCATTGCTTGGAGTCATCATGACATCAACATCATGGCTGAATTCATCTTTGAAGTAAGAACTAACATGCCAAGCTAACTGCTGCTCTTCAATCAAGTGCTGCAATAACCACAAGCCCTGCATATCAAGCCCACCCTCATTTTCACGAATATCGATAATCAGCGACTGGGTATCATTTAGCTGCGTTAAAATTTTTGTCACTAATTCTTCAAACTGACGATGAGCTTTATCTGTATTTCGTTTAGGCGTTCCTGTGATTAAACCTTCATCGATATAGCTCATGAAATCGCCAATTCTTAAGTATCCAGTCGGTATGCCTTTATTATCAATGATGCCCCAGTTAAGACGATGTTCCTTGCTTTCACGAGAAGCACGGTTTTTAAAACCTTCTTGTTCATTTTCAAACAAGTACTTCATGATATTGAGTGTTATTTTATTCTTCTGACTGGCTATGTAGCTTTCTTGCTCTGATTCAGGAATATCTAACTGGTCAGCTTCCAACTCCAATTGTTGTTCCAAGATGGTTTTATTGCTATACCATATCTGCTGCTCTTTTGAAGGAATATAAATAGAACTATGATCATCCTTCAATTGACTAAGTATTTCATCAAACACGTGAATTAATTGTTCATAGTCAGCACCATATAAATCATCATAATATTTATCATAAACCTCGTCCCAGTCAATATTGCGTTCATCAAAAAAGGCATAGTGGTTCTTCATATCTTGCCAATATATATCGAACATCGATTGGGCATCAGAATCAAAATGACCATCACGAGTCATGGAGGGGCTAAGGCCTTGAGGACATACATCATTGATATTACTTACTAAAGTGTAAGTGAAAGGTCTAGGTCGAAGAATATTTAGGATCAATTGATTACCTTGACGAGTGGCGTGCTGTTTTATCGCTTCATAACTCAACTCAGTACCATAACTCAGAGAGTTAGACACTTCATAACAAGTGTTATTAACCACTTGTATCGTTCTTGTAGTCTCATTTTCGATAACTTTAATTTCGCCGTCTCGTTGGCTAAACCAAACCCCATTAATATCATGGGTCTGGTCTTTTTTAACTTGTTCGCTATGACATGCAAAGGAGCCTTGAATTAAAGCAAGTGTCATCGCATATTTAAGAGCTTTCATTTTATTACTCCACTATACTGAAGTTAAAAATGATAAATTAAGTTAATGATAAACAGTGTAGATATATGTATGTTTTATGTAATTGTTTTTATTACATTATTCATTAGAATAAAATAAATTAACATCATCAAATTTAACCAAACCTAATTTAAATATATCTAATTTAGATAATTGAAAATAAAAAAGAGCCTATATGTGAATATAGGCTCAAAGCAGTGGCAATGCATAAATTAAAAAAGGGTTTCTATATTTTTAGCTAATTAAATAAAATCGTTTAATTAAGCAACAATCGCTGACACTTTAACGGCATCACTGATTGTTCGGTAGTTCGGAGAAAATTGTTGAACTCCGGCAATAACTTCATCGTAATCAGCTTGAGTACCATCACCTTCAACTTCAAACTGAAATTGGATCTCTTCGAAACCAACCGGAGCTTCTTCAGCTACATTCAAGAACCCACGAAGATCCAAAGCCCCTTTGATGGTCAACTTTACGGACTCTAAACGAATACCGCGGCCGCTAGCGCCTGCAACAAATCCAACCATCATACAGCCAGCCATGCCGCCCAACAGGTAATCTTGTGGCGTAGGGTATGCGTTATTGCCAAGAAGCTCTTCTGGTTCACCCACATCGAAAGTAAAATCTTTAACGATTTCTGTTCCACCGACCTTTTGGTTCAGCGTACGAATTTCGCTATGAACACCGCCTTTCCATTCAGCAACAATGCCGTATTCAGATACCGCTTGTGTTGCATCATCAGTAATAACTTTTGTGTACGCTGATAGGTCTTCTAAGTTAAGGCCATTTAATGGTGCGTTACTCATGTTGAATCCTTATATTATTTCTTATTTCTTATTTCTTATTTTTAATGATTAATGTTCATGTTCATGTTCATGTTCATGTTGTGCCTCCCACATAACGTGAGAGGCTATAAATAATTTAGTTTCGACCCGCCATAACGCCGCCATCGACATTTAGAATCGTACCCGTTACCCAAGATGACTTATTCGATAGTAGATATTCAATCGCATCAGCAACATCGTCTGTAGAACCAATGCGACCAATTGGGTGGAAATCGTTAAAGCCTTGTAGTGCAGATTCAATCTCATCTTCAGCAATGAATGACTTATAAATTGTCGACATCACGACTGCAGGAGCCACAGCGTTTACACGCACACCGTGGTCGCCTAGTTCAATGGCCAAATTTTTTGTCAGCGAATGCAGTGCCGCTTTCTGCATAGAGTAAGCTGAAGAAGGCGTTGCTTTGATTGCTTGATGTGCCCACATAGAACCGATATTTACAATTGCGCCACCGCCGTGTTGTTTCATATTTTTCGCAACGGCTTGTGTAATGAAGAAGAAAGCACGGTTCATATCTAACTGAAGGTCGTAATCTTGCTCAGAATGCTCAAGGAAATCGACAGGTTTGAAGAAACCAGCTGCATTCACCAAGTAGCCAATGTGACGTTTTTCTGCATTTAACTGTTCAATAAAGCTTTGAACAGCAGAAGGGTCGTATAAATCAACCTGAGCAGTTTCAACATGACCATTCGTGGTTGATTCCAGATCCAATTTTGCTTCAGCAAGATTCTGTTTGTCATGAGAAAGAATCATTACAGGCACACCAGACTTAAGCAGTCGCTCTGCAGTTGCTTTACCCATACCAGAAGAACCGCCAACAATTAGTGCAATAGAAGATGTGTTAAACATAATGAAATCCTTAATTTAAAACCTACCTATCAGTAGATAGGTAGGTTATTCAAAAAAATGGAGGAGTAGTAGAGACCATCTCCTCGTCAGTGGGTGTACTTTAAGATCGGATCGGTTTCACGTCAACAACTTTATCTACCTACCGGTAGGTAGATAAAGTTGTTTCTCAAAAAACCTATATTTATCAGAAGCATAATTGACTAAATATTTTTATTAAAAATGAGTATTCGTTTCATGGCAAGTGTCGACAGCGCCACTTAGCGAGTCAATTTCATTACTGATTTTGTCCTATGCTCAGTTTTCAGACATAAAAAAGCGAGGGCTCAGCCTCGCTTTCACAACAACAATCTCTTTTGGGTTACGCTACGTCGTACCTATCTATCGCGCAACGACAATGCCTCTTGTAAAACCCATTGATATTGCCGCGCCATATCAATCTAATCGATAAACTATGACGCCTTCAGAATGTTTAAACAGCTGGCTTTCACCGAACGGATATAATCAGTGTCCTTGAATTGAGACAGTAAAATCCCCCCTTCCAAGGCGACAAAAATTAGCCTCGCCGCTTGAATTGCTTCTAATCCAGAACGAAAGTGTCCGCTCGCAATCCCCTGCTCTATGCTTTTACGGATAAAATCTTCATTGATTTGAACAAATTTAGACAATAGGCTTTCCAAACCATCCGCTAAAAAATAGAAATCAGAAGCATACATACCACATAGGCACAGTTTGTTGTTCTCGCGTACATCAACAAAAATGTCGGCTAATGCTTCAATTTTACCTTCAGCAGAGATGTCTTGACTCTCGATACGCTTTAACGCCGCTTCGTAGTTCACAAGGTAACGCTCAAACACCACTTTCGCTAAATCTTGTTTGGTTTTGAAATGATAATGGATGCTAGCAGTCTTTATTCCAAGCTCGTTTTGAATGTCGCGAAAACTGAAACCATTAAAACCTCGGCTTTGCATATAACTTTCAGCTAAGTCGACGATCTTTTCTGCCGTTGGATTAAGTTC
Source organism: Vibrio sp. 10N.286.51.C3 (assembly GCF_003050065.1). Taxonomy (NCBI): domain Bacteria; kingdom Pseudomonadati; phylum Pseudomonadota; class Gammaproteobacteria; order Vibrionales; family Vibrionaceae; genus Vibrio; species Vibrio sp. 10N.286.51.C3. The sequence continues at coordinate 105,218 of NZ_PIGC01000003.1, read as the reverse complement.
TTTCATATTAATTCCACCTATATTTTAGGGGAATATAGCATAGTTCACAGATCTCGCCTATCTATCAGTAGGTATGGGTATCAAGGGATTGTACAGGTCGAATGTGCAGACAAAAAATAGCCGCTAGTCAGCGTTACTGGCCTTTTCAGTCAGTGGAAGTAAATGCCTTAACGCTCTGTTTTAGCCAACAAAAGCCTAAGTGATTAATGAGAGTTCTGCGTTAGAGATAAGTGTCATCCCTAAATACAAAAAGCGCCCCAAATAAGTTGGAGCGCTTTTTGTAACTCTTAAAGAAGAGATTACTTAATCACGCCACAGACAATGCGTGCACCACCGCCGCCAAGTTTAGCTGGATGGTCTGAATGGTTGTCACCGCCAGCGTGGATCATCAACGCTCTACCTTTCACGTCATCTAACGTCACTCTTGGCGCCATTACTGGCTGGTCAGCTACACCATGAGCATTGACGTAAAGCGGTGGTAAATCGCCAAGGTGATTATCATCCGTCCAAGGGAAACCATGCTTGCCCGTTTTCTCAGGGTCATAATGTCCGCCAGCCGCTCCACCGAGTATGATTTTTCCATCTTTGGTGAGGCTGTCGCATGAACCATTGGCGTGTACATGGAAGCCATGTGTACCAGCAGGTAAACCTTTCAATTCCGGCGTAAAAACAGCTCCGTATTCACTTGAGCTTATCATTACAGTTCCGGTTGACTGACCCGAGCCAAGATCGATCATTTCAACATTCACTGCTTCAGCAAAAACAGGAGAAGAGATAAGGGCGAGTGCAGCAAGCCATGTTGTTTTGTTCATATTATTACGTCCTTTTTATTGTTATTCGCACACTTTGTTGATTACTGAAGGGATTTCAGCACATTGGATTGACCATAGATCTCGGCAAATTCTTTCAAATTAAGTCCTGCTTTATTACGCAATTCTGGGGAGCACTCCGCTTGGTACAAATCTTTCGCAATACTGATTTCGCGTTTAATCAATGCTCCCATCAAAGCGGTGTTTCCACGTTTGTCTTGCAGGCATGCATTGGCACCCGAATCGAGTAAAAGCCCCACGGTTTCTCTGTTTCCTTGATAAGCGGCCACCATGAGTGCGGTGTAACTTTGGTTATTGCGTTGATCAACGGGGAAGCCTTGAGAAACAAATGCATCGACCACTTCATTGTTACCAATACGAGCGGCATCAAAGAACAACCCAACCAGAGATTGGTATTCCTCTTCCAGTTTGTCGTCAGCAGCCAATAAGCTGAGCGAGAAGATCAAAGAGAAAAAAACGGAGCTGAGTAAAAATACGATTTTCATTTATTCCCCCTAACTAACTTGATTAGAGAATGGCCTACAGGAGCCCTGATTTTCGGGCAGAAAAGAGCAGATAAATCTCCCGCAGGCCAAAACTTTACGTCTTAGATTATTGCTTAATTGTTCGCTTGTGAGAGTTTTTCCACTCGTGACATACTGGTGCCAGTGGCTTTAGCCAAACGCGTTCCATATTGTTTGTCTGCACGATAGAAGTAGCTCACCATCGTCGTTTTGATGCCTTTATCCGTCACCTTATTCAAGTCACCAGCGAGGTTAGCAATCAAATCATTTTTGTCTTGTTCATTCATGCTGCGGTACTGCACACCCGCTTGATAGAAATTTCGTGGATTGCTGATCGCTTTTTGTTGAACCGTACCAACAAGCTTGGTTTCTACGGCTTTGAATTGAACATCTTCTGCTAACTCTATTTTTCGGCTTGGCTCATAGTTCACGGCACCATTAGTTAGCGATGCATTGTTGCTCAACCCATTTTGGTTATGGTTGCTCACCGACACTAACGGTCGGTTAACGGGCAGTTGGAATAAGTTTGCTCCTAAGCGGTAAAGCTGTGTATCGGCGTACGCAAACAAACGGCCTTGCAGTAAACGGTCTTCAGACGGCTCGATACCAGGAATCAGATTCGAAGGCGAAAATGCCGACTGTTCAGTGTCTAGAAAGAAGTTTTCAGGTAGACGGTTCAACGTCATAGTGCCGACTTTTTGATCTTTCACATTCAGCCATACTTTGGTTGCATCCAGCCCGTTGTAGTCAAGCTTGCTCAACGCCTCCGGAGACAAGACCTTCACGTAAAGATCCCACTTAGGGTAATTACGTCGGCCAATTTCGGCGTAAAGGTCATTGGTAAGATGGTTAAAATCTTTACCTTGCATCTCAGTGACTTGATCAGGACGAAGGCTTTTGATGCCTTGCTGGCTCTTCCATTGGAACTTCACATAGTTCACATCGCCTTGCTTATTGATCCACTTATATGCATGAACCCCGAAGCCATCCATGGTCCGATAACTCGCTGGCGTACCTAAATTGCTGTACACCCAAGTCAGCATGTTGGTCGCACCCGGCTCACTGCTAAAGAAGTCGAAGAATCGGTTTGGATCCTGAACGTTGGTGACTGGAGACGGTTTTAGAGAGTGCACCATATCCGGAAACTTAATCGAATCACGAATAAAGAACACAGGCAGATTATTCCCTACCAGATCCCAGTTACCCTGTTCAGTATAAAATTTGGTGGCGAAACCACGCGGGTCGCGAAGTGTTTCTGGTGATCCTTTAGAGTGAATAACGGTCGAAAAACGAACGAAAACAGGAGTCACCTTACCTTTATTAGTAAAAGGGTCGGAAACCGTTAAATCACTAAAATTACCAGAAGCGACGAATTCACCATGTGCGCCCGTACCACGAGCATGAACAACACGCTCAGGAATACGTTCTCTGGCAAAACGCTGCAATTTTTGGATCAGATGGACGTCTTGCAGTAATACACTGCCATTCTCACCTGCTGTTATGGAGTTTTGGTTATCACCTACTGGTGCACCGTTGTCTCTTGTCAGGGTTTGAGCCTGTAGAGATGTGCTGGCTAAGCCAACTGTAATTAATAAAAAGCTTTTTGACATCTGCATGGTTGCTCTCCAATGCGTGCTAACCATTAAACCAGTCGAGTGGTTAATGGATATTCAAAAGCTCTTTTCTGCCCACCAAGAATATAACTTCAATGTTTACATTTGTTTAATGGGAAATAACGATAGATTCAATAGGTGAAAACGATGGAGTGATTAAGTTGGTTCGAATAGAGAAAAATAACAGCCCAAATACTCGCGATTTCTAATCCCTTTCAAAGGTTGACGTTGAAAGGTTAGCCACAAACTGTCACGCCGTTTTATCAATGAGACGAATGATAATAATAAGGAGTGAATGGTTTAGAGAGGGTATGAGTGGGAATATACGTGAAAGTAAAAAAGCCTCCACATACTGGAGGCTCTATCTATATTAACAACAACTAATCGCTATACTTGCTTTGGTTGAAGTTCTTTACCTTCGACCTCTTTTATATCAAATCGTTGCTTTAACTCTTTCTCGATGCTTTCTAAACTGCGGTTTGCTGTCTCTGGAAGGATTTTGATGGCAAACCAAACTTGGCCAAGCAGGATAATCGCGAACATGATGAACAGTGCCGATGTTCCAAATGATTCTCTAAAAGCTGGTGTAAATGAGTTCAAGATAACACCTTGAATCCAGATTGCTGCCGTTGTTATTGAGACCGCGCGGCCACGGACTGAAGTTGGTAAAATCTCAGCTGAAATCGTGAACTTCAGAGGGCCTAAACCGAGTGCTGTGAAGGCAACAAAGAACGCCATTAAGCCAACTATCAACATAGGTGGAGTATCAGGTCTGTCGAAGAATATTGCCAAACCAATCAGGCAAGTGAAACAACCAAGTGCAGAGGTTATTAGCATTTTTCTGCGACCCACTTTATCGATGAATACCATTGATAAAGAGGTAAATATAACGCTTACTAAGCAGATCCAACCAAAACCTCCCAGTGCAGAACCTTGGTTGCCCATTATCTCTTCTAGCATTACAGGGCCGTAGTACATCACAACAGTTACGCCAGACCACTCTGACCATATTGCTAGTAATACACCCGTCATCAAGCCGAAACGCATCACCGGATTTTTGACTAATTGTTTATATGATCCTGCTTTCTCTGAGCGAATTACCTGACGACATTCAATAATCGCTTCTTCTGCTTCACCCTTGGTTAAGAACTTTCTCAGAATGTTAGCCGCTTCTTTTTCTCTAGCTTTAGATATCAACCAACGAGGTGATTCCGGAAAAAATGCTACCAAACCAAGGAAAATAACTGCAGGCAAAAATTCAACAGAGAACATGCCACGCCAGTTTTCAGTAATAAAGAAATGGTCAAGGTAATGACCCGTAACAACGGCAGCCTGGCTGTAGTTAACAATCAATGTGTTGGTGATCACTGAGCAAGTTAAACCGATCACAATTGCCACTTGAAATAGATTACTGAGTTTTCCTCTATGCCTTGCTGGAGCTACTTCTGCAATGTACATCGGGCAAACCACGGTCGCGATACCGATGCCAAAGCCACCAATGATACGTGCCCAGATCAGTAAGTTGAATGAGTCTGCGTACATGCAGCCAAGAACCGATACGATAGCTAGTAAAGCACCTAGCATCAGAGGTTTTTTACGCCCAGCATAGTCAGCAATAGGACCTGCGATTATGCTACCAAATAAGCACCCCACAAGCGCTGATGATACATACCAGCCTTGTTGTAAGGTCGATAATTCGAACTGTTGTGTGATTTGCGTGATCGTGCCGCCAATAACAATGGTGTCCATTCCAAATAGGAACCCACCAATCGTTGCCGCAGCGCAAATGAATGTTAAAAAGAACATCTTCTTATTGTTTTCGCTAAGAATCATTTGATCTCTCCATGAGAATTGTAGGGTACATGGGACGCTGTTCTAGTGCGTCTGGATTACGTAGTCTGCGTTTGATTCGTATTGTTTTATTTTTAACGCATTGACTAGATCCACGCGCTCGGTTTTATCGAGCGCCTCTTTTTTCGACTTTCCACCAGCTAGGTGTCTTGATATTAATCGCTCTCTGAGTACTTCTTCACTCGCTGTGAGAAAGATCTTCAAGTCAATTAAATCGCTGACTGGTCGCCAGTCTTCGTCGATTGAGTAGATGTAATTGCCCTCGAGTAAAATAATTTGAGTGTCTGGCTCAATTAAAAAACCTTCTGCAATGGGATCGTGTAACTCACGACAGTATTTCGGCCAAAAGAATGCGTCAGTGTTTGGCGTCACCGCTTTGGAAAGCAAATGTGCTAATGAGGTTACATCAAATGTTTCGATGCTACCTTTGACTGACGTCAGTCCTTTCTCTTTCAGTACCGAATTGGGGTAGTGAAAGCCGTCCATTGGACAAAGTTGGGCTTTAAATCCTAACTGTGACAGTCCAGACAGCAGGGATTCAGACAATGTTGATTTACCCGTCGCTGGAGCACCAGAGATACCGATGACAAGAATTTGTTTCCCAGACTCTTGGTAGGTGTTGGCGACCAGTTGAGGAACGCTTGCAATGTCATCAACCGTTAACGAATGTGTTTTAGCCATGATCTGGTTCCTAATTCGGTACATGATAATGCCGCTATGTGACTAGCTTTCTTCAGAGAGTCACGGAAATCTTGACTCTCTGAGTAGTAATGGCAAAAAGCCCCATGGAATATATCTCCAGCACCTAGCGTATCGATAGCATCCACTTTAGGTGCAGGGATTAACCCGCTACCGGACTCATCACTATAAAAAACACCTTTGTCGCCCAGCGTCATTGCCCACTTTTTGATCCCGTGTTGGTCGCAAAGTACCTGCATTTTGTCTTTGTCACCATTGGTGAATTCCTCTGAAACAATAGGAATAGTACAGAGAGATAAAAACTGTTCGCTGTGCGATTTCCAAGTACCAGCGTCTAACACAATATCCCCAGTAAACTCAGCCAAAGCTTGTACGTTTGCGCTAACAAACGGATGCTCATATTGATCAAGTAATACGAGCTTTGCATTATCTAGCCACTTCGGGTCTAAACTCATCACCTTTTCGCAATCGGGCTGACTGGCGTTGACGATGAGCCTAGATGCCGTTTGCTTTGCAGAGATAATGTTCGATAGTGGTAGCTGGTATTCATCGTCTAAACTTAAATCCACAACCGAAATTTCGTGTTCATTAAGCTCTGCTGTCACTATCGATTTATAGAGGTGCTCTTTACCTAAACATGTCCAAAGGTGTACATCAGAGCCTAATGCGTTGCATGCAATGGCAGCATTGAGTGCAGACCCACCACCACCAATAAAATCAGCAATTGCATTCACCTTTTTATCAGGATCAGGCATCACTTCAACAAAGCTCATCAAATCAATCGTGCTTCTGCCTATAAATACACAATTTCCCATACGTAGAACTCCTTTGAATTACAGCTCACCGCTAGCGTAGCGTGCAGCCATATCATCCATAGAAATTGGTGTAATCTTGTCACCGTGACCAGCACAACCAAATCGTTCAAATCGGTTTAAACAAAGTGCCGTTAGCTCATCCATTCCTGCTAATAGGAACTTACGAGGGTCAAACTCTTGTGGGTTTTTCATCGCTAGTTCTCGGAAGCGACCAGACATCGCCATACGACAATCAGTATCGATATTTACCTTACGAACACCATGTTTGATACCGCGCTCAATTTCTTCGATTGGCACACCATATGTTTGAGGCATTTCACCGCCATTCTCATTGATCATATCTTGAAGGTATTGAGGAACCGATGAGGCACCATGCATAACTAGGTGAGTCGTTGGGAGCTTCGAGTGAATTTCTTCGATAACGTTCATCGCTAAGATATCGCCATCCGGTTTGCGAGTGAACTTGTAAGCACCATGACTTGTACCACAAGCGATAGCTAGTGCGTCAACCTTTGTTCTTTTCACAAAATCAACGGCTTGATCTGGGTCTGTTAGCAGCTGGCTCTTTTCAAGGATACCAACAGCACCAACGCCATCTTCAGCTTCAGCTTCACCAGTTTCTAAAGAGCCAATACAACCCAACTCACCTTCAACTGAAGCACCTACCCAGTGCGCAGATTGAGCGATACGAGAAGTAATATCTACATTGTAATCGTAGCTGCTTGGTGTTGAAGCATCACGCTCCAATGAGCCATCCATCATTACCGATGTAAAACCGTGGCGAATTGCTGACAAGCATGTTTCTTCGCTATTGCCATGATCTTGGTGAAGAACGATTGGTGTTTTCGGGAACATTTCAGCGAGAGCACAAACCATCTTATAAAGCATCACGTCACCAGCGTAGCTTTTACGAGCATTGATGCTCGCCTGCAGAATGACACCTGAATTACATTTTGCTGCAGCGCGAACAATAGCAAGTCCTTGCTCCATGTTGCTGATGTTGAATGCTGGAACTGCGTAACCATTTTCTGCTGCGTGATCCAGTAATTGTCTTAGTGTAACGATAGCCATTTTCTTCTCCAAAGTGATTTAATTGTTTCTTGCAATTAAACTTACTTAATTTAATTGCAAGAAACAATTAAATAGAATTTAGAATGTGAAAAGGATCGTGTTTTTGTTTTGAGGATCGTTATTTGAGTGGGATAAAAAGGACTTTTTTTAAGGGAATATTTTTTGAGGGACAAAAAAGCCCAGCAATAAGCTGGGCTAAAAAGAAGAAGGAGAAAGCTGAATCAGTTACTCAGCAACACTTTTCATACCAAATGTTTTTAGTGTCTCAATTCTTGCATTACCGTTCTTAGCGTATACATAGAGACCTACACTATCTTCATCAGAGAAGATGTTATTGGTCATCACAGTACGGCCGCCATCGGTAAAGATTTCAACAGAAATACTGTCCATAAAGATACGGATGTTTGCTCGATCTTTACTCGCACACTCTAGTGGACATGTTCTACGTAAGGCTGAACGACTGCCCGATTGAGTACGATCAAAAGCCAGTTCGCCTTTCTTTAAATCCAACTCAATCAGTGTTTTCTGCTCACCTTTACTGCGAATTTCAAATACAACGCTGTCACAATCGCTAGCAGCTAGGTCAATGTCCGCAATGATTTCACAGTGAACATTATCACCAGCTTCAAATGCGAATTTTTCACCATCGTTTAACTGGAGCTCTGTATGTCTTTTTGGAGAATGGCGCAATTTTTCAACTTCTTGCACAGGCGTGAACTTCAGTTTCCCATCGTGACATAAAGAGACTTCTCGGGCCAAAGTGATACTACCGTACCAACCCAGTTCACTGGTATCGTAAGTGCCATCACACCATGGCATGAATGGCCATGAACCGATCCAAGCTTGAATGAGAGTGCGCCCATTTTCATCATCGAACACTTGTGGTGCGTAGTAGTCAAAGCCCCAATCTAGAGAACCCATCGTAGACCAATGGAACTTACCAGTTCGGTAATCAAGGTCACCAACAAGGTAAACTACTTGACGCTGTTGCATACCCATAGGTGAATACATAAGGACGTGTTTGTCACCCAATTTGAAGATATTTGGGCACTCAAGCATTGTCCCGAGTTCGCCCATACTCTCTACACAATAACCTACGAATTCCCAATCGGTTAAATTGTCTGATTTGTGAAGGCAGACTTTACCGAATCCATTGGTCTCGTAGTTTGATGGGTTAATTAGATCGCTCACGCCATCTGTTACACCAGTCACCATGTACCATGAGCCTTCATGCTTCCAAACCTTTGGATCGCGGAAGTCATGTAGGTTAATTCCCTCTGGTGGATCAGATAAGATTGGGTTCCCGTCATATTTGTCAAAGTTAACTCCATCAGTCGACGTTGCCATACATTGAACTTGGCGAGCTTGTGCACATCCCGTATAGAAAAGAGTCATCACACCATCGTTATTCACAGCACTACCCGTGAAGATACCTCCGCCATCCCAGCCGTCATATTCTTCGCTTGGTGCTAAAGCTTCTGGCAGTGTTTCCCAGTGAATGAGATCTTCGCTGACTGCATGTCCCCAGTGCATGGTTCCCCACTTGCCAGTAAAAGGATGATGTTGATAGAAAAGGTGGTATTTACCCTGATATTGAATCAGTCCATGCGGGTCATTAATCCAGCCTACCGGTGCTTGGTAATGGTAATGTTCACGCCAATGGTGCTGCTTAACCGTATCTTTATGCTCAGCGATGTATTCTTCAACTTGATCAATAATTGCCTGATGCTTCTTCTTATCGAATACCACAAGGACCTCCAATGTTATCGAAATATATTTAATTGCAACCTGCAATCAAATATATTTCATTTAATTGCAGCTAACAAATATAGTATGATGAACTTGAGATTGCGCTCACATAAGTAAAGTAGACTCAATTTCTAACTATATGATTTTATTGAAACTTAACTTTTTCTATATATTGTGTAGATCCATTGGAACGTTATTGCAGATCAAATTGGTCAGGAGAACTATGAATAAGCCTATGAGAAGCGGACTGGGCGTTTCGTTAGATGATGTACAAAATCATAATAAGCGCGTCATTCTTAATGCACTTCACAATAGTGGTAGTTGCTCCAGAAAAGAGATCAGCCAATTGGTTGGACTTGACCAAGCGACGGTAACTAGAGCGATAAAACCTCTAATAGAACAAGGACTTATTGTTGAAACTGGTGTGCGAAAAGCGGCACGTGGTCGAAGCTCTATTTATTTGGGGTTCAATACCCAACATCTACGAATTGTGTCCGTTCGAATACAGCGTACTAACTTCTCAATTGATACCTACGATCTCAATGGTGTTTCGCTAACCAGCATAGTCAAACCAATTAATACTGATAATAGCCCAGAAGAGCTGATCGAGTATTTGACCAAGCAAGTGAGCGATGTTCTGAATGAGCAGGAAGGTGATATTTTAGGGATCTCGGTTGCGATGCCCGGCCCATTCTTAGAGCAAGATAATAAAATTATACTGATGACCGACGCAAAAAATTGGCAAGATGTTGATTTTATTTCCCACATGCGAGAGCAATTTCCAGACTATCCAATCTATGCAGGCCATGATGCAAAATTGGCTGCACTCGCGGTTTGGCGCCAGCTACAAAGCACTTATGAAGCAAGCGTTTTACTGTATGTATCTCTTGGGCAGGGTGTAGGTTCAGGCCTCGTGATTGAAGGGCAGGTTTATCACGGTAGTTTAGGGACGGCTGGAGAGATTGGTCACACATCAATCAATTTTCAAGGGCCGCAATGTAAGTGTGGCAATCTAGGTTGCCTTGAGCTGTATAGCTCAACAACGGCCTTGGTTGAACGTTACAAGGAAGAGGCCTCATTAGCATCCGCGGACTTTGAAATGGTAGTAAATGCATTTCATGACAGAGAATCTGCTGCGATAAACGCGGTTGATTACTTAGCTAAGTGCTTAGCACATGGATTAGTAAACAATATTAACCAATTAAACCCTGATTTAGTGGTAATTGGTGATGAACTGACGCAATTAGGGGCTGATTTCTTAAATCGTGTAAAGGAATACACATTTCGTTTATTACTTCCGGATCTGGCAAGCAATATCGAACTGGTTCTTGATGAAAGTGATGAAGATTTGGTTCATAAAGGAAATTATCACAACGTGATGTCAAATGAGCTACTTTTGCCTTTAGCACATCTAGGGATTAAAGCCACCAACACACCTGAAAGTTCTAAATAAAGTTAGCTAACACAAACCAAAAAAATAGCCGCTAATCAGCGGCTATTTTTAGTTATCTAAACGAAGCTTCTATTACTTCTTTGTTTCTTCAACCACGGCTTTCATCAATACTGATGTATCCATGCGGCCTTGTCCTTCAGCAGACAATGCCTTGTAAGCGTTGTTAGTCTTTTCAGTCAACGGAAGTTGGATGCCTTGACGTTCTGCTTCATCTAGGCAGAAACCTAAATCTTTGATCATCCAATCAATTGCGAAGCCGAAATCGAACTTGTCTTGCGCCATTGTGGTAGCACGGTTTTCCATCTGCCATGAACCTGCTGCGCCGTTTTTAAGGCAATCAACCAGAGTTGGGATATCCAAACCTGATTTTTCAGCAAGTACCAAGCCTTCAGATAAGCCGTTCAATACACCCGCGATGCAGATCTGGTTAACCATTTTTGCGCGTTGGCCTTGGCCGACTTTACCCATCAGAACTGACGATTTACCGTAAGCTTCGAATACAGGTTGAAGGTCGTTGAATAGCTCTTGCTCACCACCACACATGATAGTTAGCACGCCGTTTTCTGCGCCTGCTTGGCCACCAGATACTGGTGCATCCATAAAGCGAACACCTGATTGCTTCGCAGCCACTTCAAGCTCTTCAGACAGGATTGCAGACGTTGTTGTGTGGTCGACAAGAATCGCGTTTGGCTTCATTGCAGCCAGTGCGCCTGTTTCGCTGGTTGTCATGCTGCGCACGTCGTCATCGTTACCCACACAAACCAATACCACGTCGGCTTCTGCGACACACTCAGCCACAGATTCTGCCGCTTTACCTTGGTGTTTATCAGCCCAGTCTAGCGCTTTGCTGTGAGTGCGGTTAAATACCGTTACTTCGAAACCAGCTTTGACTAGGTGACCTGCCATTGGGAAGCCCATAACGCCTAGCCCGATAAAACTTACTTTCATTTCTTTCTCCTTTTATTTGACCAAGTCATCGCTATGAAAAGATCGAACACTCTCAATCAGTGCATCAATAAGCAAGGTCAAAGCCTTTGGCTGATATTTTCTTTCTTTGTACACTAAATACGCTTGGCGATCACCCCGATGATACTCAGGGAGCACTTGAATCAGATTGATCTCTCGGGATACATGACGAAAAGGCAATGAAGCAAGCCCCAAGCCTTTTTGCGCCGCGGCCGCCACCGCATGAATATCGTTGACGATTAACTTGGGTTTAATCGTGATCATCTGCTCTAAGCGGTCGGATTTGTAGAGCGGCATATCAAACACATCATCGACATTAATCCAATCTTGCAGCTCCAAATCGTCCGGCTTTTCTATTGTTTCACGCGAATCCAAATATTCTTGGCTCGCGAAAAATCCGTGTTTGGCCTTGAAAAGCGGTCGAGCAATCATGCCTTCCATGTCCGAGATCTTAAACGTGATCAGTAAGTCACGATCGGTCTGCGGAATAAGCTGCTGCTGGCTCAGAGTTAGGTCGAGATGAACGTTTGGATATTGAGTGAGGAATTGCTCTACCGTCGAGCGTAGAAAGCCACTGTAGAAGTTATGAGGCACTGCGAGCTTAATCTTGCCTTGGATAGCATCACGCTCTTCCAACAAGCTATTAAAGCCTTGATGGATAGACTCCATGCCACTGCTCAGTGCAGCAAAGGCCGCCTCACCGTCTTTAGTGGCCACCAGCTCACGACCTTTCTTTTCTAAAAGTCGGATATTGAGGCGATCTTCCAATGCGGTTAACCGACGTGACATAGTCGACACAGGCAGTTGCAGCCGTTTCGAAGCCGATAGCAAAGAGCCCTCTTCAACCACTGCACAGAATAAGAACAGATCATCAATGTTTCCAAATATGGAATTCATACTTCTATATATGCCTGTTTTTCTCATTAATGGATAGGAGTAACCTTATCTCATCAACAACAGAAAATCACGGGAGAAACATAATATGAACAACAAACAATTTTGGGTAACCGCGATTTTATCCTCCCTGACCATGGCGACCATCATGTCTGGGTTAATTTCTGGCTACAAAATGGGGTTCAGCCACGAATGGCCGCCAATCTGGATGCAAAGCTTTTTCATTGCTTGGCCGTGTGCCATCGTGCTCAACCTCACCGTGCTCCCTTTGATCAGAAAACTCTCTGCATGGATTTGTCGCCCGAGAACGCTTTGCGAACCTGAGATCACGGAACGATGATCAAGGGTTAATGTCCAGGAGCTATGGTCTAGACAATATCATCAAGAGGCAGCGATCAAAGAGATGCGTTCAAAAAACGCTGTTCATGGATAAACGCCTGAATTGCGCCCATAAAAAAACCGAGCACTAGGCTCGGTTTTTTTAATAACTGTTGTTACTGTAAAGATTACAGCTCAGCGTTGTGGTAAACCTGCTGAACATCATCACAGTCGTCAAGCATGTCTAAGAACTTCTGGAACTTCTCAGAATCTTCTTCAGCTACTGGCGTAGTCGTTTGAGGAACGAAAGTGATTTCCTCAACGTCTAGAGTTAGCTCTGGGAACGCAGTGTTTAGTGCAGTCTTCGTTTTGAAGAACTCAGTCGTTGGAGCGAATACAGTGATAACACCGTCTTCTAGCTCAACGTCAGTCACGTCTACGTCTTCCATCATTAGCGTTTCTAGGATGATCTCGTCGTCTTCGCCTTTGAACTGGAATACAGCTTGGTGAGCGAACATGTGAGAAACAGTACCTTCAACACCGATTTTCGCGCCAGTCTTAACGAAACATTGGCGAACGTCTTGGAAAGTACGGTTGCCGTTGTCAGTTAGACAGTCAACGATTACGCTTGTGCCACCTGGGCCAAAACCTTCGTAACGAGCTGGTTGGAAGTCTTCACCGCCGCCGCCGTTCGCTTTATCGATCGCTTTGTCGATAACGTGAGCTGGTACTTGGTCTTTCTTCGCTTTAGCAATCAGGTGCTTAAGAGGTAGGTTCATGTCTGGGTCAGAGCTGCCGTTCTTAGCCAGTACGTAAATCTCTTTACCGTATTTAGAATAAACTTTAATTTTTGCGCCTGCAGTTTTCGCCATTGAGGCCTTGCGCACTTCAAAACTTCTTCCCATCGGGATCTTCTCTCTGATTCAATTAACGGTGCAAATTCTAGCAAATTACTGTGTCATTTCAATTCTACAGCACTGCTGGGCAAGGTTTGTCTGCGTTTATGCGACACCCATTACCCGTTTGTATTTTTCTACAGACTGATCAAACCAAGCCTTTTCTTCTGGGTCACCTAGCTTCATTGCTTCTTCAACAATGGCTTCAGGGCCACATTTCGCTTGCTTCAGTTTCCATACAAGAAACGATGCTTGCTTATCCAGTTCGATTTTATTTTTCTCGCTGGGTGGAAGGAGTGAAAGGTTGATAGACATTGCTAGCCTTCGTCTGTAATACACTTGGCCGAGAAATATATCATAGAGCAGCCTCATAAAACCAATACTATGAGTAACAGAAAGGGTTTATGAGACCCGAAACCAAGCAAGTCGCTGATGCAGGTCAAGCTAGTTTGAGAGAAGTGACGCCCCATGATGCGAAAGTATTGCTTATTCGACTCACCTAATGAGCCGAATAATGAGTTAATCACATCACAAAGGCGAAAGAGTGATTTCTAATCTATGAAACTACTCACTCACCGCGAATACATCACAGCGTGAGGCGCAGATGAAATCATTTTTGTGGAGACCTTTGATTGAGTGACTCCACCAAGTGACGGTGACTTTGCCCCACTCCAATAAGATCGAAGGATGGTGGAACTCTTCTTCTGCCAACTCTGACACTTTGTTGCTGAATGCCCATGCTTGCTTGTAGTTCTTAAACTTAAACACCTTCTCAAGCTGTGGGATGCAGTCTCTTTCCATGATCTGCCAATCAGACAACTCCAACAGTAAAGATTGTTGCTCGTCTTTACTTAGGGCAATCGCGTCGATACTGCAGGCTTCGCATTTTTGTTCATTCAACATTTGTTGGTTCCTTGGGTTCAAAAAGTGGTGGTAGTAACCCCGCATCAATCGCGAGATCAGCTTGCTGTAATAGGTTTTCCTGACTGATTTTGAAGAGCTCAGATAGCTCGTCGATCACGTAATATTTCGGCTGCATGATGTCGATGCGATAAGGAGTTCTTAAAACCGTTTGCAGATCGAACCGCTCGCGAACGGCCAAATCCCCTCCCAACGCATACATGGTTTCCGCCGGAGACGAAAGGATGCCACCGCCATATATTTTCAGTTGTTGGCCTTCTTTTACTAAACCGAACTCGACCGTAAACCAATACAAACGGGCAAGATAAGCGCGCTGTTTTGATGTCGCCGCTTGGCCTAGTTTTCCATAATGCTCAGTGAATGCTGCGAAATCAGCATTAGTAAGCATGGCACAATGACCAAAAATTTCATGAAAGAAATCAGGTTCTTGTAAGTAATCGAACTCATCTCGCGTTCTCAAAAATGTCGCGACGGGGAATTTCTTATTCGCGAGCAAATCAAAGAAACGGTCGAAATCGATTAACGCCGGAACAGGCTGAACCTGCCAACCTGTTGTTTCCTTTAGCACTTTATTTATCTCTGGAAGCTGAGGAACTCTGTCTAATGGCAGATCCAGCAGGGTCAAACCGTGCAAATAGGCATCACAAGCGCGGTCACTAATGACGTCCAGTTGCCTTTTCACCAAGTCGTGCCAAATGGCATCTTCTTCGAGGCTCCACTCAACCCATCCCTCTTGGCTCACGGGCTTAGAATGATATTGAGTCATTACACACCTCCTTTCGAATGTCTCACTTTAAGCCTATCTCCACTCCTTATAAGCGCCAATTTGCGCGATTTTTCGAAATAGGCGATCGTGTAACATTTTATTTACACAATTCCGCCAGACGCTTATTTTGCTGAACTTTTGACTTTGTAAAACCTAAATACCAGACTGAAAACGTTAACTTTTTGTTAAAGGTAAAGGAATGCACGAAAGCAATAAGCCCATTTGGCAGCCAAGCGAGCAGCGTATCGCCGATGCCAACTTAACCCGATTTATCGATAGCCTTGAACAATCTGGGTTAAACCTAGATAGGGACGTAAAAAGCTACGCCGAACTCCATCAATGGTCTGTAGAACATCCGGAATCGTTTTGGAAAAACGTGTGGCAGTTTTGTGAAATGGTTGGCTCGCAAGGCTCTACTAACAAGGCAGAAAGCGAGACCATCAAAGCTCAAGGTGAGAGCCGCTGGCAGCAGCCTAAATCGAATCGTGATGCGGTTTGGTTTCCCAATGCACAAGTAAACTACGCCGAGAACTTGCTGAATTTGGCGTACGTCATGCCTAATGAACTGGCGATTTGGTTTGAGAATGAACGTGGCGAACAACAGAGTTATACATGGAAAACCCTGTGTGAAGCGGTCTCTAGCGTTCAGCAATGGCTTGTCGATAGCGGAGTGAAGCAAGGTGATGTGGTTGCTGCGTATACGCCCTATCTGCCACAAACCGTAATAGCGATGCTGGCAACCACCAGCTTGGGCGCGATTTGGACATCGACCTCGCCTGATTTTGGTGTCGAGAGTGTGATTGAACGATTTGGCCAAGTGAAACCCAAGGTGCTGTTCACCTGTGATGGCTATACCTTCAATGGCAAAACGTTCGATATGACGGACAAGAACCGTGAAATCATCGAGCACTTAACCGATCTAAAACAGGTGTGTCAGATCGGTTACTTGGGAAGGAATGACTTTGAAAATGATGTGTCGATTCGAAGCTGGCACAGCATGATCAATCATTATCAGCCACAACCTGTACGATTTGTGCGTGTCAGCTTCAATGAACCATTGTTTGTACTCTACTCTTCCGGCACAACAGGCAAGCCAAAGTGTATTGTTCACTCGGTTGGTGGCACCACCATCAACCACCTAAAAGAGCATCAGCTTCATTGCGATGTTAAGCCAAACGACCGCGTGTTCTACTACACCACTTGTGGTTGGATGATGTGGAACTGGCACGTCTCTGCGCTTGCCAGCGGCGCTTGTTTAGTGATCTTTGATGGTAGCCCGGTTTACCCGCAACCCAATGTTCTATGGGACTTGGCACAGCGCGCCGATGTGTCGCTGTTTGGTACCTCTGCCAAGTATCTAGAAGCGATCGAGAAGGCAGAACTCTCGCCTATCGAAAGCCACTCTCTTCCTCACCTAAAAACACTGTGCTCGACCGGTTCTGTGCTCTACCCAGAGCAGTTTGATTATGTTTACGAACACATCAAACAAGATCTGCATTTGGCGTCTATTTCTGGTGGTACAGATATTTGTGGCTGCTTTGTGTTGGGTAATCCTATCTCGCCAGTGCATCGCGGTGAATGCCAACAGGCAGGGCTTGGCGTCGACATCAAGGTGTTCAATTCGTCTGGTCACAAGGTTAATCACGAACGTGGTGAACTGGTGTGCACGAATTCCCTCCCAAACTTCCCAGTTGGCTTCTGGAATGATACCGGAGAGCGCTACCACAGCACTTATTGGGATAGATTCGAAAATGTATGGCACCACGGTGACGAAGTCGCACAGAGCGTGCATGGCGGTTATCTGTTCTACGGGCGAGGTGACACTACACTCAACCCTGGAGGTGTTCGTATTGGTACTGCTGAGATCTACCAACAAGTGAACACCATTGAGGGCATCATAGATTCCATCGCCGTCGGTAAAGATGTCGACCGCAATGAGCAGATCTGGCTGTTCGTTCAGTTGCAGCAAGACGTGGTTCTAAATGAAACGCTATTGGCTGCCATCAAGAGCAAGCTCAAGTCCTCTTGCTCACCAAGGCATGTACCAAGCCAGATTTTTGCTATCAGTGACGTGCCGAAAACACGCTCTGGCAAACTGGTGGAATTGGCGGTGAAACAGGTGGTGAATGGTAAGGATGTAGAAAACCTCGGGGCTATCGCTAACGCCGAGGTTTTGGAAGAGATAAAGCGTGTAGTTTCGCTTTAGTGTTAAGACCTAGAAGAGCGTGAGTGAGAAGCGCCCCTCCACGGATAATGAAGTGACGCTGTGGAGGTTTTTTTGATCTTAGTATTCGATGTTTTTAGGTAGAGTAGTCAGGATATGTCTGTCACTTTTTAACTCTAGCTTTAAGCCGTTCCAACAGACTGCTCGAACTCATTTCGGCCCCGTAGTGTTTTATTCAGTAGCCAAATTGGCAATGTTCTTTAGTTACTTTTTCTTATGTTGCTTGTATTTTTTAGATTGATGTCAGGTTTGAAAACGGTCTTGAATCTAAACTTTCAGACAAATTAGCAATAATGGAAAATCACTTAGTCTCGCGGTATAGGACACTACCTATGTCGAAATAGGATGGATGTATAAGTAATGCAGAACAACTATGTGAGGTTGGAGAAGGTAGTGAGGTATTTAGAATCTCACCTTGATCAACCGATGGTAATAGAAGAGCTATTATCAAAATTTCACTTCTCAAAATACCATTTTCATCACTTGTTCCGAGCCTATTATGGCGAGGGTGTATATGCGATGCGTAAGCGCCTGCTTTTAGAGAGGGCGGCACGAAGTATTGCTTATGGGGATGAGAGCATGACTGAGATTGCTTTTTCTTGTGGCTATGAAAACCAAGCTTCTTTTAATAAGGCGATGCGAAAGCAGTTCTCTTGTACACCATCGTATATTCGTCATCAAAAAACAGTTCCTGCCTTAAAAGGGCAACAACTCACTAGTTTTGAGGACATAAAGATGAATATAAACGTTGTCGATCGCAAGTCTACGGAAGTCCTGTATTCCAGAGGTAGTGGCAAATACAATGATGCTGCTGCAACCGCATGGGGTCAACTGATGCCGTTTGTTTATTCTAATCGCTTAATTCAACCCGAGACAATAACGATAGGAATAAGCCATGACGACCCGAATATAACCCTTGTAGATAATATACGCTACGATGCATGTGCAACGATCGTTACTGAGATGGAATTACCTGAAGGTATCGAGCGCAAGACAATCTTGGGTGGCAAATATGCCAAGGCCTTACACAAAGGTACTTACGAGAAACTCTCTGAAGCTTATAGCTATTTACTCTTGAAATGGCTACCAGAGAGTGGGTTTGAACTGCGAGATCAACCATGCTTTGAGGTATACCTGAATCGAGACCCAAGACGAACTAAACCTGAGAATTTAAAAACCGAAATCTATATTCCGATCAAATAGCTAAGAGAGCTTCCCTTGAGTCAGTCAATTACGGCTGACTCACTTTTGCCCCAAAGTTTGTTTGGATAGCCCCAAAATTTGATAAGAATAATTTAGTCAACAGTCTTATTTCAAAAAATTTATTTCCTTATCCGGACGCTGTAGTTCTATCGGTAGTTCACAAAGTAAATAGAATACTTTTTGCCTTGATTGTGCAACAAATTGCTTTCAAAATCGTAGCTTACTTTTGGACTTACTCAGCGCTCAAGGAAGTGTCTTGGTAAGTCAGAACTTAAACGAATCAGTAAGTGTTTGCAGGTGATGTCGTGAAAAAAATTATATTAGGTGCTCTCTTCAGTGCATCGGTCTTTGCTTCCTCAAGTAAAGATGTTCCAACGATGAATGATAAGAACGGTTATGTAGAACCGTTTCAGATGTTTGATAATGTTTATTATGTTGGGGACAAATGGGCTTCATCATATGCAATTGCCACAGATGATGGACTAGTAATAATTGATACTCTTGATTCCCCTTATTCTAAGTGGATTCCTATCAACCTTAAGAAGTTAGGGTTAGAAGATAAGCCAATAACGCACATATTGGTGACGCATGGACATTCTGACCATGTTGGGGGCGCTCAGTTACTTCAAAAGATGTATGGTTCTAAAGTTGTGATGACCAAAAGCGCTCATGAGCTATCTATACAGCAATCAAATAAAAGCAAAGGTGAGAACAAGTTCCTTCCACCAAACCTAGACATAGAGATAAAAAGCGATAGCTCTATGGTTATTGGTGATCATGAGTTTAAGTTCTATCTCACACCGGGTCACACTGAAGGTGACTTTTCCCTAGACTTCACAGTCGAAGATAACGGTGTTGAACATCGTGCTTTTATCGTTGGTGGTCATAGCGTAAGTGGCAACGATCCAAAAATGATTGACCAGTTCTTGAGTAGTATGGAGAAAATTAGAAAGATTTCACTCCAGTCGCCTGTTGTGAGCGTTAACCTTTCGAACCATCCACATAAAAATTACCTATTTGAGAATAGGGAGAAGTTAGGTGCAAATGGGAACACATTTATTAGTGAGACAAACTTTTTCATGTTTCTTAAGCAACAAGAAAACTTAGCTAAGAATAAAATAAAAGGGCTGTAATAGTTCTGAAGATAATGTGTAGTCTTCTCTGCAGCGATACCGAAGATAATCCGTTAAATGCTAAATTGGCAAAGCCAGTGACAAGCTTCTGCCCATACCCTTCCAACTACAATCGTGATGACCAAATAAAGAAGGAGGTCATCATGGTGGTTTTCAACAAAACAAAACGAAGTGGCGTCAAAAAGCCTTTTCGGCTTGAGGAAATATGGCGGATCAGAACCAGACTAGAGATTGAAAATAGTTTAATGCAGCTTGCGGTACTTAACTTAGCTATTGATAGCAAACTTAGAGCGAGTGACTTGCTCTCGCTCAGGGTTTGCGATGTATCTTCGCAAGATAAGATATTTAGTCGTGTTAAGCATATTCAGCGAAAAACAGACATTGAAGTTCAATTTGAAATAACGACAAGAACTCAACAAAGTCTAATGAAATGGATTTTGATTTCTTCGCTAAACGCCAGCGATTATCTTTTTCCAAGCCAAAGACGAAAGCAACAACCAATTAGCTATTCTTACTATAGAAATCTAGTTAGAAAGTGGGCGTCAGATCTTGGGTTGGATTCGAACCTGTATGGCACTCACTCAATGAGGCGAACCAAAGCTACATTGGTCTATGCAAAAACGAAAAACATTCGAGCGGTACAGCTTTTACTGGGACATACAAAGGTAGATAACACGATTCGCTATCTTGGTGTTGAATTAGAAGATGCATTATTGCTTTCAGAAGGCACTGATTGTTAGTTGAAAGGAACCCTATTTATTAGGGTTTTGATTAGTGTAATTTCGGGGAGCACGACATACCACTCAAGGGGGGGCCACATACCGCAATACAAATAAGGATACAAATTAATGAAGTTTGCCTTGTTACAGTTTCCTATTAGTGCGAAATCAACTGATAATTATCAAACGATTAAGAGAGCTATATGTGAAGCTAGCGAAAATGATACGCAAGTTCTACTTACGCAAGAGTGTGCTTTATCAGGCTACCCACCCGTGGAAATTAGTTCTGTTTCCAACATAGACTTTGAACAACAAGATATTGCTTTCAATGAAATAATTGAGCTTGTAAAAGAAAAACAGATCTACCTCTTTCTTGGTTGTATCCGTCAGTGCGGTGAACGTGCGGCCAATTCTATCGCTATCATAGAGCCTTCAGGTTACGTGCAATACTATGACAAAAGAGCACTATGGGGTTGGGATGCTGATAACTTCGTTGTAGATAGTAATTTTAATGGCGTCGTTGAGATTAAGGGTATTAGGATTGGTGTTCGAGTTTGCTACGAAATTCGATTCCCAGAATACTTCAGAGAACTATACAAAGAAAAAGTCGATGTTACGGTTGTTTGTCTATGCGACGTTCAAGACAAACCTGACGACAACCGACTCTCAATCATCAAATCACATCTAGTATCTCGGGCTATCGAGAATGTATTCACAATCATTTCTGTCAACTCCTCGACCCTAGAGCAAACCGCACCAACTAGTGTTATCGACCAGCATGGCAATACTTTAGTGCAAGCTGTGCGTAATAGTGAGTCAATAACTTATTATACCTATGAAAAAATTGAGAATGGTTTCGGTGCTAAAGGGCTTATAAAGTATTCAGATGAGTTACTAGGGATTTAACAAATAAGAGTTAAATTCTGCGATATTTTTTAGAGGAGAACTCACATCGATTGTTTCTTCAAGGTCTTTCTAGATGCTTTTTCTAATCTGACAGAAGTAATTTAGAGTAAATAAGCTCACGTATTTATGTCCAAAATTGTCACAATATGATTTTTAACCCTTGGCATTTCCTGGTTCAAAAGCTCTCCCTTTTCGATTAGTGCCCCGTAAAACGGCTTTTACCGACAAACGGTTGTGTGCAAGATATATGGAGCATTTAGCTATCAGACAACATCTAGAGTAAAGGCAGCCGATTGAAAACCGATGACTGAATGAAGCAAGTAACGGGAGAAGCATTAAACACTAAACACTTTAAGCAGCCCTTGGTTGGCCGATAAAAACCGATTCTAAACTACTAAGCTCGTGAATCCTCACCTCAGTATGGCCTCGTGCCTTTTCTAAAGTTCTTAATGCGATCTGCTCATCATATTTAAAACAAAAATAGAAAAATAGTCATTTTATAGCCTGAGATAATATTCACTAAAGACGAATCATTTATACCAAAAAAGACTCCACCGCTAGATTGTATCCAAGCTTATGGATATTTAATCGAATTTAAATAATTGCCGTTTCCACAGCTCCATTTCTAGTCAAATGATAATTTGATAGCTATCACATTTAGAACGGTTATTTTCCCATACTATCTCGGCATGTTAATTACTTAAGAGTAATTAACAACCTAGTCATTGTTATTAATAAGCTTGAACCCAACTAGAAATAACAAGCGGTTAATTCCTACGTAAAATAAAATCATTATAAAATGATCGGAGACATTATCATGCGCATAGTATTAGCTTTAGGCGGTAACGCTCTTTTAGCAAGAGGCCAAGCATTAACGGCTGAGAACCAACGTGAAAATATAATCAAATCCGCGGCGAGTATTGCCGCGATCGCTCGCGAGCATGAGATTGTTATCGTTCATGGTAATGGCCCACAAGTAGGTTTGTTGATGGAGCAAAACGCAGCTTATAGCGAATATTCACCAGAGACGACCTCGTACCCAATGGATGTGCTCGGCTCTCAAACCTGTGGCATGGTGGGCTACATGTTACAACAAGAGCTAAGAAACATTGATCCTGAATTAGACGTAGCGACGCTAGTCACGCAAACTGAAGTATGCAAAAAAGACCCTGCGTTTGCTAACCCGACTAAATTTGTTGGCCCTGTATATACAGAGCAACGAGCTAAAGAGTTAATGGCTCAGAGCACAATGCAATTTAAAGCTGATGGCGAGTACTACCGTCGCGTTGTGCCTTCTCCTCTGCCCAAAAACATTGTTGAAATTCAGCAAATTGAAACTCTTCTAGATACAGAAAATCTTGTTATCGCTTGTGGTGGCGGCGGTGTTCCCGTGAGTATCGAGCAAGGTAAGAGTACTGGCGTAGAGTGCGTAATTGACAAAGATCTTACGGCTGAATTACTGGCTGAAAAAATCCATGCTGACTTATTTATTATCTTAACAGATGGTTCGATTTTCCGTAACTATGGTAAAGAAGACCAAGCAGAAATGAAGCAAGCAACGCCTGCTGGTTTAGCAGAATTTTCATTCCCTGCTGGTTCTATGGGGCCAAAAATTGATGCCGTTTGTAAATTCGTTGAAGCTGGATTGGGTAATGCGGCGATTGGTTCACTATTTGATTTAGATAAAATAATTACCAATGAAGCTGGTACTCTAATTACGAAAGGCGAAGGTGTTATTTATTATTAGCATTATCGAATGATAATCACAACTAATATAAAACCTTGGGTTAAAGCCTCTTATTTAATAACGAGGCTTTTTTATTAAGGCCATATTAGTGCCAAATGGGATAAATATTCATTCACTCACTCACTCACTCACTGAATTTAATATTTTTATTTTTGGAAACAGCTTCTTTCAAGAAACGGTTTGGTAGCGCAAGGGAAGAGTATTTGCGTTTACATCAATGAATCTACATGGACTCATTCGCATCCGCCTGATTTTCTGGCATCGCATCAATGAACGCAGGTAACTGGTTACACGCTTCGACAATCGAGTTAATCAGCGGATAAGGCGACATATCAACGCCAAAGCGCAGCGCGTTATACACCTGCGGCACCAAGCAGATATCGACAATGCATGGTGAATCCGTGAGGCTATACACAGAGTCACCGTGTGCTTTTCTGTGCTTTGCCAACTTCTCTTCTAGAGCACAGAAACCTTGGCTCATCCAATAGTGAAGCCAGTCCATTTTTGCCTCTTGCTCGCACGACAACTCTCGCTCCAAATACTGCAACACACGTAGATTATTCAGAGGGTGAATTTCCATCGCAATGTCCTGAGCCATCGCCAGTGCTTGATAGCGCAATGGTGTTTGCTCTGGAATGAGCGAGGAGTCAGGGCTGCTCTCACACAAATAGTGTTCATCGAGATATTGAAGAATAGCCAGTGACTGATTGAGTTGAACTTCACCATCCACCAGCACGGGCACTAATTGGCTGGCGTTGAGCTCACGATATTGTGGGGCATGCTGCTCACCGCCATTACGCACCAAGTGCACCGATTTAGACTCGTAGTTGAGTTGCTTCAGGTTTAATCCAATACGCACTCGATAGGCTGCGGACGAGCGCCAGTAACCGTAAAGTATAATGTTCTTGTTCACGATGCTCTCACTCATACAGAAATCCTATTACGTGGATTATAGCGCTCGATACTGGCTCACTTTTTGGTCAATCGCACCAAAAATGGAGTCACCCGCTGCATCGAACATCTCAAGCTTGATCGAATCGCCAAACGACATGAATTGAGTCGAAGGCTTACCATCACGAATCGTCTCAATCATTCGCACTTCGGCAATACATGAATAACCCACACCGCCTTCGGCAATTGAGGTGCCGTGGTCAGTGCCTTGCTTATTAGAAACCGTGCCCGAGCCAATGATTGCACCGGCCGATAGTGGGCGAGTTTTCGCAGCATGGACTACTAGTTCAGCGAAATTGAAGGTCATGTCCACACCTGCATTAGGACAACCAAAAGGCTGGTCGTTGTAGGTCGATATCAACGGTAGATGTACCTTGCTGCCTTTCCATTGCTCGCCAAGCTCATCAGGTGTTACCGCAACCGGAGAGAACGCCGAAGACGGTTTAGACTGGAAGAAACCAAAGCCTTTCGCGAGCTCAGCCGGAATCAAGCCGCGCAGCGACACATCGTTCACCAACATCAGTAATCGAATCGACTCGTGCGCCTGTTTAGCACTTGCACCCATTGGCACGTCACCGGTCACAATCGCGACTTCGCCCTCAAAATCGATACCCCACTCGTCGCTAGCAAATTCAATATTGTCACGTGGACCAATAAAGGCATCTGAGCCGCCTTGATACATTAATGGATCGACCCAGAAGCTTTCTGGCATTTCAGCACCACGAGCCTTACGCACCAGTTCAACGTGGTTTACATAAGCGCTGCCATCAGCCCATTGATAAGCGCGTGGCAATGGTGATTCACAATACTGAGTGGCAAACACTTCACTTCCCGTCACATGCCCGTTATTGAGCGAGGTGTATAACTCTTCTAACTGAGGAGCAACGCTGTCCCAGTTATCCAAGGCTACCTGCATGGTGGGTGCAAGATGCATTGCGTGGAAAATCTCCGTCGCTGGCACGCACTGTTTGAGATCTTTACTCACGACCATCAATAGGCCATCGCGAGTACCATTTTTCTTGGTTGCTAATTTCATCCTTGTTGCCCCTTACTTCTCTTGCCAACTGTAGACATATTCTTTGTTTTCAACGCTATCGAGTTCCTCAGAGAACTGCAGTGCATGGCGAGTATCGATCATCACCGCCACTTCGTCGGTAAACTTCTTCTTATGCGCCTGCCCCGCCTTGAAAGCCTTTGGATGAGGCCCATGCGTGAAGCCAGCTGGATGGAAAGTCACCATGCCCGCTTCAATATTGTCGCGACTGAAAAAGTCACCAGCGTGATAGAACAGCACTTCGTCGTAGTCATCATTGTTGTGGTAGAACGGCACTTTCAATGCACCAGGATCGCTCTCAATCGGGCGCGGCACAAAGGTACACACCACAAAGCCTGCGCCAACAAAGGTAGTGTGTGCAGAAGGTGGCAAGTGGTAGCGATGCGACATCAGCGGTCTGATATCGCGCCAATTCACTTTCACCACAGCTAAGTCGCCATGCCAGCCAATTGCATCCAATGGATTGAACGGATAGGTGATCACGCTGACTTTGTCGTGGCGCTTCACCTGAACCTGAGTCTGGTTTTCAGAATACTGAGCGCGGAATTGATCGTTGATCGACGGGGTTTCAAGAACCGCCGGATCAAATACCGCGTGATTGCCGACCATGCCTTTCTCTGGCAACGAGTAAGCCGCGTCTGTGTTCTCAATCATCAAGATAAACATCGGCTCGCTTGGCTCTA
The DNA here is from genome assembly GCF_003050065.1 of Vibrio sp. 10N.286.51.C3. Classification (NCBI taxonomy): domain Bacteria; kingdom Pseudomonadati; phylum Pseudomonadota; class Gammaproteobacteria; order Vibrionales; family Vibrionaceae; genus Vibrio; species Vibrio sp. 10N.286.51.C3. Next base: position 79,253 of record NZ_PIGC01000003.1, on the reverse strand, counting down.
AACGCCAGTTGGTCGAGCGCGGGATCATCACGTAATCCCCTTCACTCACCTCTAGATGACCATAGTCACAATAGAGATCGGCGCTGCCTTGATGAATGAACAGCAGCTCATCACCGTCAGAGTTACGCACCAAGAAATCCATCTTCTCATCCATGCGCCATACGCGGATTTTGCAGTCTGCGTTGTGCAAAAGATGAGGCACCGCCCAAGGGGTTATCTGGCTAGCTTTCTCCACCAGCGTAAAATCAAAAGCGCGAGGACGTAAATCGCCCTCCCACTCCGACCAACCTGTTGGCGCATGTTGGTGATGAAAGTGAGCGGCAGGGCCGAAGAAACCACTTCGGCCCGCCTCTCGCTCATAGATTGCCTCTTCAGGGAAGTCGGCATGCGCTTGTTTCGAGCATACCCCCTCCCGATGAGGAAATGAGATCCATTTATGCATCGTCTAATACTCCTCGACGAATCTGGTCCTCTTCAATCGATTCAAACAGCGCCTTGAAGTTGCCTTCGCCAAAGCCTTCGTTGCCTTTACGCTGGATGATTTCAAAGAACACAGGCCCGATTACTGTCTGCGTGAAAATTTGCAGCAAGATGCCGTCTTTGGTCGGCGCACCATCAATCAGAACGCGCAGGTCACGCAACAGATCGGTGTCTTCCCCATGGCCTTTAACGCGCTCATCAACTTTCTCATAGTAAGTATCTGGGGTTGGCATAAAGTCCATGCCGCGATCACGCAGGGTTTTCACTGTTTTGTAGATGTCATCTGTAGCAAGTGCGATGTGTTGAATGCCTTCACCGTTGTATTCGCGAATAAACTCTTCAATTTGTGATTTATCGTCTGAAGACTCATTGATAGGGATACGGATTTTGCCACATGGTGAGGTCATGGCGCGGCTCACAAGGCCTGTTAGCTTACCCTCAATATCGAAGTATCTAATCTCACGGAAGTTGCCGATACGCTCATAAAAACCAGACCACAGGTCCATGTTGCCTTGTTTCACGTTGTGCGTGAGGTGATCGATCTCGTAAAGGCCTACATCAGCTTTCGCCATACGCTCTTCCGCATCATCATAGAATCGGAAATCAACATCATAGATGCTCTGCTTGCCGTAACGGTCTACGAAATAAAGCAAACTTTCACCGATACCGTAAATGGCAGGAATGCTCAGCTCCATCGGCCCTATTTCTGTTTTGTGCTCTTCACCACCGCCCTTGAACGCTTGCTCCATGGCCGTCGTTGCTTCGTTCACACGAAAAGCCATGCCGCAGACCGATGGCCCATGTACCTTAGCAAACGCTTCGGCTTGGCTGTGTGGCTGTTCATTGACGATAAAGTTGATGTCACCTTGTCGATACAGCCAAGCCTCTTTTGAACGGTGCTTAGCGATCTCAGCAAAACCAAGTGACACAAACAGCGCTTTAAGTTGCTCAATTCCCTTGTGGTCAACGGCCGTGTATTCAACAAACTCGAATCCATCCGTGCCAAGCGGGTTGTATGTATCCACCATGAACTTTCTCCTTGTACCTATTGGTTTTGTGTTACGTTTTTTGTGAAATGATTGTTTTTTGTCCTTAATTAAATTTGGCCCACAAGCCGAGATAATGGAATGGATGGAGGAAAATGGGTAATTTCGATGAAAACCCGTCAACTTGTAAAATATTTGTTACACACAGACAACTAAGGCAGGAAAGTGAGTGCTATCAAGGGATTGAAAGGTGGTGGTTTGATTTACAACTGAGGAATGGATGTTATTGAATTGTTACATACGTACTTTTATCAGCTGAGGTAATAAATCGAACATTAGACTGATGATGCAAAAAAGCCGCTGTGTCAGCGGCTTGATGAGTTCTAGAACGAAGCTAATTCGAATATAAGAATCGCGTTAATCCCAGTCGAGAATCGACCAATTCGGTTGATCGGCTAACGCTTTTAAACGCGGGCATGGGTTCACCAAATAAGCAAAATCAGCGTGTTCACACAAAGGTAAGTCGTTGATTGAATCCGTATAAAAGTGAATGTCTGAGTAGTTGGTTTCTTGATTGTCTAACCACTCTTTTAAACGTGTGACTTTACCTTCTCGGTAACTTGGTACACCTGATATTTGAGACGTAAAACGGCCTTGTTTTTCTATCAAATCGATACCAAGTGCGTTTTCGATACCCATCTTACGGCCCACGGCTTCCACTAAGAAAGTTACGCTGGCAGAAATGATCAGCATATCGATGTCGTCATTTTCTAGCTGTTCAATCAAAGGTTTCGACTGCTTGAATTGCTTAGGCAAAATATGCTGTTCGACACACTCTTCAACCAATGCGGTGACTTGCTCTGTTGGCATGTCGGCCAGTGGCTGCATGGAAAATGTTAGGTAATCTTCCATGTTCAGCTTACCTTCTGAATACAGGCCCATTAAGCGCTTATCTTCTTCGATAAAGTTGGGGGCAGTGGCAATGCCCTTTTCAACCAAGAATTCATTCCAGAGCATCGCTGCATCGGCATTGATCAGCGTTTCATCCATATCAAATACATACAAAGGTTTGAACATCTTAGGCTCTCACAGGTTGAATTTCGTTAAGGTTAAACAGGAGTTCAAGTTGGCAGTATGCTATTACGAAATTGTGACAAATTAAGCGTATTTTCGTGGCAGTTGCATTTCACCCATATGACAACCGTTCCTCCTTGCTTACGTCTTAAGTACAACAACTTATGAATTCAATCTGTATTGATAAGCGGTGCATTGGCTATCTAAATGTTTTGATTAACTCGATATGTGTTAGCTAACCAAGTACTAATTAGCTAAAAAAAACTCCGACGGATTCAGTCGGAGTTTTATTTGATTGAGTATGCTTTAGCGAGACATCAGCTAGTTGAACCTAAACAATCTTCTGCTCACTTTCGCCCGCGAGATCGCTTTTATCCGACATAAAACTCGCGGCAATCTCTCTCAGCTTGCCTTGATTAACAGGCTTAGGTAAAAACTCATCCATCCCCACATCGAAGCATAAGTGCTTGTCTCGCTGTACAACGTTGGCAGTGAGCGCAACGATAGGGATATGTTTAGAAGTCCCCTCCTCCAGCGCTCGAATCTGTTTCGTTGCTTCAAAGCCATCAAGAACCGGCATCTGACAATCCATAAAAATCATCACGTACTCATTGTATTTGAATTTCTCGACTCCAACTTTACCGTTGTCTGCGATGTCGACTTCAAAACCCAACTTCTTGAGCATCATTTTGGCGACTTGTTGGTTCACTCTTGAGTCTTCAACCACCAACACTTTTCCGCTAAATAACGCGGTTTCAGGCTTAGACTCTTCAGCCTTGACGCTCTCTTTCGCCACCACCGCTGGTTTAGTTGTTGGTGCAGGCTCATTATCCTTAAACGCGACTTCACCTCGGTTTGGATAGGTGAAGGTTGAAGTATCCGCCGATCTTGCGAGTACCTCACTGACGGTCCATTTAAGTTGGTTATCTTGATAAGGACGAGCAATGTAGGCAACAAACCCCACTTGCTTAGCGCGTACTTCATCTTGTTTTCTTGGGTCGGCAGAGATCATTACCAATTTAGGACAATCTTTACCAAATCGCTCCATTAACCTTCTTGCTAGCTGGAACCCATCGATGGAAGGCATGACTTTATCAATCAACACCAGATCATAAGGTGACGACTTCGCAACAGACTCTGAAACCAGATCTAACGCTTGAGTAGCGGTTTCACAGCACTTGGAGGTCACGCCAAATGACTGAAGCTGTGTAGAGGTAATACGCATGTTCAGCTGGCTATCATCAACCAGTAGTACAGAGACTTTATTAAAATCAATGTTGCTCTCGTCGACGTCCAAACACGGGTCAAAGTCAGCAGTAAAGTAGAATGTACTTCCCTTACCTTCGACACTGGTTAGCTCAAGCTTACTGCCCATTAGGGTTACGATCTTATCGCATATCGTTAGACCAAGCCCGGTGCCTCCGTAAATACGCGTAGTGCTGCCATCTGCTTGTTGAAACTTATCAAACACCGATTGTTGCTTGTCTTCTGCGATACCGATACCACTGTCGGTCACCTCAAATTTCACTCTGAGCTTTTGTTCTGGTTCGATGACTTCTTCCAAGCGAAGTGAGAGCGTGACATGACCATGCTCAGTAAATTTGATTGCGTTGCCGACTAGGTTATTCAGGACTTGTCTTAACTGGGTTCGATCGCCAATCACCATGGTTGGGATCTTAGGATCAATCGCCAGTTGGAATCTGAGCCCTTTCTGTTCGGCTTTGACTCTGAAGGTCGACTCTACATCAGCAGCAATGCCCATCATTTTCATCGGTTCTTGCTGAAGTTCTAAACGACCCGCTTCAATTTTCGAATAATCCAAAATGTCGTTGATAAGGTCGAGAAGAGTCAACGAAGAGGTATTAAGCATGTTGACGTACTCTTTTTGCTCTTTCGGCATATCCATTTCTGAAAGCAGAGACGAAAGTCCGATAATTCCATTCATTGGAGTGCGGATTTCGTGGCTCATGTTAGCCAAAAATTCACTCTTGTTACGGTTAGCAACTTCAGCCGTCTCTTTGGCTTTAATCAACTCTTGATACTGTTGACGAATGCGTTCAATTGATTGGTTGTAGCTGTTTTCCAACGTCGATATTTCATCTTTATAAGTAGAGTCGGTTGGCGTTAAAAAACGTGGTTTATTGTCTTCAACTTGCTGCTCGTTTATCTGAGAAGACATGGTCATTAAGCGTTTGACTACCAAGCGATAAACAATGGCCAAAGAAACCAATGACAACAAAAATATTTTCACGGCTTCAAAAGCGAGTAGCAACAGCACTCGCTCTTCGAAGTCATTGAGGATCATACTTAAATCGGATTGCACCGTGAGGGTTGCAAGTGGGAAGTCTTTTCCCCCCATCTGATACACCATTTCCCATGACTGAGAATACGATTGCCCAGCAGTAGGGCTGCCAAGCTCTAAGATTTTTTCATCAGGGTTTTCAATGAGGAGATAACTAACCGAAGGGAGGCGTGAGATGCCCTCTGCTTGCACAAACAACTGAGCACGATCTTCAACCCATAGGCTTGACGTTAAACCAGAAAGGTAGCCAGCTTTAACCTGCTCGATCTGAGAACTGATAAAAGAAACTCGATTTTGGTACTCCACATACAGCCCCAGACCTGTCACTATAACTGTGAATAAGGTACTGATGGCAATGATGGCCCCGATCAACTGTCGAGAGAGTCCAATATAGCGTTTTCCTTTTTTCACCATATAAAAATTACCAATGTTGTTATCTTAGTAAACTACAATTACTCAACTAGTATAGTAGTAGTCATTCATCAAATAACTAGGGAAGGTTATGAAAAAACATCTTATCGTTGCATCCATAGTCAGTTTGTTTTCAAGCAGTTATACTTTTGCAAGCGAACCTCTTCACTACTACATTATTGCCAGCCAAGCGCAACCTTTTCAGATCGAAACTGACGGGTCATCTCACAGAGGAATGGTTTCGGATATCGTTGAAGCCGTGTTTGATGACAGCCAGTATGAGATCAACTACCACACCTACCCATTTAATCGAATGATCGATAAGCTCGATGCTAGAGAGAATCCAAACTGGGTAACCTATGGCAGCCCTAGTTGGGGAAATATCCAATCAGTTAACCTGTCTAAAGACCCGATTTACAATGTAAAACACGTATTACTCAGCAGCGGTAAAAAGCCGTTCGAGTTCAATACGATTGACGATTTAGATGGTAAAGCAGTGGTATTGCTGGTGGGATTTGAATATCCAAACTTAGAGCCTTACATACAACAAGGTAAGCTCAATGAGATCCGAGTAAAAGATTATACGGCTGCATTCCGCGTTATTAACCGTGCACCTGGTGATACCGTATTTGTAGAAATGGAATCACGAATCAAATACAACTTAAACGAGCAGAAGCTCAGTATCGACGACTACCAGATGCAAGAGTTTGGTTCAGTAATCAATAACTACCCCATCCACTTAGCGTTTGACCCTGAGATGGATCCTAAGCTCGAGACTTTTATTAACCAACGTTTAGACCAAATGAAAGACGATGGACAGCTTGATGACATCGTCCAAAGTTACTTATAGTTCTAGCGTCACTCTATGGCTCGTTAGCGCCCTCTAGCGACTTCGGATACCGGAACTACAGAAATACAAAAGGCCGCTCTGTTTTTAGCGTACAAGCTAACTAGAGCGGCCTTTTTAATGTGTACTTAATGTGATGTGATCAACGAAGTTGTTGGCGCACTGCCATCAAGATTTTTCCTAAGTGATTTGCACCGGTTCCGTCTCCCCCGTCCCCCCAAAAGTGGTCTTTATGAGAGTGTTCTTTGATCACCGAATCACCCGTGCTCGTTAAAAACAAAGCAAACTGCGGGTTTTGTGTGAATTTCTCGGTCACGATGAATCGCATCACCTCAACACGAATATCGTACCAGTCCTCTCGAACCTGCTCTTCGTATTGTCGGCTTAATGAGAATGCTTCAGCAGGTGTGCAGGCTTCAAGAATCATGTTTCTCAGCGATGGTGAAGAAAACTTCATCGCCTGATAATAGTGCTCACTGGTTGCCCACACTTGCCCATCCACCTTGATCGGGCAAGCGGCGAAATTTGACAGGTATCCGTTCGGATCTTCTGGTTCATAAAACAACACTTCTTCAGCTTGAGCCACAGAGTTCGACATAGCCTTCTCCCTACCAACGACATCGCATATTTTTGCTTTAACTTTAAAATTAGTGGCGTTGCATATTACTGTCAAACAACTTAGTTCAAGAGTATGTCATGTGTGTGCTTTTCATCTGAAAAGCGTAATGTCAAAAGGGAGCAGCTTAGCGGAACAGTGAGGTCAATAACTAAGATATTGATTTAATCTAGATAAGATTTATGAAAGAAACACTTATAAATCAAAGGGTGGCATGGTACCACCCTTCTAAATGCAATGGGGATTATTAGTGAATAAGACCTAACTCCCTCGCTTCTTCCAGACTCAAACCGCTTTCTCTAATTTCTCTTAGAGCCTCGATACGACGACGAGCTTCAGCAGACTTCATTTTCTTTTCTGGTTTGAAAGCTACTTCTTCTTCAGCATCCCACTTGTTTGCAATATTTGTCATTTCATCATGGTTGATAGAATTAATGGACATGTTTTCCTCCGAAAAGCACCATGTAATGGACAGGTAATCTGTAGCAAATGCTTTTTCGCTTGTTAAGAAATTCTGTACTGAAGTGTGATGATTACGACGCTTCATAAAGCTAATTAATAAATGCCTCATTTAAACTTTGCCAAAGCCATTTTCTGCAATTACATTTAAAAGATTCCCCATAATAAATGTGGTTTGATCCAACTCTCATTTCCCCCTCTTTCAATGCTTCTTTTCTGCTGAAAATTCGTGAAATAACCCAAGATAAATTTCGAGGCACTTCATCCTTTTCGTGCTCGTTGCTTCCACTAAATCCAACACATGCTAATGATAATGGTTATCAATATCATAACTGAGTATTTATCATGTCTGTGGGAAATTCAGATAAACCACTTCTCGAAGTGAAGAATCTATGTGTCGACTACATCACCGATGACGGTGATTTCAATGCAGTTAAGTCCGTAAGCTTTAGCATAGGCCAAGGCGAGATTTTCGGCTTAGCCGGAGAATCCGGTTGTGGCAAAAGCACCATCGCATTTGCCATTAACCGTCTGCATAAGCCGCCGGCTTTCATCTCTGAGGGTCAGATACTGTTTGGTGGGCAAGATCTACTGAGCTTATCGGACAGCCATTTGAATACTTTACGTTGGAGTGAGATCGCCATGGTGTTCCAAAGCGCCATGAATTCACTCAACCCAGTATTAACCATCGAAGAGCAGTTTGCTGATGTGCTGCGTCACCACAAAGGCATGACCTACGAACAAGCCAAAGATCGCGCAGAGAAGTTACTCGACCTAGTCAATATTCCGCGCAACCGACTCACGGAATACCCTCATCAATTTAGTGGCGGTATGCGTCAACGATTAGTGATTGCGATTGCTCTCGCGCTCAATCCCAAACTGATCATCATGGATGAGCCGACCACGGCTTTGGATGTGGTCGTACAGCGTGAGATTCTGCAGCAGATACACCAACTCAGAGAGGAGTTTGGCTTCTCAATCCTCTTTATCACTCATGACTTAGCATTAATGAGCCAACTGTGTGACCGCATTGCCATCATGCGCCATGGTCAAATCGTTGAAGTCAATCAAGCCTACGAGATTCGCAACAACCCGCAGCACTCCTACACCCAAAAGCTATGGAGTTCTTTCCCTAATATTCACGAACATGCTCACGCGACGGCGTGCTAGGAGAGCTCTATGTCACAACCTATTTTTCAAGTAAAAAACCTCGTCAAAGAATTCACTGTTGGTGGGGGATTTGGCAAAGAAGAGATCTTTAGAGCATTGCATGGTGTGAGTTTTGACTTACATGCAGGCAAAACACTGGCACTGGTTGGCGAATCTGGCTGCGGGAAAAGCACCTGTGCACGATTGATGACCAAGGTTTACCCTGCGACCGAGGGAGAGATACTGTTCAAAGGCAGAGACATCTCTAAGCTCAAAAGCCGTAAAGATATCTTAGATTATCGCAGCCGTGTACAAATGGTTTTTCAAGACCCCTTTGGTTCACTCAATCCAACTCACACCATTGAGCACCATTTAACGCGCCCACTTAAGATCCATAAACAGGTAGCCACTAAACAAGCTCTCACAGAGCGCCTCAAAGAGTTATTAACGCTGGTGGAGTTACCCATAGAAACTCTCGCCAAATACCCTCACGAGCTCAGTGGCGGCCAAAGACAGCGGGTTAACCTAGCTAGAGCGCTTGCGGTTGGCGCTGAAGTTATTCTTGCTGATGAACCAACCTCGATGCTGGATGTTTCGATTCGACTTGGCGTGCTCAATCTAATGCAGAAAATGAAGAAAGAGTTAGGGATAGGTTTTTTGTACATAACCCACGATCTTGCCACGGCACATTACATCGCAGAAGAGACGGCGGTGATGTACAAAGGGCAGATCGTCGAATGGGGCTCAACCCAGTCGATCCTTACTAATCCTCAACACCCATACACTAAACTGTTGATCTCTGCCGTCCCTGATCCTGATCTGCCGTTTGGCGAACTCGTCAAAAATGAGCCAAACTATTCAATAGACGCTGATCGTATTCGAGAACAGAGCAGTGAAATACAGCATAAAATCAAACAAGTTGCTGATAATCACTTTGTAAAACAGTGGGATAACGTTGCATGAATGAACTAGACACTTGGTTAGATCGGATCGGAGATTGGTACAAAGACCGAAAGCATGATCAAGTGGACCGGTTAGAACCTTTGATCTTAACGCCTCCAGATGCTCTCTGGGGGCCCTTGATCACGGATGAGCAAAGCAAAGGCATCGCATGTTGGCTAGACGGATGCCTGAGAATCTTTAATTTCTATCGCCACCACGCGGACTCACTGAATCCGGAGTTGGCTTCGCAGGAAGCCAGCAACTCAACTCATCAAGAAAAGGCCTACCAATACCTGATGTTTGCCTATAGCAAGCTCCAAGCCGTATCCTGTGATTCAAAATCAGAACCGGACTTACAAGAGTGGTGCACACAGCGGTTACAACATTTGTGTGTATTGGCTTTGGAATTTACGAACCAACAGCAAGAACCACGTTGGAAAGCAGAATCAGAGAGATTGATCGAATCGCATGTACGCTTTATGGCAGCCCATCCCCGAAACGATGATCAAGGTAGTCTTCAACGCCACCTCCACTGATCAAGCCCTTCTCGATCAAACATCAAATCAGGACCTCATCAAAGTTAGATCCGTAGAAAGCATGATCTAGCCTTGATCATGCTTCAGCGATTAATTCTGTAAGCTATTGAATTTTAATAGTTAGCTGAATTTCAGGCAAAAAAAAGCGAGTCCCTTAGGAACTCGCAAAAATCTATTCAGTATGATGTAACAAAATATGAGCCAATCTATTAATCATAAGAAAGGACAAAGGTTGTCTATTCGGGATAAATATTAATCAACTGGATGCGTTACTTTGTCATCACTTTGTCAGCGTTAGGTGCGATTTTAATCAGCACCTAATGTGTTCAAAACTATCCATTCATCAGCGCTAAATACAGGCTTATCGCTACAGGATAATGACTAGTGGCCAATCGCCATTTCATCGAGCGCAAGGAACACGTTTTCGTCAAGGTGACCTTCGTGAACCTGTTTACACACTTTACGACGCACAGCTAAACCAGAGATCAAACGTTCAATGGACAAGTGTCGATTGCTGGTGCTATCACGATCGTTGTACAGCTCAATCAAACGACTCAGTGTTTCGTATGGGATAACGTCCTCCCCTACTCTCAACCAATCAAGCTTCTCAATGAGCTCTGAGCACTCTTCTTTGATTGAGGCATGTGAGTGCCCTGTCATAGCGGATAAAGCCGTTATACTGCGTTCTAGAGCCTCTGCAGAGGTATATTTAGAGAGAGTAATCATGATCTCGTCAGCGTTGATCTCAACAGAGTGTTTACGTTGCTTAACTCGACGTCCCAATTTGCCTCTTGGCGACGGTGCTTTACGCTGAATTGGCTCAAACTCACCATCGATAATCTCAGATAGCTCTTCCAGTTTCTGCTTAGACACCATCTCGTTACGAAGTGGGTTCGGAAGCGTTGGCGCCATATTACGCTTACCTGCGTTGGTAGTGCGCGCTCTTGAATATCGTAATACTTCTTCCACATTACATTTGATATCTACTTGATAATCCGTCGTTTTGCCTTTTTCGAACAACGCGGTGATCGTCAAATGATAACCCCAAAGGTTAACCAGAAAGGTATCTTCATGATCCCCTACTTCGCCCAACTTTCTAAGCTCACGGATCAGATCCATCGAGAACCGACGCCAATCGATGTTACGGGCTAATTTCTGATTCAGTTCGCTCAGCAACATGCAATCAGAATGGCGACGTGCCATACGGCTTCTGAAGTACGAATACATTTGGAAAACCAAGGTATGTTGCTTCAGGATTTCTGGCGGAAATAGGAAGAAATAGTCACGCGTTAGCAGCTCTTCGTAGAACGAAGGTTCCCAAACTAGTATGTATAGGTTCGGTTTAATGCGAATTTCGCCGTCAGAGCCCTCTGTAGGCGCTTCTTCGGATGCGGTAATGGTTCTAGCTAAGAATCGGAAACGATCACTCTTAAAGCCTTCTGGCATGTTCTCACTAAGCCAGCGGCCTGTAAGCTCATGCAGTTGGAAATCCGTAAATTCGATACGATCAATACTGTCGCGGATCGAATCACGTGCCGGGCCACTATCTTTCTTACCACGTAAAGACAAAATGTCAGTGATGTAGAGTGGTGTTTTGTTCGGTGTGTGTTTAGCGTCTAGATGGTAATCATCTTGATGATGATCATGATATTGAACGGTAAGCGTGAATAACGCGAACAGCGTCATCAGATCATCAACTGTCATGATATTTTTAGAAGATCGTGTCTCGATCACAGCTCGAGTGCCGGAGATCGAAACCATAGATTTCTGGTAGCTCTTACGAGTTCTAGGAGGCGCTAACGCTTGATCAATAATCCCCGCCCAATTGGTTGGCGAAACAATGAATTGATCCGCTTCATCTTTCATTGTCGGTGGTGTATTCAGTCCATGCTCGTTCAGTAAGCGCTTGTTTACTTTGGTTTGAGCTAGAGCTTTAGAGCGTTTTTGCTTTTCATTTTGCTTCACGCTTTCTGTCACTAAACTGGTGGCACCCAGTACCGATATCAATTGGTTTGGGTTCACAAAGCGATGCAACATAGTTTTACCAGCAAGGCCTTCTTCAAAGCGAACGGGGATTTGTTTGAACAACCCAATATTTACTGCCGCTCTTAGCCTTTGTTGTAAGGCTGCGCGAGTGACTTGACCATCGGTTGATTCAATAATCTCAGTGGTGGAAACGTACCCGTCTTTGCTGCTAAACCCACGAAGTGAAATTAGATTAAGAAGCTCAACTATGCTTTTAGTGACACCTTTGAAGTGTTGATATTGTTCTATCCATTCAACGGCTGTTTCAGATACCTCAAATAAATGACCATCTTTGTGGCTTCGTGCCTTAATTAACAATTTCTCTTCTGGTTTCATTTTTGATCCGTATCACACTAACCGTAATTTCACTATAGTTCCTGAATGATAAAGAAAGAATGATCATAAATAAAGAGAATTTATTGGCTTTTAAATAACTGATCTTTTTGATTAATATGATCTTAAATGATTAAGTGATCTAATGATCTGGACGTAAGTTTGCTTTTAAGTTGCTGAATTTAAAGTGTTAAAATAAATCAGCTTGGAAAGCATGATCATAAAGGACTCGAAACTATGATCATTATACTTAAGAAAGCATGATCACAGAACATCAGAACGATGATCATTAAGTCATTGTAAGCATGATCATTATTGGTTCGAAAGCATGATCATTATACTTATACAGCTTATCCACAGATCGGAATTCAGCATAGGTTTCTAACTCGCTTTTAACTTGTCTCCGTGGACACTTCTGACGCCCAATCTAGCGGAACAATGATCAAGAGAGTGTACTTTTTTATCGTTCCCACCCTATTGAGCACAAAATTTAGTCTGTATTCGCTGATAATGAATTGCTTTGATGGATTGAGCACAGGTGCGTATTAACTAGGAAGCATGATCATGAAATTGTCATGTTTGTGTATTCTTGGTCTGTGTAGATTGAATTTTCAATGGTTGAGCCCTTATAGGCGTTGAATCCCCATTGCAAAAGCATTTGTCCGTAACTTAGCTCCTAAATTATATGCTTCCGGAACGATATTTACTTGATCATTTTTCCGGAAGTTGATCATTTCTAATGTGCAGTTACTTGGATCAATATCGCTAAGTTTGTGCCTTGATCATGCTTCATAATTTGGCGTTATTAATTATCTTACGCGTTACGTATTCCATGATCATTCTTCCGGTTACGCTCTAATCTTATCTTGTTTTCTGGCATTCAAGCTTCTCTTCTATTTTGAATCTTTTGTCCATTCTGCGCTTTTAAATTTTTATTGGCTCGAAAATCTATAAATTAGAATGCAAATCACACCAACCGTAATCTATGATTGTATTTCAATCGTTCCGAAGATTTTTTGCTGAAATTCCATTTACATTGTAAATAAGTGATGCTGTAACACTTTAAATGTATGTCAGAAATAGCATGGTTATACATGATAAAAATGGTCATTTTTTGTGTTTGTCTTAGCCGCTGTTTCATCAAACTGTAAAAATACAGTCTATTTTATGTGATTTCACTCATAAATGTATGTTCATGTTTTTGTTGTGTTTGTTGTTAATCGCTGTACAATTTGTACTTAGTTAATCATTACGGAAACTGGCAATGAAAAGAGAACAAACGATTGATAAGCTCTATCAGCTAGCCGAACAAACTCAACAAGTTCAGGCTGACCGAATTGAGATTATTTTGGAAGAGCGAAGTGATGAACATTTCCCTCCAATGTCTAAAGCTATGATGGAGACTCGTTCTGGTTTAACGCGTCGCAAACTCGATGAAGCGATCACTAAGCTTGAAGCTGATGGCCATCAGTTTACAAAGAACAACGCCAATCATTACTCGATTTCATTGACAGAAGCTCACATGTTGATGGACGCGGCAGAAGTGCCAAAGTTCCACCAACGTAAGCAGCACGCTGACAATAAGCCATGGATTATCAACGTACAAAACCAGAAGGGTGGTACGGGTAAATCAATGACAGCGGTTCACTTAGCTGCTTGTTTATCTTTGAATTTAGATAAGCGCTACCGTATCTGTCTAATTGACTTGGATCCACAGGGCTCTTTGCGTCTGTTCCTAAATCCACAAATTAGTGGGGCAGAGCACGACAGTATCTATTCTGCCGTCGATATCATGTTGGATAACGTGCCTGAAGGCCAAGACGTAGACCTAGAATTTCTTCGTAAGAACGTACTATTGCCAACTCAGTATCCAAACCTGAAGACAATTTCTGCATTCCCAGAAGATGCGATGTTTAACGCTGAAGCGTGGCAAAGCCTTTCACAAGATCAATCTCTTGATATTGTTCGTCTGTTGAAAGAGAAGCTTATCGATAAAATTGCCGATGATTTTGATGTGATTATGATTGATACCGGCCCGCACGTTGACCCTCTAGTGTGGAACGCAATGTACGCGTCGAACGCACTTCTGATTCCATGTGCAGCGAAGCGTTTGGACTGGGCTTCAACGGTTAACTTCTTCCAGCACTTACCAACGGTTTACGAAATGTTCCCGGATGATTGGAAAGGGCTAGAATTTGTTCGTCTAATGCCTACCATGTTTGAAGACGACAACAAGAAACAGGTGTCAGTTTTGACAGAAATGAACTACCTGCTGAATGACCAAGTCATGATGGCAACCATTCCAAGAAGCCGTGCTTTTGAGACCTGTGCCGACACTTACAGCACGGTTTTCGATCTAACGGTGAGCGACTTTGAGGGCGGTAAGAAAACTCTAGCTGTTGCTCAAGACGCAGTACAAAAAAGTGCTCTAGAATTAGAGCGCGTATTACATAGCAACTGGCCTTCACTTAATCAGGGATAACAACAATGGCAATTAAAACATCTGACTTAAATGCAAAGCTATTTGGTAAAGCAAACAAACGTCGCGTAGCAACGCCTCAAGAAGCGCAAACTGCTGCCAAAGAACAGGCTCAAGTGATTGAACTTTCAGTTGCGGGCGAAGAGTTGGTTTCATTTGAATTGGTTCGTATTCCGGCAGCCGATGTCGCAACTCGAACGGTTGTTTTTGAAGAGAATGCTCGTGAGCAATCTTTCTTAAACGAGCACGCGCTTTCTGATGTTCTTACTACATTAAAAGAACGTGGTCAGCAATACCCAGCGGTTGGTCGTAAGAACAAAGACGGTAAGATTGAAGTTCTTGATGGTAGCCGTCGTCGTATGTCATGTATTTTGGCTGACAAAGAGTTCCTAATCTATGTTGCCGAAAACATTAACGGCGACCATGCTAAGTTCTTATCTGATGTTGCAAACGCTCATAAACCGCTTTCTCTTTACGAGAAGGGTAAAGAGATGCAAGCGAAGCTGGATAAAGGCGAAGCTGAAGACCAAAAAGCACTGGCGAAAATGTTCCAGTGTAGTGAAGCTTTGGTGAGTGGTGCATTGAAAGCGGCCGCTTTACCACTTGAATTGCTACAAGCTTACCCAAATGTGAGCGACCTTGGTCGTCCAACTATTGTTAAACTGCACAAGCAGTTTGGTGGATTGACGAGTGAACAACAGCAAACATTGCTGACTAAGTGTGATGCTTCTGAAGGTTTTGTTTGGCAGCGTAGTGAAGCTCAAGGCGTAACTCGTCTAACCAAAGACGTGACAGAAACTTTGGAAGGTTGGATTCTTGAATTGGCACCCGCGCCAGCAAAGAAAGCCTCTCCAAAAGTTGAGCTCATTAAAGGCCGTGCTTCATACAGCCGCAAAGGTTCAAACTTAGCGTTGAACCTTAAGAAAGTTGATGATGCGACAATGGAAGAGATCCTTGCTTTCGTACAATCGAAGCTCGACTAAGTCGACGACTTTTCATTCCTACTCTAAAGCCGCTTTATGCGGCTTTTTATTTGGCTGTGATAAACTGTGTTTAGATGAATCTGGACGCTAACTATGACAAACCCAACCAACTCTTTTCTGCATACACTTTCTAATATTGCTCAACATAACGATCACCGTTACGGTGTGGTCTTTGAAGGTGATTTTGATTGGCAAAACTCTGCTGTTTTTACCTTCCTTCAAGACTCATGCACTCCGAGCATCTTCCAGATTGGCGGTACGCCATTTGAAGGTGTAATTCATGTTCCAGTAAAAAAAGGCCAACAACTGCTTGGTCGTGAGTGCCAAGTTCTTGTTTGTGATTTTAGAGAACAGTTTGATGCGAATGGTTTTAGTGCCGCGCTCGGTTCGTTAGTCGGTGGTGGACTGTTGTTGGTGTTGCCGCCAAAAATTGATGGCTCTGAAGATAGCGAGAGCTTTGGTCAACGTTGGTTAAAACTCCATTTCGACAAACTGATCTCTGTTTCACAGCACAATGAAGCAGAGGGGGTTACTCAAGCGACTAACGCTCTTCCTAAGAAGCAAAGCGTTAAAAATGGTTTGGACAAATTCGAACAGCAAAAAATGGCCGTCGAGTTAGTTAAGAAAGTCGTCACAGGACATCGAAAACGCCCACTTATTTTAACTGCAGACCGAGGGCGAGGTAAAAGCTCAACTTTGGGTATTGCAGCTGCGGAGCTTTTGGCAGAGCGACAGGGCTTAAATATTATTGTTACCGCTCCGTCTGTGAAAGCGATTGAGCCGGTATTTTCTCATGCGTTACAGGGACTCGATACGTGTGAAGCAATTAACGCGACTCACATTGGTTATCAAGGTGGAAGTTTAAGGTTTGTCCCACCAGATGAATTACTTAAATCTAAGCCTGATTGCGATCTGTTATTGGTTGACGAAGCGGCTGCAATTCCAATCCCAATGCTTAAATCCATGGTCGATATCTATCACCGTATGGTTTTTTCAACCACGGTACACGGTTACGAGGGTAGTGGACGAGGGTTTGGTATTAAGTTCGAATCTTGGCTTTCTGAGCATCGTCCGGGGTGGAAAGGCTTTAAGCTCGAACAACCGATTCGTTGGAATAACAACGATCCACTAGAAGCTTGGTTGTTTGATTGCTTCCTGCTTGGTAACGACGTATCGCTAAGTGACTCCGCAGTTCATGAGTTAGATAGCTTTTCTGCTGAAGAAAGCAACCAGTTAAACTTGGTCGAGTTGTCAAAAGCAGAATGCTTGGCTAATCCTGAGCAGCTACAGCAATGTTTTTCTCTTCTCGTTGATGCGCATTATCAGACGTCGCCGAACGACTTAATGCAGTTCTTAAATAATCCAGCTATCCATTTATATGCTGCTTGGCAGAAAGATGAATGTCTTGGTTGTATGTTGGTGACGGAGGAGGGCGGTTTAGATAAAGAGTTGACCACTCAGGTTCAACTTGGAAAGCGCAGGCCTCAAGGTCACCTGGCTCCTGTTTTACTCGCAAACCAACTTGGCTGTACTCAGGCTGCGACTAGTCGTTGCCTTCGAGTTATGCGCATCGCAGTTTCAACTCACCATCAAGGTTCGGGAATTGGGCGTTGGATGCTGAAGCTGCTATCACAGCAAATCAGCCAAGCAGATTACCTGGCGACAAGCTTCGGTGCGACCAGTGATTTGATTTCTTTCTGGCGTGATAGTGAATTTGTGCCTGTTCATATTGGCCACCAGCGAGACCAGGCAAGTGGGTGTCATTCTGTTTTGATGGTTAAGGCACTTAACTCAAGCTCTCAAAGCTGGATTAACCAAGTTCAAAATCACTTCGAGCGTAGCTACTGTTTTCTTGTTTCTGGTTCTTTAGTTTCACTTGAAACGGATATTGTGCGCGCACTGCTGCCAAAGAGTGTACAAACCGTGACTGAGTTTGAAACTCAATTAGTTAGAAATCACGTAAACGGTGGCAATAGTTATGATACGATTGGCTTCAGCGTATTGAATTTGATTCTGCTCAGTAACGATCGAGAAGCCAGTGTTTCTGACTTACTTATCGCAAAGGTCGTTCAACAGAAAGAGTGGGAGATTTGTGTCGAGCAGTTTAATCTTGTTGGTCGTAAACAAGCAGAGAGTCAGTTTCGCAAAGATGTCGGTGTTTTGTTAGCAAATTTACAGTGTAAATAGACAGGTCATCATTTTAATAAACTTACCGCTACGAATTAGATTTACAGTGTAAATTAGAATCTTGGATTTACACTGTAAACTGGAACACAATAACGAAATCAGGTTTTACCCGGATTTCCGGTTTTAGCCTTTCTGTTTTATCTCTCCATTACAGCCTCTAATCTTTTATACCTACTGGTCTTTACTATTTGGCCCAACCTCGTATCAACATTCAATCGCACGAAATATCTTGGAAAATTCACTAATGTATTTGTAAAGGTGAAGCCGATCATAAAATGTGTCAGTCTTATTTATGAGTCATGTTTGCAGAGTCGAAAGTAAGTGATGTGACGCTGATTATTCTAATAATGTGATTCTAAGCGCAGAACGAATTATATAGACTGAATAACAACTGAGTCATTAGGGATACTCAATTCGAATGTGGGATAACATCGTTACATTGTCGGAAGATAAGCAACAAGTGATGGCGTGTCTGCCAACTGGGTTTGTGGTCGACGCAAGCTTTGATAATAAGACGCTGCCAGCAACCTTCGAAGCTTTGAACGCATCAAACTATTTTATTTTCGAAGAAGAGGTTTTGCGTTTTGTCACTCTTGCTAAAGAAGGTAAGGGGGAAGCTTATGAAGGAATCTTGATTGCAGAAGTTCGAAATGCCAATGTTACGGTCGAATTATCTGATGATGAGATGCTCGCAAGTCTTGTGGTAACGGGGCCATATAATGGACATGCGCTGCGTGGTAGCGACATTATTCATTGTTTAGCTCAAGCCCACATAACAAAAGGAATTAATAAGTTAGCGCTCAGAAAAGCATTAATGATGAGTAACAAGCTTAAGCCGGGCGAAAAGTTTACTCAGCCAGTCGCCAAGGGGACACAACCCGTAAAGGGTAAAGACGCAAAATTTGCCGCTTTGGTTGAAGATATTACTCGCCAAGTTTTGAAGCCTCGCAATAAAGACGAAGGCAAGATCGATATGCGAGATTTGGGACAAACCATTACCGTTGGTCAAAATGATCACTTAATGAAACGTACCCCCGCAACCAAAGGCATTGCAGGCTTTACCGTCCAAGGTCGAGTTATCCCACCGCTTCCTGGACAAGACAGTTTAATCAAGCCTGGAAAAGGTACCTACATCTCCCCTGAAGATCCCAATCTACTACTCGCCTCACACCCTGGATTGCCCATCATTAAAGATCGAACCATCGAAGTGGATGACGCCTTATGTGTCAGCAACGTCGATGTCTCAACTGGGCACGTTAAATTCAAAGGCAATGTCTTTGTCTCTGGCAACATCGAGCCGGGGATGATCGTCAAGGCGACCGGAAGTGTCACGGTGGGTGGTTTTATTGAATCAGCCGAAGTTCAAGCTCAGGGAGATATCAAAGTCGCGAAAGGTATTATCGGCCACACCACCAAAGAGGGTGAGCCAAAAAGTTGTAAGGTATTCAGTAAAGGTTCCATTACTGCAAGCTACGCACAGAATGCCGAGCTACAAACCGCCGGTGACCTTCGACTTGGTGTGCACAGTATGAGTAATGACATTCGCTGTGGTAACAATCTTATCGTGATGGACAGTTTGAAAAAGCATGGCACGCTCAGTGGTGGCGAAGCCAAAGTCGGTGGAAAGATAGAATGTGTGTTCTTAGGTGTTGAGGGAGACACCGCAACCAAGGTACATGGTTTTGCACGCTACGATGGCTACCGACAAAAGATAGCCGAGCTGAAGGAAACTTATAAACACACTCAAGAGCAAACCATGGGTGTGATCCGCCAAGAGTTAGAATTTAAGAAGCGCCCGAAAGCTGAGAGAAGCGAAGAGCAAGCCCTAGAAATTGAGCAGCAACGTGAGAAGAACAACCTCGCCATTGAAAATACTAAGTCGCAGTTGGATACCCTCGAAGCGGAATTTGAAACCAACCTTGCCGAATGCACCATAGAGGCTCATGAAAAAGTGTATACCCGAGTGACGATCCAGTTTGGTGATGAGACGGTCACTACTAAGCGAACGCATGGTGGCAGTGTATTCTCGTTCAATCAATACGAGATTCAATGTTCATTTAAGATGGAACAAGAAGATATCTCATTGTGATTGAAAGACTCTCAATCTGAATGATTCTGACTAGATCGGTTCGAACCGTTTTCTATATATTCGAATAAAAAAAAGGGGGGGAGCTGATGCTCCCCCCTTTGCTTGTCACTGATATTGATTTAGTTAGATTCTTTAAGTCACATGAGCGCTTTAACTTGCAGCTCTTACCTTACCTTGCTTCAAGTCTGACAGAACTTGCGCTTTTGGCCCGTCAGCAATAATGCAGCCTTTCTCCATTACGATCACTCTGTCGACAATGTCCAACATCGATGTTTTGTGTGTAATCAGAATTAACGTCTCACTTGGTAGCAATTGGTTAAGCTGGTGCTTGATGTGCATTTCTGAACGGTTATCCATCGCACTGGTCGGTTCGTCCATCAATAGCACTGGAGGACGGCCTAGGAAGGCTCTAGCAATGGCAATTGACTGACGTTGACCACCAGACAGCAAACCACCGCCTTCGCCCACTTGGCGTTCTAAGCCTGCTGGATCTTGCTGAGTAAAAGCGGTAACACCTGCACGGTTCGCAGCATCCATTACATCACGGTCATCGACCAATGGACGACCTAAGGTAATGTTGTCTCTTACTGAGCCATAGAATAGGTTACTGTCTTGCGGTACACAGCCTATATTGCGTCGTACGTCGACATGATGCAGTTGCTCCATGTCGGTGTCATCAATGCGAACATGGCCTTCTGTGGGCTTATACAGGCCCATAATCAGGCGCTCTAGAGTCGTTTTACCTGAACCAATTCGGCCAATGATCGCCACCTTTTCACCAGGTTTAATATGCAGTGTTAAGTCTCTGATAGAAGCGACTGGCGAGTCAGGGTAGTGGAACGTCACTTTGTCTAACGCGATATGACCTTGGATAATCGGGCGATGAATGTAGCGTTTGCCTTCTTCTTGTTCATCAGGCATCGACATGACTTGCTCAATCAGAGTCATCGACGATTTCGCTTGGTTATAACGTGTAGAAAGCAAAGACAGTTGAACAAGAGGACCAATCGCACGGCCACTCAGCATGGTCGCAGCAATCAAGCCACCCATAGTCAGTTCACCTTCAGCAATGAGATACACACCAAAAATGATCATACCTACGTTAGTACTTTGCTGAACAAAGCCGGCGGTGTTTTGGATGCTGTCTGTGATGCGTCGGCTTTTGATATTCCAATTTGCCATGTGCGCAACCGCTTCTTCCCAACGGAATTGGAACTGACTCTGCGCGCTGAAGAGCTTAACCGTCTCTAACCCAGCCAAACTTTCAATCAAGTTCGCGTACTTCTGAGAAGCAAGACGAGAGCCCTCTTCAATAGTACGACGCAGTGGACCTTGGATTAACAGTGCATAGATGATCAGAATAACCACGCCGACAACAGGAACAAATACAAGGTTTCCGGCCATTAACCAAATCAACGCCAAGAACATCAGCGCGAATGGTAAGTCGATTAACGAGCCGATGGTTGCTGAGGTAAAGAACTCACGGATTGATTCGAACTCTTGCAAGTTTTTGGCAAAAGCACCGACAGAAGCAGGCTTTGCTTCCATACGAATCCCTAATACCTTACTAAACAGCTTGGAAGAAATGAGGATGTCGGATTTCTTACCGGCAACGTCAATGAAGTAGCTTCGCATCAATTTGAGCAGCAAATCGAATAGGAACACGACAAAGATACCACTCGCTAGCACCCACAAAGTTTCAAAGGCAAGGTTGGGAACGACTTTGTCATACACCAAGCGTGTGAACATTGGCGCGGCTATCGCGAAGATATTGATCAGAATGGAGGCTATCAACACATCTCGGTAGATGTTTTTTGATTCCCAAATGGTACTCCAAAACCAATGCCCTTTACGTGTTTTTAGAACCTCTGGTGAACGTTCATCATAGCGAAACTGTTTCTTTACCAAGAAGTAGCGGCCGATGAATTGTTCTTTCAGTTCTTCGACAGGAATGATGATTGGCACCATTCCGCTTTCCGCTGTAATGATTTCCGCTTCTTGCTTTTCTAAATCAATGCTGTTGAGAACGCACGCCTCACCTTGTTTAAGTAGTAAAACCGCAGGCAGAATCAGGTGAGGTATCTTTTCCAAGTCGGAACGGTTTTCTTTCGCCACCAATCCTGCTCGCTCTGCAGAACGAGGGAATAGGAAAGGGGTTAGCTTTCCGTCTGATAATGGTAGCCCATTGATCAACGCTTCAGGCGAGTTAGCTAACCCGTAATATCGGCTAACGTAGATCAGTGAGTTCAATAGTGGATCTTGCATGTGATATAACCCTTACAACTATTTATCAACAATGAAGCCTTGGAACACTTCTACGTAGTTATCAGACAAGATATCTAGCTGAGTCTGAGTTTCTATTCGAGACGCGATGGTGGTGACGCCTAGGTTGTGAGCGGTTCTAGAGATCGACGTTAAGGTGAACTTTTGTTTTTCGTCATCCAGGTTATGTGTGAACAGGTAATCTAGCTTCACATAGCTTGGACGGTATTCGTTGATGTAATCCAGAGATTGGAAGTTACGTCCGTAGTTATCGACACCAAACACCGCTTCAGCGTTGCGAATGGTGTTACACAATAGTGCCGTGTAGTGCGGAACGTTGATGAAGCAGTTTTCTGGAATCTCAAAGTGCAACAGGTGAGCGATTGAACTATTTTGTTCAAGCGTCTTACCGATCCAGCGGATGAAGCTTGGTTGAGAAATACTGCTTGGCGAAATATTGATAGCAACAGGGCTTGTTACTTCTTTCGCATTCAGTTTTTCAATCATCTTCTCGATAACGTATTGGTCGAGAATGTGGCTCATTTCAAGCTGTTCTAGTGCGTACAAGTACTGGTTAGCACCGTAACGCACGCCATCTTTTTCAATCGCAGAGAATACTTCTTGGTGATACGTTTTACCAAAGGCATTATTTGCAGCCTGAAGACGGAAGGTAATGAGGTCGTTGATGATCGCTTCTTCAACCAACATACGCCATTGTTGTTTACCCATCACAGCGCCGTGATCGTCTGCGGTTACGTAACCGTAAGCAAGCTCTCGGTTCGCCTTGGCACTTGAGAGTGCGTTATCAACCAACGACATGATTTCGGTACTGTTTTTTCGGGTGTTGCTGTATGTCACACCTAATGCGATGTGTGGATTCGCCGTACCTGTAGGGTCTGAACCTAGGTTTTGAATGCAATTTACGATGCTGCCCGCGACAAGTTTAAGTTCGCTTTCGTCAATGTTCGGCATAATGAAGCCAAACTCGTCACTAGAAATACGGGCGATGGTGATATCTGGTGATGAAATTGAAGCCTGTAGCTGTTCAGCCAGTTGATGAACCAAGGCATCACCCTCTTGGTAGCCTTTTTCGTCGTACTCTTCACTAATAAATTCGGCTTTTAGTACCGCTAAACCACCTAAGCTAGACTCTTCTAACCACTGGGTTAACTGAGACATGTAGTAAGCGCGGTTACCTAACTGAGATACAGGGTCGATATACGCTCTTTCACGCAGCTTTTGAGCTTCTTTCGCTTGGTTTTTAAATGCCAGTTCAACTTGAGTCGACATGTGGTTGATACCGTCGACAACCAAGGTTAGATCTTTTGTCTTTGGACGAGCTAGAGGTTCGCCAAACTGGTTCTTGGCGATCTGATCCATCTTAGTAATGATCAACGAGAGCGGGCGTAAAGCGCGTTTAAGGATCCAAGAGATAGACACTAAACCGAGCAAGAAGATCGTGCCAAAGATGCTTAATAAGCGGATGAATGCTTGCCAAAGTTGATCGTAGGCAGGGCCTGGATGACTTACGATCTCTACTTCTGCCAGTTGCATCCAGCCACTGGTGATCACGCGGCGGTCATGAACAGGCTCGAACAGGTTTAGGTTGGTAAACCACTCCGGTACGCCAGTTGGCTTTACAGGGTATGAGCGGAGAATGTCATCACCGCTGTCGAGAAAGATCAATCGAACGACGGAATAAGAACTGCCATCAAACAGAGCGTTGATTACAGACTCCACTGCCACCTTGTCTTTTTCTTCTAGGTAAGGGGCGAGAGCCAGTCCAACAGTATTAATGGTATTACTTACCTCAGAGCGTTGCTGCTCCTCTAAGTATCCACGGGTGGTATTGAATTCGATCATAAAAACTGACGTCATCAGCAGTATGAACACTGCAACCATCCCGACCACAAGCTGTTTATATAAAGTCATTGTACCTACTCATCGTAATTGATAATGGGTTTGTTTAATTTTAGAGAGCGCTCACGAGAACGTAAGTCGTTCCATAAGCTCAATCTTGAAGATTTCCCTGCTAATTTACCGCTGCCCGCTGCCGATTTTATCAGCCAAAGATTTTTACCGTTGAAACTGTAAATCGGTCGTAGATCTGGGCGTTTGGAACCGCGTTTAATTTCAGGGTTTAAGTTGTCCAAAATTAGTGGCTCTGCACTCGGTGTTGAGTAGTACGCCAACACCATATGGAATTGGTTTAACTCCAGTGCTTTTACGTACACTAATCGCAATTTCTTATCTGGGACGCCCAGTTCAAGCAAAGAGAAGTATTTTGCGATAGTGAAATCTTCACAGTCACCAGCATTGCTGCCTAAAAACTCCAGTGGTGTTGCCCAATAGTCGTTTTTTCCCCACAGTATGTTGTCATCGACAAAGTACATCTGGTTGAAGAATTGGTTCACTGACCTGAGCTTCTCTTTTTCACTTAATCTGTCGTATGACGTCATGTTTGAACGCCACGTTGCCACTCGCTTTCCGGCTCTATCGCCGTAGGTTTTGGTCACCGCATCTATCCACCTTTGGTCGCTCTTGTTGAGCGCCACAGAGGTAAAAGAGGTAAGAACTAGCAGCAATAGCGAAATCCGAGACTTCATAGCCTCTGCTCTTGTCTATTTACTGCGTACTGAAAGGCGTTATCAAACATCCAACGTCCTTACTCTTTTAGTGCATTGTTTTGAGCACTTAATAGTGGCTTCAACATGTACTCAAGCACGGTTCTTTTGCCTGTGATGATATCGACTGAGGCGGTCATGCCCGGAATGATTGGCAACTCTTCGTTCTGTCCAAAATTGTGTTTTTCGGTGCGCACACGCACGATGTAGAAGCTGTTGCCTTCTTCATCTTGAGTGGTATCGGCACTGATGTGCTCTAGCACGCCTTCTAGACCGCCGTATTTAGTGAAGTCATAGGCACTGAATTTAACGATGGCAGTCAATTCTGGGCGTAGGAAAGCGATATCTTGCGGGGCGATTTTCGCTTCAACCAAGAGAGAGTCTTCTGTCGGTACAATCTCAACGATGTCCATACCCGGTTGGATAACACCACCGACAGTATTAATGCCCAATGTTTTAACGGTGCCAGTTACAGGAGAAACCACCACAGTACGGTTTACTCGGTCTTCAAGGCCAACAGCCGATTCGGTCATTGCAGAGAGCTTATCTTGCGCTTGATTGAGCTTTTCTTGTTGTTCGGAGCGGAAGTTCAGTGCGGCATCAATACGGCTGAGCATGGATTCTTTGATTGCTGAGCGTAGCAGAGGGATTTTTAGCTCGCTTGAGGTCATTTCTCGGCGAGTGTCGTTCACTTGTCTTTGCAGTTTAAGTAATTCAATTCGTGGTACCACACCTTCATCGGCGAGGGGTTTGGTGATATCCAGTTCTTGGCGAGCAAACTGGTAACTCTGTTTTAGGTTGCGAACCCGCGCCTTAATCTCAACTAGGTCTTGCTGTTTCTGTTCAACTTGTTGATCAAAAACAGAAAGTTGGTTTTTTAGGTTATTCAGATCTTGACGATATTCGGCTTTTTGGCGATTAACCAGTTTAGGCTGAAGCTCGTAGAACTTGGGTGGAAAGGCGAGTTTACCGTAATCAAGCAACACGCTTTTTTTCCACTCTTCAACAGAGAACTCTTCGTTAATGACGACACTGGTTAATGAAGCGGATAGCATCAACACGTTGGCGGTTAAGTTCGCCACTTGTTGTTCACGTTCGCGGAAGTCCGAACGGAATCGAGTGTCATCGATCAACAGTAGCTGCTGACCTTTCTGAACACGTTGACCTTCTTTAACTAAGATCTCTTTAACTAAGCCACCTTCAAGGTTTTGCACCACTTGGATTTGAGAGGAAGGGATCACTTTGCCTTGGCCAACGGTAACTTTGTCGATCTCTGCCCAAGCAGACCACCCAATAGCAGCAATAAAAAACAGAACGATCACCCACAGCATAATACGCGCACTGGTGGGCGTATTGAGGAGTAGTGCCGCTGTTTTATCGTCGACATACTCAAGCTCGGTCTCGTTCAATTTGCTGAAATTTTTCTGACTCATAACAGTCCTTGTTCGCTAAATAAAAGTGCAAGCCTATTGAGTGTATTCTTACTTCTTATAAATGTTAAGATTTTGTTCCTTTAAATCTTTGAATTTATATATTTTTTAAGACTTATCGGTTCTTGAAATCGGTTTTATCGAGCTGATGCTTTCTTAGTTTGTCATACAGTGTTTTTCGCGACACCTGAAGCTCTTGTTGTACTTCTTTTAAACGACCTTGATGGCGATGTAGTGCCTCAATCAAGATAATTTGTTCAAAGCTATCGGTACGTTGGTTTAACGACTGTTGTTGTTCCTCAATGCTGACGTCGAGCTCGTTATCGTCATTTTGCTCACTAATATCGCTGTCGAGCGACGGCTGCTTAATTTGAGTCAAGACTCTGAGTTCGGCATGCTGGCGAAGCTGGCGAATGTTCTCCACCCAATGCGTTGCAATGAGTCGTTGAATCTCTTTTTCTGTAATAACGGGCGGCGGCAACTGATAGCGACTTGCTGCACCGCGAGCAAAGTGTTTGAACAAAGACCCAATATCTTCCGTTCTTTGCGCCAAGGGTAGTAAATTAAATTGGCGCAGTTCACCTGTAATTGTAGTAGGAACTATTTTGGTTGCGATAATGATACAAGTTGCATTGGTCTTGCATGAGTTTTCACGAAGTAGAGTGGGTTTTAGATTCGCTAACCACAGCCATTGATCCTGAGTTAATGATTCTGTCTCATGGATATAGATCGTTCCACCTTGATGCTTCAAGAACAGTTGCAAAACAAACTGATGAAATGTCGCTTCGTCACTGCGTGGCAAATTAAACGCAGCAACAGGGCAAAGCTCCGCAGTTTGATGACTGTGTAAATCATGAGTGTATTGTGCTGTGACCCTTTTCCCCGTTCCTAAATCACCAACAAACAATAGAAGTGGGTTGGTTTTGGTGTCTAAGGTGATCAGTTCTCGGCGTAATGTCTGCATTGATGGCGATTGACCAATCAGTTTTGGACCCACCTGATTTTGCATCGCCAACTCTTTACGCAATAGGTTGTTTTCTTCAACCAGTGCGAGCTTATCTGCGGCTTTTCTTACTGCTGTGAGGAGGGCATCGACCACAAACGGCTTTTCCAGAAAATCATAAGCCCCGGCTTTCATCGCAGATACCGCGGTTTGCACGTCACCATGCCCGGTAAGTACAATGACCTGAAAATGAGGATTTTGGCTCAGTAATTTTTGCGTTAATTGAATGCCATCCATCACCGGCATGTGAATATCGGTAATGACAATCCCGGCTTGCGTGGTATTTATCTTCTTTAGAGCCTCAATAGCATTAGGAAAGCAGACGATATCGATGCCTTCAATCAGCATGGCTTGTTCTACGGAGTCTCGGATAGCGGGTTCATCGTCGACAAAATAGAGTTTGGGCATAGAGTGCAAAGCCGAGTCCTTAGCTGTATGTGAGATTAGCAATAATGTGAAATTCGTTTTCTCGTTAACAATACCAATTCTGCGTCAGTTGTTAACTTTGTATAACGGGATATTAAGCGAGAATACCATGCCTGACGGCTCCAACTGGGCTGCACTGATCGAGCCGTGATACGCTTCAATAATCCGTTTAGATATAGAGAGTCCAAGCCCTAAACCTTCAGGCTTAGTGGTGAAAAACGGGTCAAAAAGTTGTTCAAGCTTGTCGGCAGACATACCAATTCCGTTATCCCAAATGATCACCTGACACATGTCTTCATGCAGTTGCCATTCAACGCCTATCTGTGGAATAGCCTGTTGGGCTGCTGTTTGTTGAACTGTTGTTTGTTGGAGCAAGGTTTGTTGATCTATGGCTTGCTGCTGAAGAGCTTGAGTCGCGTTGTGAATCAGATTCACCAGCACTTGTTCGAGCTCGGTCGGATGAATCGCGATATTAATGTCATCTGGTACCGTGCTTAACCTGAGCGTGATGCCTTGCTTGATCATCAGTGCGCTGAGAATACTGGTGGCATTGTTGACCGCTTGATGCAGGTTGGCTACATGATGCTCTTGTTTGGTGACCTTGCGAGTAAAGACTTTGAGTCGCGCGATGATGTCGGTAATGGTGTTGTTTAGGCCAATCATTTTCTCAAGATTACTTTTCACCAAATCGGTTCGTTCCATTTCAAGCAGTTTTAAGCTGTTCTCGCTGTAGGTTCTGAGTGCTGCAAGTGGTTGGTTGATTTCATGATTAATGCTGGCTGACAGCTCACCAAGTACCGCTAATTTCGCAGTTTGTGTCAGCTCTTTTTCTGTCTGCTTTAACTTCAACTGCGACTCTTGGTATTGAAAGATGGTTTGTTGCAGCTGTTGATTGGATTGCTTCAAGTAGTGAGTCCGTTTATCAACGGTTTGCTCTAAGTTTTGGTTGAGTCGGGTCAACGCCACTTTCGCTACGTAGGTTTGGCGCCATGACCAAGCAATAAGCATCACCAAGCTGTAAATCACGACGAAGATGACATCGATCTGCAGTACTTTTATAAGCTCAGCCCGGGTCTCTTTTAGTGCGACCACTTGGTACTGATTGTTACTGACGGCAGCTGGGTAAAGATTAAAAGTACCAAGCTTGAATAACTGGTTGGCCGTGAGCTCTTTTTGGATTTGGTTGGATTGAAGGTTGTTAGATCGATTAGCGTTAGCTTCTGGTTGAGAGCTTGAAGAGCGAAATACTTCGATGATCGAAATTTCGCTTTGACCGTATTGGCGTTGAAGTGAGATATCCGTTTGTTGTTGCTGCGTTAGTGGCAACAATGAATGGTAAAGCCACGGAGTTTGGCTTGATAGAAATACCACTTGGTTAGAGTCGAGTACCACAATCTCAAATTCGTCGCTGGTTAGGATGTTTTCGAGGTTCTCTAAGCTCACTTTTACGGTGATAACACCAACAATGTCATTCTCAACATACAGCGGTGAAGATAGAAAGTAACCGCGTACATTCGAGCGGGCACCCAGTGCGACGTAGTGTGTGTTGTTACCTTGAATGGCAGAAGCAAAGTAGGGGCGAAACGAGAAGTTCTCACCCACAAAGGTGCGAGGCTTTTGATAATTACTGGAAGCGACCACAGTACCACTTGGGTCATGGATATATATAGTGTCGGCCTGGCTTTGATTTGACCATTCAAACAGCAATTGATTGAGCTGAGCAGCGGAAATCTTGTCTGTTTGCGGTGATGAGTCAAAATAAGAAAGCAAGCGCGGGTCATGACTGAGTAAGTTCGGGATCTGTTTGAATTTGTCCAATTCAGAATCAATTTGTAGGTTGGCTTTATTGGCCGCTTCATTGAGTTGCTTAGTGACGATTTTTTCTTGGAACTGTACTGCCATAAAGTGGGTTGCGGTCAGCCCTGCTGCTCCCAGTAACAACGAGAATAAAACAAAAGGAGTCATTAGGTTAGGCAGTATTTTGGTCACTTGGATCTCTGCTTGTCATCGGTTTGTATAAAGATTATCAATATGATGGATAGAGTACCGAGATCTTGTTAACACCGAACAGCTTCTGTGAAACAAAACCATGGCTGAGACTTGTGTTTCAAAGGATTACAGCGCAAAATCACAAAAAAATTGAAAGGAGCAACCAAATGGAACTGACAGATATTCGTCGCGAATACGCTAAGGGTGGATTGAGACGTAAAGACTTGGCCGCAGACCCGATTGAGCAATTCAATCTATGGCTAGAGCAAGCCATTGAAGCGAAGTTGACGGACCCTACTGCCATGACAGTTGCTACGGTTGATGAAAATGGTCAGCCATTCCAACGAATTGTTCTGCTGAAGAATGTTGATAAAGACGGGTTCGTTTTTTACACCAACTTGGGTAGCCGTAAAGCGCACCAGCTTGAGCACAACAGCAAAATCAGTTTGCACTTCCCTTGGCATCCACTTGAGCGACAGGTTCATATTACGGGCACGGCTGAAAAGCTGACGGCTATGGAAAATATGAAGTACTTCTCGTCACGTCCAAAAGAGAGCCAATTGGCCGCGATTGCAAGTAAGCAGAGTAGCCGCATCTCAGCTCGTGGGATTTTAGAAGGTAAGTATCTAGAGCTTAAACAGAAGTTTGCTAAAGGAGAGATCCCAGTGCCTTCTTTCTGGGGGGGCTTCCGAGTTCGTGTCGATAGCATTGAGTTCTGGCAAGGTGGTGAACACCGCTTGCACGACCGTTTCTTGTTCTCTCGCCAAGACAACAGCTGGGATATTGATCGCCTAGCGCCTTAGGCTGCTTGATCGCTTAGCTGTTAACAGATCCAAAAATGCCGTTGATGAGACTTATCAACGGCATTTTTTTGTCTGCATTTTCAGTTGAACAGTAAATCAGTCACTGTGCAGAACAACGGAGATCTGTTTTTTGAGCAGAGTTTCTGGGATCACTGAGCCTAATCCTGAGTCCAATGCATACTCTATTAACTGGCTTTTACTACGTGCATCAAACTTCTGTTTCAATCTAGCGACATGACCTTCGACCGTTTTGATTGAAATGTTTAACGTCGACGCGATGTACTGTGGTTTCTTGCCGAAAAGCAGTAAGAACAGCACTTCTGATTCTCTCGAAGTCAGCCGCTTTTGCAGTTTAGACACGCGCGGCTCTGACCCCGCAAGCGATGCCTGATTGCCTTTTGTTCCTGTTGCCTGACAAACCCAATGACCGACCTCTAAGATCGCGGTATCGGTAAGCTCTTGGCCATAGAAGATGGTGCCTTGGACGTTGTCGTCGTCATCAAGCCAAGGGGTTTTAGTAAAGATATGGGCGTGCCAGCGTCCGTCTGGATAAGGGTGAATATCGAGGATCTTAAGGGTACTGCGTGTATCCATCACATGTTTGTCTTGAGCTCTGAAATCTTGTGCGCACTCAGTGGTTTGACTGGGCATGTCGAAGTCAGTCAAGCCAGTACAAGTCTCGCCCTGTTTTAAGCCGATCAATTGGTTGTAAGCAAGGTTGGCGTACACGAAGACCGAGTCAGTATCTTTGCAGCCCCAGCAGCCTGGAAGTTGCTCGAATAAAGAACGATGTATGGAGTTGAGTGGATCTGGCAATGTTTTATCTCGCAATCAGAGGTATCACAATAATATCAGTTTCTTATAGTGCTGCAATGGCCATTTGAGTTTGAACTCTACACGAGAAGTAAAGGGTGAATATCAGTTGAACGGACTGCTGACTAACTGTGTCAATCTCGGAGAATCGATGGGCATAAAGGGTAATAAACAGGCAAAAAAAAGCCAGCCTGAAGAGGGGCTGGCCAAAGACAAGATATGCCTTGTCGACATGTAGAAGATTTTCAGTTTAATTTACGAGGGTCAGGTAAATTAAACTGAGGCATCAATTTGATACCCAGAGTGACTTACTACTCTATCGACGAATCTACTCCTAGGAGTGCTTATGCATAAGGGGGGAATTCCCCTATAAATGCTCCTCAATGTGATAATTGAGAACCTAGAGTAAATATTTGAGATTTTGCTCCTGTGATTGGGAGCCTATAGATCTCGTACTACTCGGAATCCTAGATAGTTAGCTGCGGTTGAAGGTGGTACGTACAGTTCGTTATACACTTTCGCTTCTTCAGGAGAGAAGCTCCACGCGCCACCTTTCGCTAAGCCTTTCTGAGTGGTTGTCCATTCCCATACGTTACCCACCATGTCGTAGAAGCCTGTTGGCGTTGGCAGGAATGACTTAACTGGAGATGTGCTAACGTTTGACCAAGGTGTACCCGCCCAGCCTGTATTGGCTTTGCCAGAGCGGAATTCGTTGCCCCACCAGAAGTTGGTGTCTTGGCCTGCTCTTGCTGCTGCTTCCCACTCTTGTGGCGTTGGCAAACGGTAAGTAAAGCCTGTGTTTTTAGATAACCAACGAGTATAAGCTTTGGCATCATTTTGGCTAACACAAACGACCGGCGAGTTATCTGCTTGCTTAAAGCCTGGGTTCTGCCAGTCATTGTCTGAAACGGTTGTGATCTCTGCATTGACGAACGTATCGCAGGTGTTCATCAGTTCTGCGTCTGTCTGGTAGCCTGTGCTTTCAACGAATGCTTTAAAATCTTGAACACGAGTCGGAGTTGCGGCTAATGCAAATGGCTGTTTGATGGTCACTTGCTTGGCATTGTTTTCACCCAGCAGGTAGCGACCAGATCCAACCACAATCATTTCAGGGCTCTGAATGTCGTTACCCATAGGGTCGGCAAACTTAGTGCCGACATTCAATGAATTCTGTTTGGCTTGTAGTACGGCTCTTAGGTTGTGATCGCGGGCTATCTTCAGCTCTTGATGGAAAGAAAGGTAGCCTTCTTTTTCGATCGTGACCATGTGCTGGCCTGTTGGCAACATCACTTCAACCGGTGTGCTGCCATAGTTCACGCCGTTGATAGAAACATTGTCGTTGTATTGATTGGAACGCACCACCAAGTTAACCCAAGCGACTTCTTTTTGCTGGTCGTTGGCTTGTTGCTCGCTTTGCGTGAAACAGTTTGATGATTGAATACCAAGCAGACGACAAGGTGTGTTCTTATCTGGGCGTGTTTCTAGGTTCGCCGCAATCACCGCTCGGTAACGGTTATCTTCAGAGAAGCCAGAGGATTTCACTTTGTGTTGCAGAACGTGAATATTCAGCGAAGCAGACGCAAGGTGCTCTTTCACTGTGTTCGATTCAGTCGCGTTATCTACCAGACTATGTTGGAACTGTTTTACCGCTTTTTGCAGTGCCAAGGTCACCGTTTGGTCTGAACATTGCGCCAGTGTCATATCGCTGCTGCAACGGTTAGTAAAGCTCACGGTTTGCTCTTCCGTCTGAGTGATCTCGTTTCTTAGTCGTTCTGCTCTTGCTCTTAGCTTGTCTTGATTTAGGGTTGCGATTGAAGCTTCTGCCGTCGCTTTCTCGACTTGAATAGCCTCAAGTTCCATCACCAAGCCTTGTTGCTTCTGCTCAGAGTCTGAAATCGCAAGCTTGCCTTCTTTTACTGTTTTCCACGCGTCTTGGAATAGGCTTTGAGCTGGCGAGATGTCGAAATCGGGCTCATCAATCATGCGCGTATAATCTTGCTCTAGGCTGGCTTTCGCTTTTGCGAGTGTTTGCTCAGCTTGAGCTGATAACTTGGTTAGACGTGCCGTTTGTTGCGCTTGATTGTCGACTTTATTTTGTTTGTCAGCCAGTTTCTTCTCAACAGCCGTTAAGTCGGCATGCTTTTCGAATAGTGAGCTTTCAATATCGGTGACAGAAGGCGCGATCGCTGGTGGTGTTGCTTCTGCGAAAACAGCAGGAGTCATTAGGCAGGGAGCAAGTGCAAATAGTAGAGTAGGAAGACCTTGGCGCATGATGGGCTACTTCAATCGTAATTTAGGTTAATCGAATATTCTAAACGAGAACGCCATTTCGTCTGCAGCTACTGTTTATAACGACTATACAAGGTTATAACGATCATACAGTTTATAACTATCAACAAAATGGCGAGTGTTCATTCAGCTTTGTGAAATAGGCACGGCTATCTGATATAGAGCTAAGCGTTTATATCGGGTTAGCTCTATGTAGAAAGGGTGTTTAGCTTTCTTTGCTAGGAAGAAGCTTAACCCAAATAGTGTCGCTGCCGTTGATGGTAACTGTGCGGTTGTAAGACTCGTAACCTTGTTTTGAAATGGTTACTTGGTGACGACCGCTTGGTAGCGCAACCTCAAGAGGCGTGCTGCCGTACTTAATGCCGTTGATGGTTACTGAGTCGTTGTACTGATCAGAACGTACCGTCACGTTAGCCCACTGTTTGTCACTCTTCTTAACGACCGCAGCGTCACTGCCTGTTAAGCAGTAGCGAGTCGAAACATTCAATAGGTTACATGCTGCAACTGCTTCAGGTTTTGCTTGAAGCTGAGCTTGCATCTGCATGAAGTAAGAGTTGTTACCAGAGAAACCACTCTTGATTGCTTGGCTGTCTTGAACATGGATGTTCAGTTGAACACCTTGCAAGTTTTGCTTCGCTAGTGTGCTTTCTGTGAGCTGCTCAAGTAATTGGCTCTTGAACGTTTGCACGGCTTTCTGATTGGTCAGGTGTTTACCCTGTGCAGTACACTCACCCAGTGTCATTGTTGATGAACATGTGGTGGTGTAACTGGTTTCAAGAACCGCACTTTCACGCAATTCTGTCGCGATACGTTTTACACGAGCTTCAACTTTTGACTCTCTCAAGTTTGCTAGCTCATTATTCAGGCGAGCTTGCTTTTGCTTGATTTGAGAAAGGTGAATTTCGCTCTCGTTCATCGCTTGTTCGTTATCGAGCTGAGCCGATTGATTCTCTTTAACCGCAGCCCAAGCGTCTTGGTAACTTTTCTGGAAAGAGACCAAATCCGTTTCTGGATCTTCAAGCAAGCGACTGTACTGTTTGTCGAGTACAGACTTGGCTCTGTTGCGTTTTGCCTTAAGTTCTTCACCTTCGCGTAACAACTTGCTGTTCTTGTTTTGAAGTTGTTTTAGGTTTTCAGTCGCCGATACTTTGGTTGCTGAAATACGCTCAATATCTGAGTTTTTCTCTGTTAGCTTTGCATCGATAGCTGAAACGGGATCGACTTGATTCAGTTCTTCAGCTGATACCGATGCAGATACCCAAAGAGGGGATAGCGCAAGTAAAAGCGCTGAAATTCGAAAGTTAGTCATAGGTCCCTGCAACTTGTAGATTGAAATTGGCTCGTTAATAAAGTGTCTACTTCCTAGTTGTGAGTCACTAGTTATTAGCAATTAACACAGTACCCGTCTTTATACCGTTTTATTGCTATCCAATCTACTCAAAAGCCAAGTTTCGGTACTTCGGATACACTTTTTACAGGTTTATAGCCAATTATTTGAGCTATATAAGAAAATTTATTCATTATGTTAGAGCGGTGAAGCATTTATTGATGACATGGTTTTTCGTGCTTGCATGCTTG
Source organism: Vibrio sp. 10N.286.51.C3 (assembly GCF_003050065.1). Lineage (NCBI taxonomy): Bacteria > Pseudomonadati > Pseudomonadota > Gammaproteobacteria > Vibrionales > Vibrionaceae > Vibrio > Vibrio sp. 10N.286.51.C3. The sequence continues at coordinate 44,138 of NZ_PIGC01000003.1, read as the reverse complement.
TGAAGCCCCTAAACTTGCCGGAACGATTGGTTTTACAATGGCCGTAGTTTATACACTCTTGATCATCTTTCCGGAGGCATGATCAAGACGATCGCGGTGATGATCTTTTGTTTGAGGTCAGGAAATGACTCTCATGATCATTTACAAATTCATCTTGTGCAGATTTCAGAGTATTATTCTTACTATGTTGACCTGAGTACTTTGCTGTCATGCCAAAACCTTTACCCTTTCCAAACCTAGATTTGTCTCCGCTAGGCCTTACTGGCCCTCGTCCCGCAGAGATCATTACCTTGCCTTCGCATATGGATTGTCATGATCACCATTATTCTCAGGTGGTGATTGGTCTAAAAGGTCAGGCGGAATTTGAAGTCAGCGGTAAGGGTAATCTTGTAGGCCCCGGGCAAGGATGTGTGGTGACAGCAAGCTCTGATCATGCTTTCGGTGGCGTGGTCGGTCAGTCGGATATTCTGGTACTTAACATGCCTGTGCCGAGTGACGACGACCCTCTGATGCTAGAGAAGATTAACCAGCTAGAGTCATCAAACGTCTACTTCCAATTAGACGCGCAAATTCAAAAACTTATCCATATGTTGGTACAAGAGATGCAGGCAAGCCCTGATGATCTGCTATTAAGCCGTGCCTGTAATGATACGGTGATCGCATTGATGCAAAGACACATCTCGGCGTTTGAAACCTCAATCAAAGATTCGCGTTTCGACCTTGAAGCTCTGGATCGTTACATCGAGCAACACCTCGCGAATAAGATCTCAGTCGCGCAGCTTGCAGGCAGCGTGTTTTTGGGCGAAAGCCAATTCCACATGCTATTCAAAGAGCAAATGGGCATTACTCCTCACCAGTATGTATTAGGTAAGCGTATCGACCGCTCTCGCCGCTTGATCGAACAAGGTAATCTGAGTCTTGGTCAGGTTGCAGAATTGGCTGGTTTCTCCGGTCAATCTTCCTTTACTCACACCTTTTCACGCCTTCAAGGCATGTCACCATCCCAATACAAAAAGAAAATTTCTGTTAAATAGTGAAACAAAACGGCATATTATTTTAAAGTTTCATATGTGACGTTGTGTTTGTTTTGTTAATAAAGCGAGTTTTTAGCAAAAAACTCGGAGTTTTTGACAAGTAATCCTTATATACTCTAAATACACTGCAGCCATTGTAGAGATCCCCGGGCTAATTCCGGGTGTGAGATTAAGGAAAACGCATGTTTACAGCTACTGATGTGTTAAAGCCAGAATTCAACGAGCAGCCGCTTGCTGATCTATGGTCGCTTATCTCACCATTATATATGGTGGATGAAACCCAATGGCTAGAGCAACTTCTGCCACTAGCTACCCCTTCTGAGTCTGAAAAGCAGCAAATCACAGAGAAAACGACATCATTGATCGAGGCTATCCGTGCGGATAAGACTTCTATCCAGATGATCGATGCACTGCTGCTTGAATACAGCTTAGATACTCAAGAGGGCATCTTGCTGATGTGTCTGGCGGAAGCCTTGATGCGTATTCCTGATTCAGCAACAGCTGATGCACTGATTCGCGACAAACTGAGCGTTGCGGACTGGAAGTCTCACCTTAAGAATTCTGATTCGGTGTTTGTGAACGCATCCACTTGGGGCCTAATGTTAACGGGCAAGGTGGTTGGACTTTCATCTAAAGAGCAGAGTGCAGGTCAAGCGGTTAACCGTTTAGTGAACAAGCTTTCTGAGCCTGTGATTCGTAAAGCGATGCACCAAGCGATGAAGGTGATGGGTCACCAATTCGTTCTTGGTCGCAGCATTGCTGAAGCGCAAAAGAACGGTAAGTCTATGCGTGACAAAGGTTTTACCTACTCATACGACATGCTAGGTGAAGCGGCACTGACTACAGCTGACGCAAACAAATACTTCAAAGATTACCTAATGGCGATTGAAGCTGTAGGTCGAGACACGTATGTCTCTTCAAAATCGAGCCCTGCGCCATCGGTATCTATCAAGCTTTCTGCGCTTCACCCACGTTATGAAGTGGCGAACGAAGACCGCGTACTGACTGAACTTTGCGACACGCTAGAGCAGCTATTGCGCCGTGCAGTAGAGCTCGATGTTGCAATTACGATTGATGCGGAAGAAGCGGATCGCCTAGAGCTTTCTCTTAAATTATTCGAAAAACTGTACCGCACTGATCTTGTAAAAGGTTGGGGTAAATTTGGTCTGGTTATTCAAGCTTACTCAAAGCGTGCACTTCCGGTTCTAGTATGGCTAAACCGCCTAGCGAAAGAGCAGGGTGATTTGATCCCGCTTCGCTTAGTTAAAGGTGCTTACTGGGACAGCGAAATCAAATGGTCGCAACAAGCTGGCTTTACTGATTACCCAGTTTACACACGTAAAGAAGCGACAGACGTAGCTTACCTTGCATGTGCGCGTTACCTATTGAGCCCAAGCGTTCGTGGCAATATCTTCCCGCAGTTTGCGAGCCACAATGCTCATACGGTTTCTGCTATTGCCGTGATGACCGACCATAAAGACTTTGAATTCCAACGCTTACACGGCATGGGTGATTCTCTGTACAACCATGCGATGGAAGCTTACCAACAGTCGGTACGTATCTACGCACCGGTTGGCAGCCATAAAGATCTACTGCCATATCTAGTACGTCGCTTGCTAGAAAACGGCGCAAACAGCTCGTTTGTCCACCGTCTAGTTGATGCGCGTTGCCCTGTGGCAGAGCTGACTCAACATCCTGTCGATATGCTTCTTGCATTCGATACACTGCACAACACTAAGATTCCATTGCCACCGGCGGTATTCCCAGAGCGTAAGAACTCTTACGGTGTGAACATTGATATTGAAAGTGAAGCGCATCAGTTTGAAGAGCAAGTAAAAGGCTTCTTAAACAACCAATGGACTGCGGGCCCTGTGATCAACGGTGAATCTCTTGCCGAAAGCATGATCAAAGCTGATCAGAACGTTGAGCAAGTGACTGCACCTTATGATCGTCGTATTAATGTGGGGCAGGTGGCTTTCGCTAACCTTGATCATGTTTCCGCAGCGATCACTGGCGCAGACGCAGTATTCGCTGATTGGAACGCAACATCGGTTGAAACCAAAGCGGCGGCACTTGATAAGCTGGCTGACCTGATGGAAGACAACCTCGCTGAGCTGGTGGCAATTTGTCATCAAGAAGCGGGTAAGACAATTCACGATAGTATTGATGAAGTACGTGAAGCCGTCGACTTCTGTCGTTACTACGCAAAACAAGCTGACAATCTACAAGGTTTCGAACTAAAAGGTTTTGATGGCCAAACACGAATCGCTTCTCGACAAGGTCGTGGTGTGTTCGTCTGTATCAGCCCTTGGAACTTCCCTCTAGCGATCTTCCTTGGCCAAATTACAGCAGCACTAGTGGCGGGTAATACGGTTGTGGCTAAGCCTGCCGAGCAAACAAGCCTGATTGCTGCTCGTGCGGTTGAACTGATGAATGAAGCGGGCTTCCCTGCTGGCACCATTCAGCTACTGCCGGGTCGCGGTGCTGAGATCGGCAGTGCACTAACAAGCCATGATGCGATTGCGGGCGTTGCCTTTACGGGTTCTACGCCAACAGCACAGCGTATCAATGTGTCATTAGCCACTCGTAACGCTAAGCCAGTTCCGTTTATTGCGGAAACAGGCGGCCAGAACGCGATGATCGTCGACAGTACTGCACTGCCTGAACAGGTAGTTCGTGATGTGATTCGTTCAGCATTCGCTTCAGCAGGTCAACGTTGTTCTGCACTACGTGTGCTTTACATCCAAGAAGACATTGCAGACCGTGTGGTTGGATTGATTCACGGTGCAATGGACGAGCTGAGTGTTGGCATTCCACACCTTCATAAAACCGATGTTGGCCCTGTTATCGACCAAAACGCGAAACAGAAGCTAATGGCGCACTTAGAAAACATGACCAATACCCAGAAGAAGGTAGCTCAGCTTTCTCTAGGTACGGATTGTGAACATGGTGATTTTGTTCCACCGAGTGCTTTTGAGGTTGATGACATCAGCTGCTTGAAAGAAGAACAGTTTGGCCCAGTGCTACACATTGTTCGCTTCAAAGCGAGTGAGCTAGCGCAAGTGGTAGACCAAATTAACCAAACGGGCTTTGGCTTAACCATGGGTATCCACAGCCGTAACGAGACAACTTACCGTTGGATCGAAAAACACGTTCGTGTGGGTAACTGCTACATCAACCGTGACCAAGTGGGCGCCGTTGTTGGTGTTCAACCATTTGGTGGTCAAGGCTTGTCAGGTACTGGCCCTAAAGCGGGTGGTCCTCACTACCTATACCGCTTTACTGATGTTCATTTCTCTCAATCACAAGACAAGGCATAAGGAGCATTATCATGGTTCATCAAGTGACAGGTTTTTCTGATGCTTTGCTAGCGTGGGAACAATGGAACCTTACCGACTTTGATTACAAGAGTGCTCAGGTACTTGCGCTGAAATCAGAGATCGAAAGTCAATCTGCGCCTTTGGCGACGGTGGCGACTTATCATCTAGAGCAAGCGTCTGCGCTGCTTTCTGAACAGCACCTAATGGCAGGTCCTACGGGCGAAACCAATGAGTTGTATGCCGCTGGCCGCGGTGTGGCTTTGGTGATTGTTGATGATTGCGAAGAGAAAGTGCCAGCACTGCAAACTGCAATGGCTTTGATTACTGCTGCGCTATTGGCAGGTAACAGCGTTCAATTGTGCAGTGATGATGTGCAGTTCAATACCTTAGTTGCAGACGCAGCTAAGTCGGCGAACTTGCCAACTAACTTGGTGCAAGTTGCCTCGTATGACGCTGCTCAACAGTTGTTGTCTTGCGATGTACGTAGCGTGGGTTACGTGGGTAACTCGCAAACGGCACAAGCTATCAATTTACAGCTTGCTAAGCGTGACGGCGCAATCGTCGGTTTAGTAGCTGAAACGGATCTGGCGACAATGAATGTTGCCAATGATCCACACCTATCGCTGCGCTTCATTACCGAGCGTACGCGAACTATAAATATAACAGCCGTGGGCGGTAACGCGACCTTGCTCGAACTTGGAAGCGAAGCTCACTAACCTTCAGTAAAATTGGCTCTAAGCACTTTTGGTTCTTTCCAACTTTGGTTTTCACCATCTTTGGGTTTAACTGATAGTGCTTTGGAGCCTGAATACCTAACTCAATGCACTTGCTTGCCTTTATGGTGAGTGCCTTGCATTGAATTAGGCATGGAAGGCTTTCTACAAAATGAGGACTATCAAATGATAGAAAACAGTTTTGCAATAACGACGACGTTCATTGCGTATCTAATTATGATGCTAGCGATCGGTGTTATTGCTTACAAACGTACATCTAACTCAACTGACTACTTCCTAGGTGGTCGTTCGTTAGGCCCATGGCCTGCTGCACTTTCTGCTGGTGCATCAGACATGAGTGGTTGGTTGCTACTTGGCCTGCCTGGTTACGCTTACGCTGCTGGCTTTGAAGCATTTTGGCTTGCTGGTGGCCTACTTGTTGGTACTTGGGCAAACTGGTTAATCAGTGCAAAACGTCTACGTACTTACAGCATTACGACTGAATCACTGACGCTGCCTGAGTTCCTATCTCGTCGTTTCAATGATAATTCTAAGCTGATCCAAACAATTTCTGCTTTCTTTATCCTTTTATTCTTCCTTTTCTACACAAGTTCAGGCTTGGTAGCGGGTGGTAAATTGTTTGAAACGGTATTCGGCCTAGATTACACAACGGCAGTAATTATCGGCACAGTATGTGTGGTTTCGTACACACTGTTTGGTGGTTTCCTTGCTGTATCTTGGACGGACTTGGTTCAAGGTCTGCTGATGTCTGCTGCGCTATTGATTGTACCAATCGCAGCAATGAACGGTGGCCTTGGTCAACTATCGACTGACCTACACAACATCAACCCAGAGCTTCTAACGCTATGGAATGATGCGAAAGGTGAGCCGCTTTCTGCTATCGCGATCATCTCGCTAGCGGCATGGGGTCTAGGTTACTTCGGTCAGCCACACATTCTTGCTCGTTTTAAAGCAACACGTACTAATAAAGACCTAACAACAGCGCGTCGCATCGCGGTGGTATGGACTGCACTGTCTATGGTTGGTGCAATGCTGGTTGGTCTTGTTGGTCTAATCTATGTGACGAACTCTGGTGCACCTAAGCTAGACGATGGCGAGAAGATCTTCATGCTTCTTGTAAACGCGATGTTCCACCCAGTAATTGCAGGTATCCTACTGGCTGCAATCCTAGCGGCAATCATGAGTACTGCGGATTCACAACTTCTTGTTTCTTCATCTGCGATGGCAGAAGATCTGTACAAGCAAGTTCTGAAGAAAGACGCAACGTCAGAAGAGATTGTTCGTGTAGGCCGTTTCGCGGTTATCCTAATCTCTCTCATTGCTCTTGTACTAGCGATGACGCCAGACAGTTCAGTTCTTGGCCTTGTATCTTATGCATGGGCTGGTTTCGGTGCTGCATTTGGTCCAGCTATCGTGTTGAGCCTATACTGGTCTCGTATGAACCGTAACGGCGCTCTAGCGGGTATCGTGGTTGGTGGTGTTACGATTGTACTTTGGAAACAGTTCACGGGCGGTTGGTTCGATGTTTACGAAATCGTACCGGGAATCATCCTATCGACTATCTCTATCGTTATCGTGAGCCTAATCACTGGCGAGCCAGAAGACGAAGTTAAGAAGCAACACGCTGAGTTCGAGAAGAACCTCGTTGAGCTAGACTAATCCCAATGACTATCGGTTAAAAAACAGCCGAATTTACATTGTAAAACTTAGAGTAATAAATAGGGTCACTTTGGTGGCTCTATTTTTTTATGTGAGTACGACCTTTGTCCTATTTCAAATTAAGTCTATTCGAGGTTTTCTGATGTTGAAATTGGGGTTTACAATGTAAATCGAAAGCGTAGGATCTTGAGCGAGAAATGAAAGATCAATCTTGTTGATCGCGTTTGATGTCAAAAAACAAAATAGAAAAGTGGCTGTTTTTTGAACTTAGCGCTCACTTTTGTCATTAGCTCGGTGAATTGTGGAACCGAATTGGACATGATGTGTCAATTGTCAGTAACCACTAAAGACCTATAGGACAAAGGTATGCCTGATCTCTATTGCAAAGGATGTAAAAAAACAACACTACATAAGTCTATAATGAAACGTTGTGAAACAGAGCCCGAGACAGCCTCTGGCCGTATGATGCAATGGACGTCAAAGCTATTTAGTGGAAACCTGTACTACGATATGGAAACTCAGCACTTCTGCCGCACGTGCAATTGCCGCTGCGAAACCGGAAGTACTGTTCCCCAAGTTGGTTTAGCCTAACCCATAGTAAGTGCTTACTAACTTGATTCAAAAAACCTCCGTGTTGGGAGGTTTTTGCGTTTCTAGGCTGCTTTGAGTGCAAGTTCAGTTTCAATGGCATTGCCATCAATCTTCACATCCCAACCATAGTTTGAGTACTCATTTGCTAGTGCTTGAGCAACATCTTTTGATACCGTTACGTATGTCCATGAACCAATACCGTAAGGTTTATATGCGAGTTCTTGCGTTTTCATAATAGAGTCATCCTTTCTCTTTGATAATTCTATTATTCACTCTGGCCTATATCCTTTCTTTCGTTTCCGGCTCAACTTATTTGTTAATCGGGTCATTTCTATAATAATTTGTTAATAATCAGAGTTTGATTTATAAGCTCCATTATCTATTTGTATTTATTTATGTTTGACGTGAATGCCATGCGTGCATTTAGTTTTTTAAATGTGTGAGCGAGGTTTTCTTCGATTGCTCTAGGTATGGAATATACTGAGCGGAATTTAGAATGTTTAAGGAATGTTATGTCTCAGCATCAACTTGATCGTATCGATAAAGAGATACTACGAATTCTGCATATGAAGGGGCGTTTGCCTGTTGTTGAACTTGCAAAGCAGGTTAACCTCACGACGTCACCTTGCTCTGACAGGCTCAAGCGATTGGAGAAAGAGGGATATATCACAGGCTATCATGCTGAGCTTTGTTCAGAAAAGTTGGGACTCGATGTCCAAGTTTTTATCCATATTCGTCTCGACCAGACTAGCTTTTCTATTTTTGATAAGTTTGCCCAAGCGGTTGAAATGATGCCCGAGGTGGAAGAGTGTTATTCATTGTCGGGAGACTTCGATACCATGATCAAGGTTCGAGTGAAAGACATGAAGGCGTACCAAGCGTTTATGGCAACAAAGTTAGGTACCTTGCCAGGTGTGATTCAGACACGCAGTGAGGTCGTGATTGAAGAGCATAAAAAGGGCTTTGGTGTTAACCCTGAATTGTTGGCAACCTTAAAGTAGGGCACCGGTTTTACTTCAAGCGTGTTTGTTTAGATATAAAAAATGGAAGCCAATAAGCTTCCATTTTTGTGGGACGTTAGAGCAAGAGTAATCCGATAAACTTGTACGGCTTACTTACAGCGTAATTGCCGCAGAGATTAAGCCAATCACACCACCGAATATACCACCCCATACTACTAGCCAGCCAAGGTGTTTTTTGATCATGGTTTGAACCATCTCTTTTACAAGCTTCGGTGTCAGTTCATTCAAGCGCTGATCAATGATCGCCTCAATGTTCTCTTTGATTTCATCCATCATCGCAGGCGATTCTAACTCGTCTTTGATGGCATTTTTTACAGAGTCACTCTTGCTGATTTCAATCACTGACTCTTGCATTTTCTCAACAAATGGCGCTTTCATAGGCTGTAGTGCCTCTGTGCCACCAACCATTGCCAACATACCGCCAAACTGTGAGTTCTCGATAACATGCACCAGTGAGTCGAATGCAGGATTAAAGTCGATCTTCTGAATCACAGGCTCTAGATTAAGCGATTTTCCTGTCATCTCGCTGCTTAGGAAGCGGTCGATATTACTTTCAGTAAAGAACTGCTCCATCATCAGTTGTTTGATGGCTGCCTTGAACTCTTCAAAGCGCGCCGGAATAACGCCAGAACCGTATAGGCCGGGTACTTTCTCGAACAACATGTGAATCGCAAGCCAGTTGGTTATGGCACCTGAAAATGCGAATAGGCCTGCGTAAAGCAAGTATTGGTTTGCTGTCGCATAGCCGCCAGCAAGCAGTGCTAACGCGATAACGTTAGTTAAGACACTTTTGTTCATGGTTGATCTCTAGAAATAATACTGCGCGCATTTTAAGAAAAAAACGCCAAGAAAAAAACAAAAGGATCGATGAAGTTTACGTAACAGGTGGGGAAAGGTTGCTGATCTAGGGGCATAAGAAAGGCTAGCCTCCCCCCGAAGTCTAGCCTTATTCCAGAACGCGCAAGCGAGGCGTCTTTGGTGTTAATGTCATTATATAATTACGACATAACATTCTGCCACGTGTAATTTACCACTAATTAACAAATTGTTGTGAATCACGCCGCACTTTTAAAATAGCACATAAATCAATCGTTCGTTGCTTGCTGTAGGTCGTCAGCGATGAAGCCACCGGTTTTATCTACAGTGTGAATTTGCTTTGCTGAAAGGCTACTATCAGCGGCTATAGCACTAAGAACGGCAGGTATTTGCTCTTTTGTTAAGTAGCTAAGTTCTTTCTCGGTACTTTTGACAAGTTCAATATCCGCTAATGGGTTCGGCAGCTTCCATAAGTCATACTTTATTAGCCGACTGAACATAGCACACAAGGTTTTTAGCTCAATGTTATGAGTAGCGGCTGAGATAGTAATATTTGGACGGCTAGGATGATGACTAACTCGATTGGCGAGATAGGCTAAGTAGTCTTTCTTCGTGAATAGTTGCGCTAAGGGGTTATTGAGCATTGCGATCGTTTTGGCCATAATATCATATGAGTTCTGACCAGTTTTCACTGTGTGACCATCAACTTCCCACCAGGCATCGAGTAAATCTTTTAGCCTATGGTTATCTGCTTTTACCCCTAACCATGGCTTGTCGTTAATTTCATTCATCGTGAAGCGTTCAAACGCCGCAGCTTCGCCCTTAGTCGCAAAGTGCTTTCGAATACGTTTACCCTCGCGGCCGTTTGGGTAACATTCGCATATACATGGTTTGTTCGAGCTGTCTTTTAAATTGCGGATAGACATAATAAAGCTCAAGCTACATGTTTACTTTTTCAGGCTCTGGTTTTAGAAAGGCTAATTATGTTCGCTATGTTTCAATCAATTCAGGTTAGCTCTGGCTATAGCATGTTCAGAATGAACAGTGATGTGCCGCTAGATGCGCTTCTTAAGCTAGGTAATCGATTTACCGCACCGTTTGGAGGTTTTATTGAAGCTGAAAATATTATCGGTTTGAAGAACGTGGAACTCGTCGATATCAAATACTTTTTTATTGATAAAAAGGCTGAAGTTCTCGAGTATGTGATTCAAAAGACCACTATATAGTAGGAACATACCAAGAGAGCAAACTATACATACTGCTGTTTGAAGGAAAACCAAAACACCATCAGATTAAAGGTTTAGACCTAGGCGGAAAGAACAATGTATTTGGTTTTTTTTACGAAGAGTCTAGCTAACTAAACGTATAATTCACTTTCCATCTTTGAATATCAGTGTTGATTCGAAATTTAAGAATAAATCCTAGGATAGTAACCTCCCAGTATTTATTCTCAAACATTGATTTACTCCTCACCAAAATTAACATATAACATGTTATCTTTATGAATATACTAGTGCGTAGGTCTAATTTTTTTTTTGTTTCTTTTTATGAATTTATTTATATACTCGGAAGAGTCAATACCAAATGGATTATTGTTATTTATTTCCTTGAATGCAGGTATAGATGGGTTGACTAGCCTTTCAAGTTCATATGTCCAGTATGTAAATTGGTATATTTTGCTTAACTTAGTAGCCTCTTTATGTATTTTTTTAAATCTATCATTTAAGTTATGTTTTAATAGGAACTTGCAGTATTGGTGATAAACAGATAAGCGTCCATATATTGAACTTTCTAGCTTATCAATCGATAGAGAATATAATCCACAAATTTCTTCTAATTTTTCTTGATACAAAGATGAATCTATATCAATATTTTCTGACCGAATTAGTGCTGTCATTGAAATCTTTAATCCATTAGCTGCAGTAGAGGTGGTTACTAGCTTTGATATCTCAGGCTCAGTGAGTGGACATATACTATTTAATATATAACTTAGTTGTAGTCGTTCTACATTTTCTTGTGGATGTAGATTATTAATATGTTGGACTAGTTCTTCTTTATCTAGTAATCCTAATATAGATTTTACCTCAAAATAATCTGTATCTAAATTACAAAAGTTAAGTAACTTTTCTGAGAAGACCCCAGCAAAAACGAAAGATTCAGGATAATAACGACCATATATTTCACTTTTTATCGTGTATTCATATGCTTCCTTGATATGTCCGTCGAAGCGGTAGATAGACATAGCTAAACCTTGTGACAATTGCTCAATTAAACCTAGATCTTGTTTAGGCTCTAGGTCTTCAATAGGTAAAATATTTTTTAGCTTCTCATAGGCCTCAAAATGCCAACCAATTCTGTGCTCAATATTTAATAAACATATTTCGAGTAGTTTTTTATATTTTTCTTCTAAGTCTATGCTTTTAGATTGTATTACTAAGGATTCTATAGCGTTTTTCACTCGGTTAGAAATGTTAAGCCGAGCACTATACCTCACGGTTTGATATATGTAAGAAAAATACTCATCTTTATCAATGTTATTAAAATCTAGATATTCAAATGTTTCTACCGTGACAAGGAGATTGTTTAAGTATGTAAGTACCAAGTGAGCTTCTACATACTCACTTCTCTCACCTATACTAGTAATAGTATCCATGAAGGACATGTTAAAAAAGGCAATTTTTTGCCAATAAGGGTGGTTGGCCTCGTTTTTTCTAGCTTTAAGTAGGATAAACCTACTAACAATTGAGTGTAATTTTATTTCATCATTAGAGCTAACTAATAGTGATTTATCAGAGAGTATTTTTATAGATTTATCAGATATTATTGTTTTTGTATCTACTTTTGACTTTCCATGTTTTGTTAATTCCTTAAGGTTTTTTAATGATATTCCATCAGGAAATAAAGAGATTAGCTCGATGGCTCTTTTCTCTGTTTCATTTAAAGTTTTGTATGAATAGTTTATGGATCCGATTAATGAGTCTTTTCTACCAATGTTAGAATCTGATTTTGACTTTAGGTAAGTCGAGTTTTCAATCGATTCAAATTCTGTTACTAGAGTGTCCCTTAACTCATAAATATCTTTTCCTGGAGGGGTGTTAGATGCTACCAATTCAATAGCTAATGGGTTTCGATCCAGTAGTTTTTCTATAATTTCCTCTCGTATAAATGACTGGAATTTTGTATTACTGTATAAGTTTTTAGTATGGTTATTAAATAACTCTAATGCTTCGTAAGAGTCTAGAGAGCGCAGGGATAGTTCTTGTTCCCATTGCTCTTGGCAGCTTTCTCTAGATGTTATTATTAGTGAGCAGTATTCAGAAATGTTACCAGTAAGTTCTAGGAACTTTTCATTTCCAATATCTAAATTTAAGATACTTTCATAATTATCTAAGATTATCAGTCGATTATTACTGAAATTATTCTCGCTAAGATGTTCTTTTAGGTTGACTACAGACGAAAGAAAAAAACCTTCAGATATTTTTTGATAGAATTCGTCATAAGCCGTGATCGGTTCGCAGTCTATGAAAGTTATTCCATCTTCATACTTACCTCTCATCGATAGCTCAATAGCAAGCTTTTTAGCAATAGTCGTTTTACCTACACCACCACTTCCCTTTAAGACAAGTGCTAGAGTTTTGTCTTCGATTCGACTGATCTCTCTACTAATTGTCGCCAAATCGCTTGTACGACCAATGAATTTTGCGACTGACGACTTATCAATATTGGTCATTTTTTTTGTGAAGTTACTGGCAACTATGTGCTTTCCACTTAAGTCAGCTTCTAACTCAAAACGTTCTTGGTTTGCAAGAATGCAAGAGCTTGTCAGCTTGAGAACGTGCTTTCTAAATAGTTGATGTGCGACCTTGTCGACTATGCGTTTCTTCTGTTTACTATCACCGCTTAGTTGGTAGATAGCAACTGGAAGTTCAGTTTGTTCAGTAATGGTTTCTTCATTAATGCTATTTGGAATATTATCTACAAAAATGAATACGCCTTTGGTGTCTATTGGAAGCTCATCTAACAAGTCTTCAACGGATAAATAGTCGCTACAGCAACTCTCATCCTCAATCAAAAATCCATTCTTAGTTAAGCTAGTAAAGATGAAGGTATAATCGGATTCGTTCCAAAGAGAGTCACTGCTCAAATAGTGTTTTTCTACATGACACTTGAACCCTTTCGTAAACTTAGTTAGGTGGTCATAGTCATGCGGTTTATCTATAGGGTTGGCTAGATGAATAGAGACGGAGTCAAATGAGGTGCGAGTTTCACTTGGTTGACTAATGCTATTTCCACCATGTAGCGTATCCGCTAATTTTTTTTTTTGAGGTGAATGACTCGCCAGTTCTTCTACAACTTCAACAAGCGGAGCACCAAAGTCCGAAAAAGTGAGTACTTCAATTACGTCCAAAAGTTCATCTAATGCTTTTTCTGTACTACTTTTTTGTTCTTCTCTAACAAGAACATAGTGCGGTCCCGTATTACCTGAAAACAGCTGATTTTGTTTGCCAAGTTCTGCTAGTAACTCAACATCACTCATTGAACTACCAACGAAAAGTAAACTATCTGACGACATTACATCTTTTAATGCTGATAGAGCTGCGGAATACTCATTTTCTCCACCTTCGCCATAGAGGCGTTCGTAACTTTGCGGAGTTAGTACCATATGTTCTGGGTTTTTTATAGTGCCGTGTAAGTGCCAAATTAAGTCTTTACTGGAATTATTTATCTTAAAATTTCTTAGTTGAGATTTGTTGGAGTTATCAAATGAGGTGTAGTTAGCTTGGCTGTCGTGAGCCCACTCAAGGCACTGATCATAATTTAAGGTTATATGGCGGTGGCTTAAATTCCAAAGCGCTTTTTGTAATGAAGAGCTAGAACTATCAAGTTTGTCGAGATTGACATCAAACTGTTCTTCTAAAAATCGATTCCAGTTCTCCCCAATTAGTGATTTTTTTGCTAGCTCTGCTGCTTGTTGTAATTCCTCTATCTCGACTAGTGCCGATATCGCGTTCGCTTTTTTCTCTTTACTTTCCTTGAGAGCCTCTTCTGCGGCTTTTTCTAGAAGTGTTGGCCAAGAAGGAAATACAGCTTGTCCTTCATTGTCTTTTATAGCCATAGAAACTCCTGCACATACGACAGGAATTAATCGACCTTGTTGAATTTTGGTTTTTAAAGTGTTTGGAATATTCATTTTTTCACTAACGTATATATTAAAAATAAGGGAGGTTTTCACCTTCTCTAACACGACATCCAACCGGCCTACAACTTTGATGTCTTCTTCAGACACTTCCATGGTGCTATCACCAAATGCGATAGCTAACTTGTTTGGTAAGCGCTGAATGGAGTTGATAGATAAGCGCCCATCGATATCGATTAGATACTTTCCACTTACCGCATCGTTTTGCGACCGATCTACTAAGTAACGCGTTTGGTTGGTTTCAACTTCAATTGTTGCCAATTCGCTCAAATCCCACCCGTCAAACATGCGCTTTGTGTAGGGCATATCACCTATAGGTGATAGCTTTCCATTCGCTAGTCTGTAACTTTTCAAAAACACAATCCCATGTTGTGGGCTAGATTGTGCTTGAATTTGTGGTGTTGCTGATTGGCTGAAAGACAGCTTTGCTCGCTCTTCTACAGAATGGGCAAGCTCTTCTATTGGAGCACCTAAAGTTAGGTGCAACCTAACCATTACTTCAACTAATGGCGATTAATAATCTATCTCGTATTCAGGTTCACCCGCCGACCAAAGCCAAATGAATCTAAATGTGTTTGCACTAATGAACAAGATACCATTATGTCAGCAATCAGCTTAGCCATACCCCCAACCGCACTTGACCTATCCAGATGCATGAAGCAAATGAGTTTGTGATAGGTATATATTGATAATTTACATTCTTGATATTTGGTGTGTAAACGCTCAATAAAAATAGAACTATTACGCTAGATGAGAAAAATGGCGGCAAGATAAAATATCTGCCGCCACTTCATTGCCACTTGGTGATTGTACTTATTTTAACTGATTGTTTTTGTTTGGCTATTCTTCCACTCCAATAAACCCACCGGTTTGGTGATTCCACAATTGAGCATAGATGCCATTTTGTGTAATCAGCTCTTGGTGCGTGCCTTCTTCAACGATATTACCTTGGTCAAGTACGATCAAACGGTCCATTGCTGCAATGGTCGACAGGCGGTGTGCAATCGCAATAACCGTTTTGCCTTCCATTAGCTCAATCAAACTCTCTTGAATCGCTGCCTCTACCTCAGAATCGAGTGCAGACGTTGCTTCATCGAGAACAAGTAAGGGAGCATTTTTCAAAAGAACACGCGAGATAGCGACACGTTGACGCTGTCCACCAGAAAGCTTAACGCCTCTTTCACCCACTTGAGCATCGTAACCAATATTGCCAAACGGGTCGGTTAGGGTTTCGATAAACTCATGAGCGTGCGCTTGTTTAGTCGCCGCGTATACCTCTTCGTCGGATGCCTCTGGTCGACCGTAAAGAATGTTGTCTTTGATCGAACGGTGCAGCAGTGAGGTATCTTGAGTCACCATACCTATGTTACTGCGCAGTGAGTCTTGAGTAACGCTGGAGATTTCTTGGTCATCAATCAGGATGCGACCACTTTCTACATCGTGGAAACGCAGTAATAAGTTAACTAGGGTCGACTTACCTGCACCTGAACGGCCCACTAAGCCCACTTTTTCACCTGGCTTAATGTTGAGGTTCAGATTGTTGATCACGCCCTTGTTCTCGCCGTAGTTAAAGCTGACGTTGTCGAAGTTAATACCACCTTGTGGAACGTCCAAAGGCTTCGCATCTTTTTTGTCTTCGATAGCGATAGGTTTAGACAGGGTTTTGATGCCATCAATCACAGTACCTAGGTTTTCGAACAGACCACCGATTTCCCACATGATCCATTTCGACATGCCGTTAATACGCAGAGCTAAGCTGACTGCAATCGCAATTGCACCCACGGTGATTGCACTATCTAGCCATAAGTAGATAGAGATACCCGCAATGCTGAACACTAATAGATAGTTAGCGAACTCTACACAGATGTTGAAGCCAGTTACCAAGCGCATTTGACGGTGCACAGTATCAAGGAAGCCTTCCATGCCTTCTTCTGCGTATTCGGTTTCTCTTTTACTGTGTGAGAACAATTTCACCGTCGCGATGTTGGTGTAGCTATCAACAATACGACCTGTCATCAATGAACGCGCATCGGCTTGTTCTGATGACACATCTTTCAGCTTTGGTACGAAGTGCAGTTGGATACCGATGTAAACGAACAGCCAAATCAGCATCGGAGCCATCAAGCGCCAATCTGATTCGGCGAGCATGAATAGCATCGCAGTGAAGTAAACCGTCACGTAGACAAAAACATCAACCATTTTAGTCACGGTTTCACGCACTGCGAGTGATGTTTGCATCACTTTAGTGGCGACACGTCCGGCAAAATCATCTTGATAGAACGACAAGCTTTGCTTCAAAAGATAGCGGTGCGCTAACCAACGGATCGACATTGGGTAGTTGCCCAACAAGGTTTGGTGAAGCAAAAGCGAGTAAACACTGATCAAGATCGGCATTACGACCAATAACAGAACACCAAGCCCCATCAGTGTGGATTGGTTATCTTCTAAGAAGGTTTCTGGGTTGCTGGTTGATAGCCAATCAACCAGTTGGCCCATGTAACCGAACAGCGCGACTTCGATGATCGCGATGGTCATGCTCATTAGGCCGAGCAAGATTAACGGTTTTTCAAAACCTCGAGTGTAATGGCGACAGAATGCCAGTATTCCAGTAGGAGGTTGTATCGGCTCTCCCTTTGGAAAGGCTTCAGTAAAGCCTTCAAATTTTTTGTACATAGATTTCCCTTTATAACGAATGCATCTATTAGCAACTGCATCGTCTGTGTAGCTTTGTTTTTATAGGTTCGGTTTGAAATTGGGCGTCTTAGCTTGAAATTATATAAGCGCCAATTCGTTCTTATAAGCATTAAGCTATTCGATGGATTTTGGTTTAAGCGTTTGGTTGAAAAACTTGGCTCACGAGTTCGTTTAACACTAATACGTTGTTTAAGCGATGTCGCAGGAAAGGTCCAAAGCGTGTCTTTCATGACGCGTATTTTAGATTGAATCGGACAGGAAAAGTTAAGCTTATTTCAAACGTAATTGATTGTTATGCAACGGTGATAATCCTAACGCTAAATGGATTAAATTGTAACCTAAACCCGCCGCAAGCTAGAGAATGAAGCTCGGATATTTATTCAGCAAAACCTGCATCTCATATGCAAACTGTTGGTTCTTTCTGATGTGCTGTTATCTTGCAGTAAAAATTACCGAATAAACTGAGTTTTGCAGGAATTGTCTGGGATAAATATTCAAATCATTATTCTTTTCAGTGAATCTTGTCGTAACAAGTTGTTTACAATTCTGAGGTAAATAAAAGATAGGGACGGTTGAGATGTTAAACCTACACAAAAAATCACTTCACATTACTAATGTTCAAAACGCCAATTGCGTTGTTATGGTGCCGCCAAAAGAATTTAAATTTAATGAAGAAACGGCACAAGATAATGAGTTTCAGAACAGAGTGAATCTGACCGAAGCTGAGGTCAAATTAGAAACCATGGCCGAATTTAAGGCGATGGTCGCTTCGTTGCGTAAAGAAGGTGTGCAAGTTGTAGAGTTTGATTACCCAGAATTGGGAGTTGAAACTCCGGATGCTGTTTTCCCAAACAACTGGTTCAGTACCTGTAGTGATGGAAGCTTATTCACTTTTCCTATGGCGTGTGAAAACCGTCAGAATGAAGTTAAGCCAAATGCCCTTATTGAAGCTTTAGAAGCGTCTGGTCGAATTGTTAACCACAGTGAGTCTCTAGAGTCTTATATCGCACAAGGTTCATACCTCGAGAGCACTGGCGTGATGGTGATCGACCATATCAATAAGACTATCTACGCGGCACTCTCTCAACGTTGTGACCGCGAAGTATTAGAAGATTACGCGAAGCGCATTGGTTATTCTCGCGTGGTGTCATTCCAAACAGCACTGCCGTCTGGTCAGCCGATCTACCACACCAATGTGATGATGGCGATTGGTGATAATTTCTGCGTGATCTGTGATGAAGTGATCCCAGAGTTTGAGCGCCGTTTTGTGGTGAAGTCGCTTGCTAAAGATAAGCAGGTTATCTCTATTTCAATCGATCAGATGAACCGTTTCTGCGGCAACATCCTCCAGCTTGAAACCGTGAATGGCGACAAAGTGATCGCGATGTCTCAATCGGCTTACGACGCGTTCTCCCCAGCTCAACTCGCACAACTTTCGACACACGGTAAGCTACTACCATTTAACGTGAAAACGATCGAAGACATTGGTGGTGGTTCGGTGCGATGCATGTTGGGTGAGGTGTTCTTACCAACGCGAGTAAATCGTCTGTAACAAGCACTCATTTCTAGTAATCAATCTTCGAATACCACTCTCATTGAAGAGTGGTATTTTTGTATTAGCTTATCTTTGAATTGGTCTATCAGAAGTAAGAAGACAGAAAAAAAACCAAAGCTAGATACAAGAGCTAACTTACAAAAGCTATGAGGCGCTCTTGAAAGCTCTGTGCTCGATAAACTGAGCAGACAGCGCAACCACTTCTTTGGAGTACACAAGCGCCGTGTGATTGAGCTTGAGGGCGCAGGTGTCTGTTGCGCCTCGCAGGTTAGCGTCTTCAAGTGTCACAGTGCCATCACCAGGGTTTCTGCCCAATACAATGCGACCTACACCAGCGTCGTAGGTGCCAGTAATCACGCCAATCGGCACATCAATATCATAATCACCCAAGCCATCGCTCAAGATCATCTTGCTCGAACCAAATATAAATCCGAGGCCATGATTCGACAGCGTTTTCGCGATAGTTGCGCCGTTGTGTGGAGTTCCCGCGGTAATGATGCAGGTGTCGGCAAAGTCGGGCTGGTAAAACTTAAAGTAGTGGCGGATCAGCAAGCCACCGAGCGAGTGACCAAAGAAATAAACCTCATCGTGTTCATCAAAGCGTGCATTCACGAAGCGGTTAAGGCGTTTAGCAGCAGAAGGGAAACGCAGCGAGTTGTAAGCGAACTTGTGGGTTGTAAAGCCACGTTTTTTGAAATTTCTATCTAGATATTGCATGATCAACGCAGGCATATACAGACCATGAATCAAAACTATGTGTTTGTTTTTATTATTCATTATTGCCCTCCGACTGATGGTGTTTTCAGTATATGGAGTCGCAATTCTAAACTCAACAAAACTTGCTGTGAATGGGACACAATAGACAGAGAGTGTCGTAGTGGCAGTTCGTTATTCTGACCTGACCCCGCCATAAACGTCTATAGTTAATCCCCCTTGTTGGGCATAAGTATTGGGTGTTAGGCCAATGGTTTTCTTGAGGTAACGAATTAGGTGCGGTTGGTCACTAAACCCAAATTGAAAGGCGACGTCCATCCAGTCGATGTCATCCAAATTTCTCTTATACAAGTATTCCAACATAGCTTCGAGTTTGTTCATCGATTGGCACTGTTTTAATGTCAGCCCTGTTACCTTGTTGAAGCTTCTCTCTAATGTTCTTTGCGAGCAAAACAGCTTGTCGCTAAGCTCTGCAATCGGCGTCGAACCAAGCACCCCCCAACACCTTGCGTGTCAGTTCGCTGTGCCTGTCTATTTGACTTGCCGATATCTAAGGCACCAGTAGATCTTATGATTTTGAATTTTTAGTTTTGATTAGCTCAGAATCACTTGCTTCACTTTTTGCTTCAGGTTCAAACAAAACTTTTATCACGCCTTTTTGTAGGATCAGGTTATTAGGGTAGGTGATGATGTTGCCCGAACTGTGTCGAAGAATAACGTGGAACATGGTGATATCGATGATCACACCGCTGATGTCTTCGTCTTTCTCTGCGACCCTAACTCTGTCACCAATGCGATAAGGGAATACGAAAAATATTAGTACGCTGGCTGTTAGGTTACTTAGAATCGACCATTGCGCGAATAAAGCGACACCCAGCACCGCAAATATGGATGACAAGAATAGCGAAATATCACCAAAGCCCAAGTTAAGAACAATCGTAAACACAGCGATGAAGAGTAGAAACAGAACGATATTGAAACACTTAATCACGAACTGCTTTCGCTTCAACTCGACACGCTTGTTCTCCGCTAATGTTTCTATCCAGTTTTTCCCCAAGCGTTTTATCACCCAATACACAGTGATAAGAAGTAAACCTAAACTTACTTGTTTAAGCCACATATTGGATTGCAAAAACTCAATCATTAAATAAACCTCATTTTTCAAAATAACGACCTCTGGCTCTACGGCCACGAGTAGCCCAACGTAAATGGTGGGATTGCTATTGGGTTATTTGTTCCGGGTATCCCTGCAATATTGACACCCAGTAAACCGGTGAAAAACCCAGCAGGGAGGAAAATACCCGCAATGATAGAAAATAGGTACGTATTTCTATTCTTTTTTTCAGTTTGTTCAGGCAACTCGAGCTTTCCGATGGTTTACATAAGCAAAAGCACTAGCGACACGGTGCGAAGATATCTTGGTTCTTTCGGTATTCTTTAGTTTGTACATCCATTAGGCCAAGCAAAGAGTCGAATAGGTTATCGTGAGAAAAGCTCTGTTCTTTGCCTGCCTTTCTCAAGCAGGTTTGGTTTATCCCTTTCTGCTCGGCGAAACCATCTGACATCCACATGATCATAGGCACATGGGTTTGCTCTTTCGGTGCCAATGAATAAGGCATACCGTGTAAATAGATGCCATTCTCCCCTAAAGACTCTCCGTGATCCGAGATATACATCAGCGCGACGTTGTACTTGTCGGTCAGTTTCTCAAGTTTTTGCATCGCCTGAGAGAGGAAGAAGTCCGTGTACAGGATGGTGTTGTCGTAGGTGTTAACCACTTCCTCTTTGGTACAGTTTTCAATATCGGCGCGAGCGCAATCAGGCGTGAATTTCTTATGTTCTTCTGGATAGCGTTCAAAGTATGTAGGGCCATGAGAACCAGAAATATGATAGAAAATGATGCTATTTTTCTTAAGATCTTGAGTATCTTGCTCGAAGTTTTCTAACATCGCTGTGTCGTAGCACACATCGTTATTACACAACGGGTCGCTGTCTTTGGCGACGAGGGTCATCTCTTTGATTCGGTGTGCAACCGCCTTGTCTCCACCATCATGTTCTCGCCAGATAGAGTGAATGCCCGCGCGGTTCATGATATCGACCACGTTATCTTGATTGTAAGCCTTGTCGCGGTCGTAGTTGCTGCGATTCATGTTCGAGAACATACACGGCACAGAAACCGCAGTGGCTGTTCCGCACGACTGAACATCAGAGAAAAATATCGGGTTGTATGGCTTGGTATGAGCGTTGGTTTCTCTCTCATAGCCATAATATTGGTAGTTGTATACACGTGCGGTTTCACCAAGAACAAACACCAGTAAGGTTGGTTTTTCTGCTTGTTTCGCTTCTGGTTTTAGCTGCGCATCTAACCCTAACTCTTGATAAGGGATAGGCTCTTTTATGTAGGTGTTATTGATGTATTTAACCGTTGATGCCACGTATTCGGTTGGGATAATCATCTTTTTGATATGCGAGTTATTGCGGCCAATCGAAACGTAATCTTTGTAAAACAGCCCTGCAATAATCGCGATGATGATCAAAGAAGAGAGCAGCCCAATCGACTTCCAGACAAAGAAATCTTTCCAAGACTCTCTCTTAAGCCTGGTTAACAAAAGGATGAGTGACGGAATACCGCCCATCGCAAGTAACCATAAGATGGAGTGGGTACTTACATAGCTTGCTGCTTCACCACTATTGGTCTCGAATACGTTTTCTATCATCCCGTAGTCTACATAGATGCCGTAATTGAACATGCTGTAGCTGACGAGTGTCGAGGTGATCAGCAACAAAATAAAAAACGGCTTGGAGAATATCGGCCAATTAAAGACTTGGAAGATAAAATTGAAGGCAGCAAGGAAGAATATAGGGATGGATATAAGAAACGCAACGCTTTCAGACTTAGATGCCTGAACAATACTAAACAGCTCTTGGGTGAGAGGGATGTTGATGACAAGCAGATAATACACAGCCAACACAAAGGGTAGCTTGTTTATCGACATATTTAAGCTTGGTAGATTCATAGGTTTTGTTTTCCTGCGTCTCTTATTCCTTTATTTTAGTCTCGCTACCAAGAAAGCTCTAATATCAACGCATAAAGCTCAAATAAGTAATGGTGAGCGATAAACTGGCTAAAGTGACATGACGCGATAGGTGTGTAGATACAAAAAATTCACTTTACTGAGTGACCTTCATGACAAGGTGGAACAGCAAAGTGAATTAGTAAGTTCAGCTTATTCTATGTGGCTCAATCACATTAGAAGTTGTATGAACCACCGAAGCTAATGCTGTTGAAGGCAAGTGTTTTGTCTTCTTTATACAAACCGTAGTCGTTCTCTACGCTTACTGCATCTGCTTGCGAAATTAGACGAAGTGTTAGGTGTTCAACTGGCGTGTATTCAACACCAACACCAAAGTGGAAACCCGTACCGCTATCGTCAGCATACAGAGCTGCGGTATTTGCGTTTAGGTCAACAGAACTTAAACCTGCCAATACGAATGGGCGGATTGTGTTGTCGAATGTGTAACCAAGATTTGCTGACAAAGAAACAGACGTTGGAGACAGTTTTTCAGCCCCTTTTTTGTAATCTGCGTAATCGTTGTAGCCAAGTTCAACACCAACGATACGGTTGAATTGGTAGCCTCCGTATAGGTTGTAGCCCATACCGTCTGAATCTAAACTACCTTGACCGTCTGTGTCAGAACCTTGGTATACGCCAAGACCGCCACCTATGTAAGCGCCGCCGTCAGTGCCTGCTGCTAAAGCTGGAAGAGAAACCGCGCTGATTAAACCCAGTGCTAATGCTGATTTTGTTATCTTGTTCATCTTTGTTACTCACTCTTAAATGTCATGCCAGTATCAATCATTGTTGTATTTCGACCTTTCGACCGTTGGTGAGTATTATTCCGTAGTCTTGTATGTATTACTGTATGGCTTTGTAAGCTGAATCGTTACATAGTAGAAAAAATACACATCAGATTACGTAGTGAGTTAGGCTGCCCAAAACAAGGAATACACATGCTAATGAGACAAAACACAGGCTTGGTGGTTGTGGACGTACAAGGCAAGCTCGCACGCCTCGTCGATGACAGCGATTCGCTGATTTCTAACTGTGGGAAGTTAATTCAAGGAGCGCAGGCTTTGGGTCTGCCAATTATTAGTTTGGAACAGAATCCCGAGAAGCTAGGTGCTACAGTCGATGAACTGAATGACCTGTTGAGTGATGCTAAGCCGATACCTAAATTCACGTTCAACGCGTGTGACGAACCTAAATTTGTTGAGGCGGTGCAAGCCAAGGACGTGGATACTTGGTTAGTGTGTGGTATCGAGGCTCATATTTGTGTTTATCAAACCGCATTGGGTTTATTGGATCTCGGGTACAAGGTTCAAGTAGTTGGTGATTGCATTAGTTCACGAACCGCACTGAATAAGAAATTGGCCATCAGCCGATTGCGGGACGCTGGTGTCCAAATCACAGGATTGGAAATGAGCTTATACGAATTGGTGAAAGATTGCCGCGCACCAGCATTTAAGCTCATTCTGTCCTTGATTCGTTAGTCACCGAGAGGTTGTCGGTCGCCGCCACCTCGGTAGGAGTCTAAAGCAACCTTCAAGCGGCGCAGTTTATCGCGCGAGCGGTTCTTGTGATTGACCGCCATACCCATAGAAAGCACATCCACTAAGGCTAACATTGCGTAGCGAGATGCCGATGGTTTGTAGATGAAGTCGGTTTCCATGTGTTTGATAGGTAGCAAGATATCTGCAATCTTTGCCAGTGGTGTGTCTTGTGGGGTAATCGCGATGATCTTAAGCCCATACTGCTTAGCTAGCTCTGCGGTTTCGGTGATCACAGGCGTGAAACCGGTCGCGGAAATCATCACCATCACATCGTTGGCATCTGCCGTGGCAGCAACCATGCGTGACATTAAACCATCGTTGTACGACACCACTGGGTAGCCCAAGCGGAACAGGCGGTGTTGCAGCTCTTGAGAGGCGATGGTTGAGCCGCCACCCATGCCGATAGCAATAATTTGTCTGGCGTTGTGCAGCCAGCTCACCGCGGTTTCAACGTCTTGCTCCTTGAATAGAGTGCAGTTGATGTCTAGGCTCTGCTTGATCGATTCGTAGATACCTTGATAGCCCGTTTGGTTTACCGGTTCGAGAATAAAGCGCTGGCCCACCGTTAAGGTTTGAGCAAGCTTGATTTTCATATCACGCACGTTGTTACAGCCGATCGCCTTAGCAAAACGGGTTATCGTGGCTTCACTGACTTGAGCACCTTCAGCAAGCTCTGTGATACTGGCATTGGCAGCAAAATCAATGTCGTCCATGATCAGCTTGGCGACTTTTTTCTCGGCATCACGAAGAGCGGGAAAACGCTCGGTTATCTGTGAAATGATATCTACTTCTAAACTCAAGAATCCTGATCCTTTGTTGATGGGGCTAATCGTGCTGCTTAGTTTTTAAGAACCTAGCTCGAAAGAACCAAGCTTTTTAGTCATAAAGCTTATTAGTCATTGAGCGCTAATCCATTTAAAACTAAGCCTTAGCCCCGTTAGTATATCTGATTGCTTCGCTGATTCTAGCTTATTGAAAAATTGAACTAGAAGCAGGTTTCTACCCAGTGGCTTACATGATAATCGTCATCGCTGATGGCAATGTAGCGCCATTTGTCGAAGGTTAAACATGGGTGTGAGGTAGAAAACGCAATCATGTCGCCCACTTCAATCTCAGCAGAACCGTCCGTTTCAACAAAGGTATGCTGATCCATCACAGCCGTCGCGGTGAGACCTTTTACTGAGATAGCTTCACCATTGCGATAGCCACGCTCAGCAATAGGCAAGCCCGCATCGAAGGCAACATCACGCTTACCTAGCCCAATCACCAGTTTGGTTGGCTCCGGACGAGAGATCACATACGCCCACACCTCAAGTGCCGATTCTAAATCACCACCCAATTCACACGCGTAACCTTGGTTTACTTGCGCACGTTGCAACACCTTACTTTGGGCATCTAGGTAGATCCCAGTATCGTGAATCGCATAGCAGCCAGGGCGGATAATCGCTAAGTAATCTGTTAGGTTCGCCAGGCATTCTGCCACCACGTCATACCAAGCCGAGCCAGCGCCAGTGATAATAGGTTGCCCTTTAATTAAGCCATCTGATGTAAGGCTTTCGATCGAAGTGAGCGCTTGGTTTAAGAAGGTACGAATGTCTTGCTCGGCATTGTCGCCATGAATCACACCCTCGTATACCTCAATACCCGCTAGCGAAAGCGCAGGTGTATCTTGGATGGTTTGCGCCAGCTCTAGAACTTCTTGAGGTGAACGACAGCCACAACGTCCACCTGGAACACCAAATTCGATTAGAACTTTTAGCGTCTGCTTTTTGTTGGAGAAATATTGGTTGAGTTGCTGCACGTTGACTGACGAATCCACACAGCAATAGAAATCAACGTCGAACTCACTAATAAGCTGTTCGATGATCGCAATGTTGGTTTTACCCACCAATTGGTTAGCCATGATGATTCTTTTTGCACCTGCCATTGCTGCAATTTCTGCTTGTGCAGGTGTCGCAACGGTAATTCCCCAAGCACCATTTTCTAACTGTTGACGGAAGAAGTCAGGTGTCATCGATGTTTTTCCGTGTGGCGACAATTTAACCTGATGATGATCGGCGAATGATTGCATCCAATTCAGGTTATTGGTCAACGCTGATTGTTTGATAATTGCTACCGGAAGCGAAATGTCTTCATCAACCAATCGATAAATACCGTTCTCAGATTGTGATATTGCTCTCCCTTTTTGGCCTTTTTCAGTCAAGATGAAACTATCTTTTTGATACTTTATAACATCTTTTTGCGCAGGGTTATGTTTCATTGCTGATTCCTAACATGATTTAAGTGATTGTTATTTAATGTTTAAATATATCTGTAATGTATTTTGTGATAGAAACTATCACACAAATTAAAATATTATGTGTGTTTTGTCACTGAAAATAATCGTCTGGATTTCTAATATAGCTCCATCAACAGAGTGGATTGAGAGAGTGAGAAATGTTGTTCGATACGATAATTAAAAATGTAGAGGTGTTTGATGGCACCGGCGAACAATCGTTTTGTGCCGATGTAGCAACCCGAGATGGAAAAATCGCTGAAATTGGCAAAATCGATCATGAAGATTGTAGCCAGTTGGTTGAGGGAGCAGGCTTAGCATTGGCTCCTGGATTCATCGATGTACACACACATGACGATACCAATGTAATTCGTTACCCAGACTGCCTACCAAAGATCAGCCAAGGTGTGACGACCGTGATTGTTGGCAACTGTGGCATCAGCGCATCGCCAACGGTTTTGGCGGGCGATCCACCTGACCCAATGAATCTATTAGGCGCGCAGGCTGATTTCAAATACCCAACCTTTGCCGCGTATGCACAAGCCGTAGAGCAAGCGCAACCAGCGGTGAACGTAGCAGCGTTAGTTGGTCACACCACACTGCGTAATCAAGTGATGGACGACCTACAGCGCACCGCAAGTGAAGAAGAAATTACAGCCATGCAAACCAACCTTGATTTAGCGATGGAGCAGGGTGCATTGGGTTTGAGTTCAGGTTTGGCTTACGCAAGCGCGAAACAAGCCAACGCTAATGAAGTGATGCAGTTAGCGAAAGTGCTGTCTAGTCATGGCGGTATCTATACCACGCATATGCGTACCGAATTCGAAGAGATCTTAAGCGCGATGGAAGAGGCGTTTGAGACCGGGCAATACGCGAAAGTGCCCGTTGTTATCTCTCACCTTAAATGTGCAGGTGCGGGCAACTGGGGCAGAACCGTTGAAGTACTTGATTTGATGGACAAGGTTTCTGAGCACCAAGATGTGTCTTGCGACTGCTACCCATACTCTGCGAGCTCTTCGACATTAGATTTGAAACAAGTGACTGACGATTTCGATATCTTCATCACTTGGTCTGAAGCAAAACCAGAACATGCAGGAAAAACGCTGAAGCAGATTGCTGATGAAATGAATCTACCGTTGATGGACGCAGCAAAAGCGCTTCAACCAGCGGGTGCGGTTTATCACTGCATGGATGAAAACGACGTAAAGCGCGTATTGAAATACAAATTGACCATGGTCGGTTCTGATGGTTTACCAAATGACCCGCATCCACACCCAAGGTTGTGGGGCACCTTCCCGAAAGTGTTGGGTCACTACTGCCGAGATGAAAAACTGTTCGCGCTGCCAGAAGCGATTCACAAAATGACCGGAATGTCTGCGAAGCGCTATAACCTTGCGGGAAGAGGTGAGATTCGCCAAGACGCATTTGCTGATTTAGTTTTATTTGATCCAAAGAGTATTAAAGACACAGCAACATTTGAAAATCCTATTTCAGTTGCTGAGGGAATAGAAAGTGTATTTGTAAATGGTGAGTTAACTTACCAAAAAGGGAAAGTAAAAAATAATCGTTCAGGCGTTTTTATTTACCGTAATTAGAATTTAATTATTTTATTAAATATACAGTGATAAGAAAACGACGAATTAATTTAAATATATTGGGACAGAACCAATATTATCTATAAAGAAGTGGAGTTAAAAAATGACTATTAAACGTTACGGTGTTGAAGGCGGTACAGGTACAGGCGGACAACATTTACCATTTGCACGCGCAACTGAAGCGGGTGGTTTCCTATACGTTTCTGGCCAGACACCGATGACAGATGGTGAAGTGGTAGAGGGTGGCATTGTAGACCAGTCTCGCCTAGCGATCCAAAACTGTGTCGATATCATGACTGAAGTGGGCTACGCCCTAGAAGACGTAATGCACGTAAAGGTTGTGCTAACGGATTCTCGTTACTTCCAATCTTTTAATAAGGTATTCAAAGAGTTCTTTGGTGCTAACCCACCGGCTCGTATCTGCATGGTTTGCGACCTAGTTGTAGACGTGAAGGTTGAAGTAGATGTGACTTGCTACCGCGCTGATCGCGTTTAGTAATAACCTAATCACAATTACCTACTTAGAGAGTATTAGGGGTTAGTCTTCCCTGTTATTATCCTTTAATACTCTCACCCTACATTTATAAAAATTACTTTAATTAAAATAGATAGAATCAATAAAGTAATTATATGAAATATAGAAATGAATGAATCATAAATAAAGTTCAAGAATGAACTCAATATTTCACTGAGAGGTGTCAAATGAACAGCACACTTTTTCTTACAGGCTTCGGCGTGTACGTATGTTTTTTAATTTGGTTAGGCTGGTTTGTCTCGCGTAATCAAAAATCTGGCGAAGATTTCTTATTAGGCGGCCGTGGCCTGCCACTGTTTTTAGTACTTGGTACAACTGTTGCGACTATGGTCGGCACGGGTTCAAGTATGGGCGCGGTTGGCTTCGGCTACGCAAATGGCTGGGCAGGTGCTCTGTACGGCATTGGTGGCGCTATAGGCATCCTATTGCTAGCCCTTTGGTTTGCTCCGGTTCGTAAACTGAACTTCATGACCATGAGTGAAGAGCTGGCTTACTACGTAGGCGCTAACCGAATCGTGAAAAACGTGGTTGGCCTACTTATCTTTATCGCGTCAATCGGTTGGTTAGGTGCGCACATTCTAGGTGGTGGCATGTACCTAGCGTGGATTGCAGACATCGACCTTAACCTTGCGAAAATCATTATTGCAGCGGCATTCACTATCTATGTTGTTATCGGTGGCTACACAGCAGTTGTATGGACCGATACGATTCAAGCAATCATCCTTTTTGCTGGCTTCATCCTAATGGCGGTAATGTCTGTTGATCACATTGGTGGCATGGACAACCTTTACGCTGCGATGGACCCTGCTGCTACAAGCTTTTTAGCAATCGATAAACTGGGCATTCTGCCTGCTGTTTCTCTGGCTGTGGTTATCGGTGTGGGTGTACTGGCAACGCCTTCATTCCGCCAACGCATCTATTCTGGTAAAGATGTTTCAACTATCCGTCGCTCATTCGTCGCTTCTGGTGTGTTGTACCTTTTCTTCTCAATTATTCCAGCAATCATTGGTATGGCTGCTCACGCAATCGACCCATCATTGGATAACCCGAACTACTCGTTTCCTTACGTAGCTGCAACGGTTCTTCCAGTTGGCGTAGGTATGATTGTTCTTATCGCTGGCCTATCTGCAACGATGTCGAGCGCAAGCTCAGATGCGATTGCCGGTGTATCTATCCTACTGCGTGACGTGTACGTGATGTTCACAGGCCGCGTACCAAACAAAGAATCAATGCTGAACTACTCTCGTCTAGCTTTAGTTGTGGTGATTGGCTTCGCACTACTGTTTGCACTGACCTCAAACGACATCATTGGCTACATCACTAAGATGATTTCAACGGTAATGTCGGGCATGTTTGTGTGCGGTATGTTGGGTAAATTCTGGAAACGCTACAACTGGCAAGGTGCGCTTGCAACGCTAGCGGGTGCTTCTGTCGCTTCATTCGTAGTAATGCTAAACGCTGACTACACAGCCTTCTGGGGCAACCCAGTGATTCCTTCATGTCTGTTTGCTCTAGCTGCAGGTGTGGCAGTGAGCCTATGTACTCCGGCTAATCAAGTAACACCTGAAATGGCAAAAGCGATTCTTGATGACGAGCGTGCTCTGATGGAGATGGAAATGTCTGAGTCTGGCGTACTTGAAGAAGAAGCGGCACCTCAACGTCCAGCAAATCAAACAAGCTAACTCAACGCTCCGCGGCGAGTCAGTACAGCAAAGTTAGTACGACAAACAGTGGAGTGATTTAGTTAGCTCAGGCTCTGCTTAGCGGCAGAGCCTTCTTCCCCATTTATCTCTATTTTAGGAGCGGCTATGCCTGCATCTTCTCATTTCAATATTGCTTTCTTTGGCGAATGTATGGTCGAAATCAGCGGCTCTCCATTAACCAAAAAGTTTGGCGGTGACACACTTAATACCGCACTTTACCTTTCTCGCTTAACTCAACATCAAAACATCTCTGTGCATTACGCGACAGGGCTTGGCAGTGATGAGCTGTCTCAAGATATGATTGATAGCTGGCAGTTAGAAGGTATTCAAACCAATTTCGTAGAACGCATTGTGAACAAGCTTCCTGGACTCTACATGGTCGAAACCGACGAGACAGGCGAGCGACACTTTCACTACTGGCGCAACGATGCGGCAGTAAAATCTTACTTCCATGCTAATGACTTGAATAAGCTTGAAATCGCTCTGACAGAGAAGCAAGTCGACGCGGTTTACATCAGCGGTATCAGTATCGCGATATTGGATGACGCCTCTCGTGAGCGCCTATTCAAAGCCATTAGCGTGTTCTCAAACCAAGGCGGAAAGGTGATTTTTGATAACAACTATCGCCCGCAGCTTTGGACGACTGAACAAGCTCAGCATTGGTACGCCAAGTTACTACCATTGGTCGACATTGCACTGATTACCGAAGACGACGACCTGCTGGTTTGGGGCAATGGCGAGAGCGTTCAACAACGCTGCCTCCGTTTGGGGTGCCAAGAGATCGTCATCAAGCGTGGCTGTGAGCCATGCAAAATCGTTCAGGTAGAAAGCGGCAAGGTAGTAGAAAGCTACGTATCAGCGACAGCTGTTGCGAACGTGGTCGACACTTGCGCTGCGGGTGACTCCTTTGCCGCGGGTTATCTGGCGGCGCGCCTTACAGGTGAGAGCACTACCGATGCAGCTGAACTCGGTCACCAACTGGCTTCTACCGTTATTCAGTACTCAGGCGCGATCATCCCGGTAAGCGCTATGAATCACTTAATTAAAAAATAGAAAAACAAAGCGAATTTATTATGTCTCAAGAAATGATCAACACACTTAAGCAGTTCAAAGTTATCCCTGTTATCCAAATCAACAAGGTGGAACATGCGATTCCACTAGCAAAAGTGTTGGTAGAAAACGGCCTGCCAGTAGCAGAAGTGACGTTCCGTACCGAAGCGGCAGCGGATTCGATTCGTGCGATGCGTGATGCCTACCCAGAGATGTGTATCGGTGCTGGTACAGTATTAACGCCAGCGCAGATCGACCTTGCGAAAGAGGCGGGCAGCGAATTCATCGTAGCACCGGGCTTGAATCCAAACACAGTAAAACGTTGCCAAGAGATCGGTATGCCAATCGTTCCTGGCGTAAACAACCCAAGCCAAGTAGAGCAAGCGTTGGAGCTAGGTCTTAACTTTTTGAAGTTCTTCCCAGCAGAAGCGTCTGGTGGGATCAATATGGTGAAATCTTTGCTCGCGCCTTACGTTGATGTGTCGCTAATGCCAACGGGCGGTATCGGCAAACACAACGTCAATGATTACCTAGCGATCGATCGCGTAGTCTGTTGCGGTGGCACGTGGATGGTTTCTCCAAATATGATCGAGAACGAACAGTGGGATGAGATCGCGGTGTTGGTTCGTGAAGCCGTTGAATTGGTGAAATAGCTAAATTTAGAATTTATTAAAATAAATAATAGCTACTGAATATGAGCAGTAGCTATAAATACACTTCATACAATCAAAATAATTAATAAGAAATAAAAAGGTAGTCTCCGAATTTACACCTTTCTGCATATATCAATGTGCGGTGGGTTTTTATAATCATAATATCGGTGAACTATGAAAAAATTACTTCCTTTAACACTACTAGCATTATTACCAATGACCTCAACTGCCGGGGGTTATGTCGATTTAAGGGCAGAGTATCGAAGTACGACAGATCAGTATCGAAGTCGTTTTATTGTTGGTCACCATTTTGATAATGGGTATGGTTTAGAAACACTGACGAATGTTCGACATGCAGGGGGAGCGTATGACGAAACGAAGGTGATTAATACTGAGTTTACCCATTATTACACCTATGCCATCAATGACAATTTTATGCTGAACCCTGGCGTAGTGATGAATTTTCAAGGCTCAAATACCTTCTTTATGCCTTATCTAAAGCTCAACTACAACTTTGACAATGGGCTCTTTGTACATGGCCGTTATCGTTATGACTTTTCGACCGAAGCTTTAGTGAATGACTATGGCAATGAAGAGACAGCAAAGCGAAACCGTTATGATATTTGGACGGGATACAATACAGACAAATACATGATTTCGTATGCCTTTACGTATTTCGACCAGATTACGCATCATACGACAGAGCTTGCAACCGGCGATCTAAATGCCCGCGAGCATACCGTCAAAGCAGTTTACAAATGGAAACCAACAGTGAGGCCATACGCTGAAGTGGTTGATGCGGATACGGTGCAATCTGAAAATGATAAAACGGATTGGCGCTTCCGAGTTGGTGTTAATTTCTCATTCTAAAACAACATAGCCTAGTTATTTTTGTGAATAGGCTCTGATAAATAAAATACAATGAAAGTTATATAGGAAAATTAATAATGAAAAAAACTATATTGTCACTATTGATATCCGGTTCAGTAGTTTCTCCAATGGCTTTAGCAATGGCTCCAAATACAGACTTGAATTTAATGCCTTATCCACAAACTGTGGAATTAAAATCAGGCCAAGTAAAAGTAGATGGTAATTTTAAAGTTTATATCAAAGGCTTTAACTCTGATCGCGTTGAATACACTGCGAAACGCTTTATTGATCGCCTTGAGCGCCAGACGGGGATGCCGATTTTAAACTGGCAGGTTGATAGTGAAGACGAAGCAAACCTGATTATTGATATCGACGCGGCACCAAAGTCTGAAGTACAGAATATCGATTCTGTAGAGTCCTACAAGATTACTACTCAGGGTGAACAAATCACGCTGAGCGCACCAAGTCCTTATGGCGCTATTCACGGCATCGAAACCCTTTTACAGCTCGTTGATACGACGGCGACTGGCTACCACATTCCTGCTGTCACGATTGTTGATGAGCCCCGTTTCCGCTGGCGTGGTGTCTCTTACGATACTTCGCGTCACTTCATTGAATTTGATGTGTTGATTCGTCAGCTAGATGCGATGGCGTCGGCGAAGATGAACGTGTTCCATTGGCACTTCTGGGACGATCAAGGCATTCGCATTCAAACGGAATCTTGGCCGCGTCTGTGGTCTGAAACCGCCGATGGCAACTACTACACCAAAGACCAAGTTCGTTACCTAGTTGAGTATGCTCGTAACCTTGGTATTCGTGTGATTCCTGAAGTCTCCTTGCCGGGCCACTCTTCTGCTGTGGCGCACGCTTACCCACGCTTGATGTCAGGTGGTGAAGGTCAAAGCTACGAACAAGAACGTGGCTGGGGCGTATTTGAGCCATTGATGGATCCACTTAACCCAGAGCTCTATGAAATGCTGGGTGACGTGTTCGACGAAGTGACAGAACTATTCCCAGATGAGTACTTCCACATTGGTGGAGATGAGCCGAACTATGCGCAGTGGAAAAACAGCGAAAAGCACCAAGAGTTCATTGAAGAGAACAATATCGATGGTGAGCGCGGCTTACAGTCTTACCTCAACGTAAAAGTTGAAAAGATGCTGGAAGAGCGCGGCAAGAAGATGACGGGTTGGGATGAGATTTGGCATAAAGATCTGCCAACCTCTATCGTGATTCAAAGCTGGCAAGGGCACGACAGCATTGGTCGTGCGGCGAAAGAGGGTTACCCAGGTATTCTGTCTACCGGTTACTACCTAGACCAACCTCAGCCGACTAGCTACCACTATCGTAATGATCCAATGCCAAGCGGCATCACGGTTGACGATAAGCTGAACAGTGGCGAAAAATTCGTGACGTACCAATGGGAGAAGCCACGCTCAAAAGGCGGTCCGCGTAAGGGAACATTGACTATCATTGAAGCAAAAGACGGCACTTTCCGAGCGTTCAGTGATTACAACGGTAAGTCTCGTGAAGAGATCTACATTCTTGATTATGTGCCGGGCAAAACCTTTGTTGGCCACTTCGATAACTTCATGTCTTACACCGAGTTCAACCTTAACCTCAATCCAAATGGGTTTGCGGAAGGCAGCTATCAGTTAATTGGTAACGTGCGTTGGCCAACCACAGGTGAAGTGATTGCGAGCAGCGATGTAGAAGGCAGCGTGATCCCTGAGCCAAACGGTGGTTACCCTGCGGAGCTAACCGACAAGGAAAAAGAGCTGATTTTAGGTGGTGAGATCACCATGTGGCTAGAAAACAAAGATAGCCTCACGGTAGAAAACTATCTATGGCCACGCAGCTATGCAATTGCAGAGCGTTTCTGGTCGGATGCTGAACTGACAGATGAGCGCAGCATGTACAAGCGCATGAAAGCGATGGATACATGGTCGGAAGTGTCGGTTGGGTTACGTCACCACGCCGATGCTGACATGTTATTGAAGCGCATTGCGAAAGGCCAAGATATTCACGACCTGCGCGTGCTAGCAAAATACACCGAGCCAGCACAGTATTATGCTCGCAACTGGGAGAAGTGGAATTCCACCGAACCTAAGGGCACCTTGTACAGCCAATACGAGCGCCTAAACCGCTTCGTGGATGCGCTGCCAGTGGAAAGCTACGCAGTGTATGAGATGCAAGATTTGGTCAATGAAGTGGCGACGGGGAATCAACAAGCGCTTGAGCAACTTGCAGAGCATTATCAGCAAGCGAAAGCGTCTGCACTGGCTGCTAAAACTGTCTTAGCAGGTAATGTCTCTTCGGTAGAGACTGTGGTGGTGGCAGAGAAAACTGTCGAAGTTGCCGATCTGGCGCTCACCTTGATTGCTAAAGCGAAAGCGGGTGAGCAAGTTCGAGAAGCAGACGCTAACGCCTACCAAGCTATCCTATCTGATGCAGCGAAGATCTACGATGAATCGATCATTGCGATAGTTCGTCCAACGGAGTCACTGCTTAAGCACCTGAGCAAGTAAGCGAGATAGAATAAGTCACACGCTAATAAACTTCTTCAAACCGCCCTCTAGGGGCGGTTTTTTGTTCCAGAATTCCAATAGAGTATCAGGAACAAAACATCATGTAAGCGACGACTCACTGTCGGCACTCTTAAGCGTTAGCGTGAACGTCATTCCTTGTTCAGGGTTGTTCTTAGCAATTAGATAGCCTTGCATATCGCGCACATTGTTAGCGGTGATGGCGAGTCCGAGCCCGAGCCCTTCGCCCATTTTTTTGTTGGTGTGGAAGGGTTCGAAAATGGTTTCTAGTTGGTCTTCGGATACGCCACAGCCATTGTCTTGAACCTTGATGATAACTCGCTGCTGCTCGGTATGAGCGCTGATAACAATGGTTGCTGGTTTCTGATTTTTCGTGGCATCGACGGCATTTCTAAGTAGGTTGCCAAGCACTTGACGAAGCCGCGCCTCTTCTCCCATTACCATCGAAATATTGGAAGCTACACGCACGCGAATATCGACGTTTTCCAATTCGGCTTGATGAATACGTAGGATTTCTTGCAATGCGTCAGTCAGTGAAACTGGGTAGGGCTTTTCAAGTCTTTGAAAGGCGAACGACTTCAATTGGCTGGTCATGTTAGCCATTCTGTCGATTAGGCTCATGACCAAGTCCATGTTCGCTTTCAACATCTTAGTCTCGCCTCTTTCCATCAGTAACTGGTTACTCGAAAGCAGAGTTTTTAGACCGGTAAGCGGTTGATTAAGCTCATGAGTGATCGCACTCGACATACGCCCTAATGCGGCAAGTTTGCTTGATTCAACCAACTCTTGTTGTGCATCTTTGAGGTCTTGCGTTCGCTCTTCTACCCTCAATTGAAGTGTTTTATTGGCTTCCTGAACCGCGATCTCCGCTTTTTTACGTTTACTGATATCAATCACAGTACACAGGTAATAGGTTGTGGCATGCCAAGGAAAGGGGCTAATAGAGAACAACACCGGGAAGTAGCTGCCATCGCTGCGTCTTGCCATGGTTTCAACACTAGTGATCTCGGCCAGCTCCTGATGTTGCTCTAAGTTCTTCAACAACTGCAAAGTGGTTGAATTCGGGTTACTGGCCTCAAAAAGTTGCCATGCTTTGATGTTGTTGATCATCGAATCAGATAGGCAGAAGTAGTTTTTGGCCATCAGATTAATGTCGTGGATGTGGCCGTGTTTATCGATCAGCACAAGTCCAACGTGTGTCTTGTTGATCATTCCAGACAATCGTTTTTCAGATTCTTCAATCAGCTTTTGGATTCGTAGGTTGCTGAGTTTTTTCTGGCGTCTTTGGTAGAGAATGACCAGCAATAGCATGATGAAAAGACAGCCCACCGCCACGCTCCAACTTATCCAGTTAGTGGTTTGATTGAGGCTAGTTAATGGGGTGAGATAGGTTAAACGCCAATTGAGGTCATCTAATTTGATGGACTGAATTAGGTAATCCTTACCTTGCAGTCGCCAAACGCGAATGTGGGTTTGGTCGTACAACTCGCGTTTGGTGGCAGTAGGCTGAGAGTTGAAGGTGTCGTTAAACCAGTCAGCACTCAATCGGTTATCACTTGAGAGAAAGAACTGATCGCGAGGGTTCTGGAACAGGACTGCTTCGCCATCAGCAAACCATTGATCAGTCAGCAGCGATAAGTCAATTTGCACCGCAACAATGCCTACCACATCAGCGGCTCGATACACCGGAGCAGCAATAAAGTAATCTGGGGTTACGCCTTTGTTTTTGGTTACTACTGAAATCGCCCCACCTTGCTGGTGGATTTTCGACACAATCGTACTGGCGTTCTTTTTGCTCAGCTTGCTTCTTTCTACACTCGATACCAACAAATCACCTTCGCCAGAAAGCAGATACCAGCCCTTGGTGTTGGCCGCTTTATCCAGTTGAATCAGCTGTTTCTTAATGCGTTTTTCAAGGCGGGCTTCACCATCAATGAAACGTACACTGGTTTCATCGTTCGTCACTAGGTAGGGCAGATAATAGAAGCGTTTCAGGGTACGTCTGGCTTCGGCAATGTATCCGAGGAAGCGCTGTTCTGCATAGCGTTGGGCTTGTTCGAGCTTCCATTGGCTTATACCACTTTTGGTGGTTACCTGAACCAAACCAATTAATAAACAGGCACATAGGAATAACCAATATCGATTGTTATTCATCATTGCTGATCAAATCCTTTTAAAACTAGTGACTTGAGAAGGTTTTCTGTTTGCTTTTTAAGCGAATGGAGAGTGAGACAAGTTGAAGCTAGCAAACATTATAAAACTGTTAAAGGAGTGTTATTCAAAGTGGGAGCTAGCTCCTTTTCGTCTGCGGATTTTTTACATACCGTAGGCGACATTATTCAGAGGTAAGTGGCGGAACCAAACCATGCAGCGTATAGCTTTGATTGAAGATGATGCAATTGTGCGTCAAGCAACCAGCCAATGGTT
Source organism: Vibrio sp. 10N.286.51.C3 (assembly GCF_003050065.1). NCBI lineage: Bacteria > Pseudomonadati > Pseudomonadota > Gammaproteobacteria > Vibrionales > Vibrionaceae > Vibrio > Vibrio sp. 10N.286.51.C3. The sequence goes on along the minus strand of NZ_PIGC01000003.1, from coordinate 6,536 downwards.
ACAATTAGCGGGCTTCGATGTCACCGCATTTGAGGTTGGGCAAGATGCGTTAAACGCGGTAGAGCAGGGTGATTTCCAAACCATCATCACCGACGTTCGTTTACCTGATATAGACGGCGTTGAGTTGCTTGCGCGATTTAAGCAGTTAGTACCTGAGGTACCTGTCATCTTGATCACTGGTCACGGTGATGTCGATATGGCCGTGAAAGCGTTACAACAAGGGGCGTATGATTTCATTGAAAAGCCATTCGACCCAGAGCGCCTCTCTCAAACGGTATCTGAAGCGGTCGACAAACATCAAAGTGGCCAAGACAGAAACAGTCGTCAGAACTATCTGGATAACCTGAAGGGTATTGAACAGGTTCTGATTGGCCGCAGTAAAGTGATGTGTGAATTACGAGAGCAAATACAAAAAGTCGCCTCGATTGATACCAATGTGATCATTTATGGTGAAACCGGCTGCGGTAAAGAGCTGGTCGCCTCTTGTCTGCATGAGTTTAGCCAGCGAAAACCTCATCCGTTTGTGCCGCTAAACTGTGGCGCGATTCCAGAAAACCTCTTTGAAAGCGAGCTGTTTGGACACGAAGCCGGAGCATTTACTGGTGCGGCCAAGCGACGTATTGGCAAGCTTGAATTTGCCGACAAAGGCACGGTGTTCCTTGATGAAATAGAGAGCATGCCATTGTCGATGCAGGTTAAGGTTCTACGAACTCTACAAGACAATGTTGTTGAACGTGTCGGTGGTAATCAGCAACAAAACGTTGACCTGCGAGTGGTGTCTGCTTCGAAAAGCGATCTACTCAATCACCCTGATTTTCGCCAAGATCTTTTCTATCGTTTGAACGTCGCACAGCTGCACTTACCTCCACTCAGTGATCGCGAAGAAGATGCCTTACTTTTGTTTGAACACTTCACCCAAGAAGCAAATCCCGAAACACGAATAGCCAGTGAGGCTGATCGTTACGCTTTATTGTCTTATGCGTGGCCGGGTAATGTGCGTGAGCTGCGCAATGTCGCTATTCGTTTTGCGTTAGATGAGAGCCTAACAGTTGGGGATATCTTGGCGTGTCGTCCCAACTCGGTAACGGAGTCTGCCACAGCGGGAATTCCGTTGGCGGTGCAGGTGCAGAGCTTTGAACGCAAGGTGATTCACGATGCGTTAGTGCGTTATCAAGGGCGTATTAATGATGTGATGCAAGATTTGGATCTACCTCGCCGAACACTGAACCAAAAAATGGTGCGCTATGCGCTGAATCGAAGCGACTATGTCGAATCTTAGTGAGCAACAAGACTGTAGTGTTTATTGAAAATTAATGAGCAATAAATGGCTCACACTGTATTTGTGATTTTATAACTGTTGGTCACATTTCTCACGTAAAGTGTGATGTGGCTAACTTTATATAGATGTTACTACCTGTTTTTAATGAGCAAAAAATGGCTCATGCTATCTGCACTGAATAAGCAATAATCCGCCTACTGTTATTGATCTTTTTATTTAAACTTAATTAAATCAATAGCTTAAATTTTGGCATTGTGCTTGCTATCTAGCAATCGTTGTTAACAAAAATATAACGTGAATAACTCTACATGGAGAGTAATAATGAAATACAACAAGCTAGTTAAAACTTTAGCAATCGCAATGGCCTCTATCGGCCTTATCAGCAATGCCTCAGCTCAAGAGGATCGCAGCTACATTTTAGCGACGGCCTCAACGGGGGGGACTTACTATCCAGTGGGCGTCGCTTTGGCAACATTGAGTAAAGTTAAGCTTGCACCCAAGCAGCACTTCTCTTTGGCCGCGATCAGCTCTGCGGGATCGGGTGAAAACGTAAAACTGCTGAATGAGAACGAAGCACAGTTTGCCATTTTACAAGGTTTGTATGGCGCGTGGGCGTGGCAAGGGCTAGGTCCATATGAGAAATCAGGTCAACAAACACAGCTTCGTTCGGTGTCCATGTTATGGCAAAACGTAGAACACTTCATTGTGCGCTCTGACTTAGCCAAAACAGGCACTGTGAGCGACTTAGAGAACCTGAACGGTAAGAAATTCTCTATTGGTAAGAAAAACTCAGGTACCGAGAACTCGGGCCGTCAGATCATGCAAGGCCTGTCCGTAGACCCAGAACAATTTAAACTTGCCTTTATGGGGTACGGCGGCAGTGCGAGCGCACTACAGAATGGCACGATTGATGGCATGAACACGCCTGCAGGCGTACCTGTTGGCGCGGTGACCCAAGCGTTTGCAGCCTTGGGTGAAGACATTCAAATCCTGTCGTTTACCGATACTCAAATTAAACAAGCGAACGGTGATTACAATATTTGGACAAAATATGAAATCCCTGCAAATACTTACCCGGGTGTAGATAAGCCAATCACCACCATCGCTCAACCTAACTTCCTAGCGGTTCGTGAAGACATCTCTGAAGAAGACGTGTACCAGCTAACCAAGGCTATCTATGAAAACCTACCTTTCCTACAAGGTATCCACAAAGCAACCAAAGCAATGGCACTCGATAAAGGGATTGCAGGCCTTCCTGTTCCGCTTCACCCGGGCGCGGCTCGTTACTATAAAGAAATGGGTATCGATATCCCTTCTGAGTTGATCGTCAACTAGCTAGTTCCCGACAAGTTATTGGTTGTCCACTGACCCTTCGTGACTTAATTGCTTGGTGCTCGTTCGCTAGAGAACGCGTTCGTGCACCACCTCACTTTATGGATTTTCTCTGCGCGTTTGGCTGTGGAGAGCAGGAGTTTTCTATGAGCGATTCGCTGCAGCAGGAACTGAAAAAATTTGAACTGCCGACCCGAACGGATTTTCCGTGGGTGGGCAAAGCGATAACGACAATGGGAGTAATCCTCTCCCTATTACACATTTGGTTTAACACCTTATCTACTTTGCCAGAGCTTTGGGTCTCGGCGACCCACTTTGCTGGCTTTGCGATCATTTGTGCACTTTGGTATCCCGCCCATATCTCGCTGAAAAAGAGCAAGATCGCTCTGGCGGTCGATATCGGAATCGCTTTGGCAGCTCTGGCTTGTCTTATCTACATCCCCTTTGCAGAAGATGCTTTGTATGAGCGAGGCGTGAAGTTTATCGCCAGTGATTGGTTCTTTTCTATCTTGGCCATTACCATCGTTATTGAGCTGATTCGACGCACCATGGGCTGGTTTATTCCGGTGCTTATCTTAGTGTGTTTGAGCTACGTAGTACTGTGGGGACAATGGACCAGCGGCATCTTCCATTTTCCGGGCTTGAGCCTTGAAACACTGCTTTACCGAAGCTTTTACTCATCAGAAGGGATGTTCGGTTCTATCTCAAGAATCAGCTGGACCTTCGTGTTCATGTTTATCCTATTTGGCGCATTCTTAGTGCGATCGGGCGTTGGTGATTACATTATTGATGTGTCTCGCGCCGCCGCGGGCAAAGTGATTGGTGGCCCTGGCTTTATTGCGGTGATTGGTTCTGGCTTGATGGGCTCAGTGTCCGGTTCGAGTGTGGCAAATACGGTTTCTACTGGCGTAATCAGTATTCCCTTGATGCAAAAAGCGGGTTTCCCTTCGCGCTTTGCCGCGGGTGTGGAAGCAGCTGCATCAACGGGCGGGCAGTTGATGCCACCTGTGATGGGCGCAGGTGCGTTTATCATGGCGTCTTACACGCAGATCCCTTATGTCGATATCATTGCGGTTTCCTTCGTTCCTGCGCTTATCTACTTTTTGTCGGTGGCCTTTTTCGTGCGTATTGAAGCAAAGCGTAGTGGTGTCCAAAAGGTCACTTCTGGCTGTGAACCGCTGTTGAAGGTATTACTGTCAGGTTGGCACAACCTGATCCCGTTAGCAGTGTTAGTGACTCTGTTAGTGAAGGGCTTTACGCCGACGTACGCTGCGGGTATCTCAATCATCTCGGTAGTTGTTGCTTCGTGGTTCTCCAAAAATCATAAAATGGGACCAAAGGCGATCATCGAAGCGCTTTCTCAAGGCGCGAAAAACATGGCGACTACGGCGGTGTTGTTGGTAGGTATTGGCCTCGTTATCAACGTGATCAGCACGACTGGTATTGGTAACACCTTCTCGTTGATGATCAATAGTTGGGCCAATGGTGACTTGTTGGTGATGATTGCCTTGATCGCGCTGGCATCTTTGATTCTCGGTATGGGCCTGCCCGTAACTGCGGCTTATATCGTGTTGGGTACTCTATCTGCTCCCGCTTTGTACAAGTTGATTGCTGAAAGCCAATTACTTGACCTGTTGGTTTCGGGTCAGTTACCTGAACAGGCGAAAGCGATCTTCATGTTGGCAGCGCCAGAAAAGCTGGAACTGCTTAATGCACCTATGGCTTTGGAAACCGCAAAAGAACTGATTGCGTTAGTGCCCGCTGATTTTGTGGAAACGCTGCTTGAACAAAGCTTAGGCTTGGAAGCGATCAGCCTTGCTCTGCTCTCTGCACACCTGATTATATTCTGGTTATCGCAAGATAGTAACGTGACTCCGCCTGTTTGTTTAACTGCATTTGCGGCTGCGACCATTGCTAAAACACCACCGATGAGAACTGGCTTAATGGCATGGAAGATCGCCAAAGGCTTGTACTTAGTGCCATTGTTGATTGCTTACACCAACTTGGTAAGTTGGGATGTGACCTCGGTTTTGGTTACCGGTGGCTTTTCTATTATCGGTACGTACGCGTTTATCGCAGCGATTGAGGGTTACCTAGAAAGTGAAATCAATCTCGTTCTTCGTGTTGTATTGATTGCATTGGGGGTCGCTTTGGTTTGGCCTGATGTGTCGATCGTGATCCGCTTGGTATGTGTGGCGCTGTTTGTTGGCATTTTTGTCTACAGCGGCCGCAAATACGATTCTAATCAAGTGAAAAAGGAACAAGAACGTGAGGAGTCAAAATTGCCTCAAACCGGGTCTAACGCTGTCGCGGCTTCCCTATAACTAAAAGGACTGAGTGTAGGAATATTATGAACTCAATATACGACTATATTATCGTTGGTGGTGGCATTGTTGGCGTATCGACCGCATGGCAATTACAACAAGCTCACCCTGATAAAAGTATCCTTTTAGTCGAGAAGGAGCGCGGCTTTGCGCAGCACCAAACTGGCCACAACAGTGGTGTGATTCACGCAGGCGTTTACTACGCTCCAGGCAGTTTAAAGGCGGATTTCTGTAAGCGTGGCGTCGAGCGCACCATCGCCTTTTGTAGCCAACACGATATTCCCGTTGAAAACTGCGGTAAGTTGTTGGTCGCGACTAATGAGCAGGAAGTGAAGCGCATGAACGCGCTCTATCAGCGTTGCCACGATAACGACATTGATGTCGACCTCTTGGACCAAGCGCAGCTCAAACTTGCCGAGCCTAACATCACGGGCTTGGGCGCGATTTATGTCAAAACCACTAGCATCGTCGATTACAAAAAAGTCACCGAAGTAATGGCTCAAGAGTTTGTTGAAGCGGGTGGCAAGCTCAGCCTCGGTACTGAAGTGATTATGGCGGATGAGCAAGAGGATGAGGTGCAGTTAACATGCAAAGTAGATGGTCAGACTCTACAACTCAATAGTCGATTTTTGATCACTTGTTCTGGTTTGATGGCGGATAGAATGACCAGCATGCTTGGCATTGAAACCGACTTCCAAATCGTGCCTTATCGCGGTGAATACTATCAGCTTGATCCTAAACATAACCAAGTGGTGAACCACCTTATCTATCCGATCCCTGACCCTGAACTGCCTTTCCTAGGCGTCCATTTAACACGCATGATTGATGGCTCGGTAACGGTAGGACCTAACGCGGTTCAAGGGTGGAAGCGAGAAGGTTACGGTAAGCTTAATTTTAGCGTTAAGGATACCTTGCAGATGCTGAGCTTTACTGGTTTTTGGAAGGTGACGGCTAAGCACCTAAAAACCGGTTTGGTTGAGTTTAAAAACTCGTGGTGGAAGCCGGGATATCTAAAGTTGGTTAATAAGTACTGCCCAAGTATCACTGTGTCTGACTTCAAGCCATACCCTGCAGGTATTCGTGCTCAAGCGGTACTCAAAGATGGTACCTTGGTTCATGACTTCCTGTTTGCGGAGAGCCCAAGAAGCTTGCATGTGTGCAATGCACCATCGCCAGCGGCGACCTCAGCGATGCCTATTGGCGAATACATTTGTGGCAAGATAATGCGTAAAACAGCCAGTTAAATAGCCCTAGCCTCAGTAATAAAAAAGACCATCTTGATGATGTAATGCCAGTCAGTTAAGCTGACTGGCATTTTTTCTATTTGTCGCATATTTCTTGGGTTTCAGTTTCACCCAGCGAAGATAACTTCTATCTTCTCTTCGGGGTGGCAGGATAAACATGGATATTTTCTGTAGTAGTACTTCATAGTGTTTAGGGAGTTTCCCAGGACTCGTTAAAGGTAAAGGCAGGTTGCAGCCTTGATTGGGTAGGGCTAGATGATAGCGTTAGCTCACCCAAAACAAGGAGAATAGGATGAAGCACATTATTAAGTATGGATTGGCACTGGGGACGCTAAGCGTCAGTGCGCTAGTTTCGGC